>NZ_JAFCWX010000003.1:0-321023 GCF_049897805.1 Massilia sp. TWP1-3-3
ACTGTTCCATGAGTGCTTGACTGACGCGGTAAATATCTCGGCGTCTGGCGGCATGTTCGAAACGCGAGATCGTCGCTCCCGACGCCAGCGTTGCCTCGTCGTCGAACGGAAGGCGCGCCGCGCCAAGCTTGAACATCGGGTCGTGGCGCAGGCTGTTCGAGTCGTTGCCGTCCTCGTAGCCACATGCAATTTGATAGATGCGTTGCGTCAGAATATCGTGATACGAATGGTCGACATAACTCTGATGGCGACGGTCAGGCAAGGCGGCAGCGAGACGCTCGGTCAAGCCAATCTGAAGGTCGATGCCGCGCAACAGAACCGGGCCGAGGTCGGATGACAAACCGCCGCCAGCAAAATCGGCTCGGACGCTGTGAGCAGGAATGGACGCAAAACGGAGCTGCTCTGGGGTAGAATTCATGTCGGGCAAGGTGGCGTTCGTTTTGGTTAGTGTGTTTCGAGATACTCACATCATATCAAGCACTTACGGCATTCTTGCCCTTTTTTATGCAAAATCCAGGCTAGAAGAGCAGGCCCACCGTGTGCAGCAGCAGCCCGACCAGGCCGCCAACGATGGTGCCGTTGATGCGGATATATTGCAGGTCGCGCCCCACGTGCAGCTCGAATTTGCGCGACAGCGTTTCGGTGTCCCAGCTGCGGATCACGCGCCGCACCAGGTCGACGATCAGTTCGCGCTTGGCGACGATGGTTTCGGCGGCAAAGGTGCGGATCCATTCGTTGAGCTTGGCCTGCACCGCCGGGTTGCGCCCGAGCGCGCCGCTGACCGCCTGCAGCGCCTGTTCGATATGGGCGCCCACGCGCGACTGCGGCGAGGTGGTGTCGGCCAGCAAGCGAGCGCTGACGTCATCCCATACCTGGCCCACGTAGGCGCGGAACAAGGGATGGCCCAGGCTGCTGTCGAGCAGTGCGCGCAACTTGGTTTCGTACTCGGGCGAGGTGGCGAGCTTGTCTATCAGTTCTTCGGTGGCGGCCTGGAAACGGTCGCGCCATTCGCTATCCTCGCCTTGCATGTCTGCGAGGATAGCTTGCACGCCCGCCATCAGGCGCTCGTAAAATTTTTCATCGATGACCTTGGGCAGCCAGCGCGGGCTGTGCTCGTGCACTTTCTGGCGGATGTACGGGCGGTGCGCTTCGAGCGCGGCGGCCACGATGCCGAGCAGCTTTTCCAGCAGCACATGGTGCTGGCGGCCAGCCACCAGCACCGACAGCAGGCGCGACAGCAGCGGCGCCAGTTGCACGTCCTTGAGCGCGCCGGCCAGCGCGTCGCGCAGGAACATGGCGGCATCCTTGTCTTCCACCATGCGCAGCAGTGCCGGCACGGCGCTGGTGATTTGCGCGGCAACGGCGCGCGCGTTGGCGCTCTGGTCGAGCCAGTGCGCGGCGGTGCCGGCAAAGTCGATGCGTGCGAGTTCGCCGTGCACGACGGCGTAGCTCATGAAATTGTGTTCGAGGAAATTGCCGAGATTCTCACCAATCCGTTCCTTATTGCTCGGAATGATGGCGGTGTGCGGAATCTTCAGCCCCAGCGGGTGTCGAAACAGGGCGGTCACGGCGAACCAGTCGGCAATCGCGCCGACCATGGCCGCCTCGGCAAAGGCGCCCACGAAGGCCAGCGCGGGGTGCCGGTCCCGGAACAGGCGCGCCAGCACAAAGACGAGCGCCATTACGGCCAGCAAGCCGGTGGCGAACAGGCGCATGCGCGCCAGGCGCGCGCCCTGTTCCACCTCTTGCGGCGAAGGCGTGATGGTAGCCAGCTGCGCGCCTGCTTACAGCTTCAGCTTGGCGTGTTCCGTCTCGTCCGGCGTGGTGCCGGTCAACACGGCCTTGGCCATTTTATATAGCTGCACCATCGTGCTGGCCGTGGAATCCCAGTATTCGGCGCTGTCGGACACCACGCGCACCAGCATCGCGTGCGGATCGTCCGGACCGTGGGGAAACCATGCCTGCACGGCCGGGTTCCACATCTCCTTGATCTTGGCGCGCTCGACCACGCGTTCTGCGCGGCCACTGATCGACACGTAGACATTGTCGGCCGGCTCGGCAAAGCTCAGGTTCACTTGCGAATGAACGGCAATGTTTTCCCACAGGTCCGTTTCGCTGGACGTGAAGAACCACAGGTTGCCATCGGCATCCATTTCCTGGTTGGTCATCGGACGGCTGAGCAGGCGGCCATTGTCGTCGGCGGTGGTGAACATGGCGAAGCGGATCGACTGAATCTTCGACTTCAGTTCGGCAATCTGGCTGGAATGGTCGTAGGCGGACATGGACTTCCTTTGTTCTGGTTTCTGGAAATTTTATAATAGAACGGCTTGTCATTGTCATCTGTGCGCACGCGAACTTACGTGAAGGCAAGCGATTGTGCATTGCAAAACGTGGGAATATGAATGATAATACGAGTCATTCTCATTAACATTAAAAGACAAGACCATGTCCAGCCACTCGCCCTTCCCTTCCCGCGCCCGTCTTACGCCGATCGCCGCCGCCGCTCACCTGGTCGCAGCGGGCGCCCTGGCCATGGCGAGCGCCGCCGCTTGCGCCCAGGCCGCGCCCGCGACAACGTTGCAGGAGGTGAAGGTGATCGGGACGGCGGAAGCGACTTACAACGTCAAGTCCAGCTCCACGGCAACCAAGACCGATACCTTGCTGCGCGATACCCCGCAAGCGATCACGGTCATCACCAAGGAATTGATGCGCGACCAGAACATGCAAAGCTTGCATGACGTGGTGCGCTACGTGCCGGGGATCGTCACCACGCAGGGCGAAGGCAACCGCGACACGGCGGTGTTTCGGGGCAACAGCTCGACCGGCGACTTTTACGTCGACGGCATCCGCGACGATGTCCAGTATTTCCGCGATTTCTACAATATCGACAGCGTCGAGGCACTCAAGGGTTCGAACGCGATGATTTTCGGGCGCGGCGGGTCGGGCGGCGTGATCAACCGCGTCAGCAAGCAACCGGGCTGGACGCCCGTGCGCGAGGCCTCCCTCACGCTCGGTTCATGGGACAGCCGGCGCGCAAGCGTCGATGTGGGCCAGGCAATTAACGATCAGGTCGCCTTCCGCATCAATGGGTTGGCGGAAAAGTCTGACACCTACCGCAACGGCGTGACCGTCGAGCGCGCCGGCGTCAACCCGACCCTGGCGATCCGCGCTGGCCGAAACACCAGCGTGGTGCTGGGCTACGAACATTTCCGCGACGACCGCGTGGCCGACCGCGGCGTGCCTTCGTTTGCCGGGCGTCCTTACCGCACCGACCCGTCGATGTACTTTGGCAACCAGGAACTGAGCCCCGTGTGGGTGCGCGTGGATGCGTTCACGGCCGTCATCGACCATGACTTCGGCAACGGCTTAAGCCTGCGCAACCGCAGCCGCTACGCCGACTACGACAAGTTCTATCAGAATATTTACGCCAGCAGCGCAGCCGGCGCCGATGGCAAGGTGACGCTGGGCGCCTACAACAACGCCACGCAGCGCACCAATCTGTTCAACCAGACCGACCTGTTTTATACGCTTGCGACCGGCAGCGTGAAGCACAAGCTGGCCGCTGGCCTGGAGTTCGGTCGCCAGGAAACGGACAACGTGCGCCAGACCGGCACCATTGCGGGCGACCGCGTCCTGTTGAGCAATCCGCGCGCCGTCGGCCCGGTGCTGTTCGCCACCTCGAAAACCGATGCCTTGAACCACGGCGTGGCGACCGTGGCCTCGGTCTACCTGCAAGACCAGATCGCATTGTCGCCGCAATGGCAAGTCATCGCGGGCGTGCGTTACGACCGTTTCAAGGTTGACTTCGAGAACAAGAACCCGGCCACGCTGGCCCGGCTGGGCGTGCGCGACACGCCAGTGTCGCCGCGCCTGGGCCTGGTCTACAAGCCATTCGAAGCGCTGTCGCTGTATGGCAGCTACAGCCTGGCCTACGTGCCCCGTGCCGGCGACCAGCTCGGTTCGCTGACCGCGCGCGTGGCCGCATTCGATCCGGAAAAATTCAAGAACCTGGAACTGGGCGCCAAGTGGGATATCCGCCCCGACCTGGCCGCCAGCGTCGCCGTCTACAAGCTCGACCGTACCAACGTCATCATCGCCAACCCGAACGATGCTACCCAAAACATCCTTGCCGACGGCCAGCGCACCAAGGGCGTGGAACTGGGCTTGACGGGCAAGGTCAATGCCGCCTGGAGCGTGATGGGCGGCTACGCTTGCCAGGACGCCGAGCTGGCGTTCATCAAGGGCAGCACGACGCTAACCGGCGCCACGCTGGCCAACGTGCCGCGCCAAACGTTTTCGCTATGGAACCGCTACGACCTGGACAGCCAATGGGGCG
The DNA here is from genome assembly GCF_049897805.1 of Massilia sp. TWP1-3-3. Classification (NCBI taxonomy): domain Bacteria; kingdom Pseudomonadati; phylum Pseudomonadota; class Betaproteobacteria; order Burkholderiales; family Oxalobacteraceae; genus Massilia; species Massilia sp. TWP1-3-3. The sequence continues at coordinate 4,337 of NZ_JAFCWX010000003.1, forward strand.
CGGGCCTGGGCGTGTCTTACCGCGACAGCATTTATGCGGCCGTCGACAATGCCGTCACCCTGCCCGCCTACACCCGGGTCGACGTGGCGCTGTTCTACAAGGTCAACAACAACCTGCAATTGCAGGCCAATGTGGAGAACCTGCTCAACAAGGCGTACTGGGCTTCGGCCAATGGCAACAACAACATCACGCCAGGCTCGCCGCGCGCACTGCGGGTGACCCTGAATGCCACGTTTTAACGCCGGCTTGCCGGAGCATCAAGGGCGCCTTCGGGCGCTTTTTTTTGCTTTTTTTCGCGTGCTCGTACTACATTTGAGACCGCCCTCGCAAATAAAGGTTCAGTCCCGCACGTTGATGCTGGTCAGCCGCGCGATGCCACGCACGCTGATACTTAAATGACGCACGGCGAGCGGCCATGTCCGTCGTGCCCACCATTAGCGGAGGAAACGTGATTACACCCGGCGAGGAAAACGGCAACCGGCTGGCGGACCAGCAAGTGAACTTCTTGAACAGCCTGACCCAGTTCACCAGGGAGCACCGGGCCGGCCATTGGTCCGGCACTTTTTCCGGCTTTATGGAAGCGGTGCTGCCCGCCGCGCCGCACCAGGTCGCCCGCACGTCGCACCAGTACATCTGGGACATGATCCGCGCCACCTGCACCAGCGACGAGGACGGCCATTTCCGTTGCAGCCTGTTCAACGAAGATTTGTTCGGCATTGACGACGCGATCGAACGCGTGATCGATTACTTCAAGGCGGCGGCGGCCGGTTCCGAGGTGGGGCGGCGCCTGCTGCTGCTCCTCGGTCCGCCGTCGGGCGGCAAGTCCACGCTGGTCATCTTGCTCAAGCGCGGCCTGGAGGAATACAGTTATACCGACGAAGGCGCGCTGTACGCCATCGCCGGCTGCCCGGTGCACGAGTCGCCGCTGCACCTGGTGCCGCACACCATGCGTGCCACTTGCCGCAACACCTACGGCATCGACATCACCGGCGAAGTGTGCCCGCATTGCCGGGCGCGCCTTGAAGACCAGTTCGCCGGCGACTTCATGCAGATGCCGGTGGAACGTTTTTTCGTGTCCGAATCGGGGCGCAGCGCCATCGGCACCTACGCCCCGCATGACCCCACCACCGCCGACCTGGCCGACCTGGTCGGCTCGGTCGACCTGTCCAAGGTGGCGCAGTACGGCGACGAGGGCGACCCGCGCGCGTGGTCATGGTCGGGCGCCGTGTATGCCGCCAGCCGCGGCGTGCTCGAGATGATCGAAATTCTCAAGGTCAAGCGCGAATTTCTGTATTTGCTGCTCACGCTCACGCAAGAAAAAAACGTCAAGGTGTCGCGCTTTCCGCTCATCTACCTCGATGAAACCATCCTGGCGCACACCAATCTGGCCGAGTTTCGCAAGTTCCTGCAAGAGAGCGAGAATGAGGCATTACTCGACCGCATGGTCATCATCCAGGTGCCTTACACGCTTAATTATCGCGAAGAGGCGCGCATCTACCGCAAGCTTATTTCGTCGGCAGCGCCGGCCTTTCGCGATGTTCACCTCGACCCGCATGTACTGCACGCGGCGGCCGTATTCGCCATTCTCAGCCGCATCCAGGACGGCGACGAAAAAGACGTTGAACTGATCAAGAAAATCCGCATCCACGCTGACGAAGAAGTCGATGGCGTGAACCGGAACGAGGTCCGGCGTGTCAAAGAGAAGGACAAGGCGCCCGATGAAGGATTGGCGGGCGTGTCGCCGCGTTTCGTGATCAACGCGCTGTCGAGCGCGATCATTCAGTCCAACCGCAAGAGTCTGTCGACCATGGACGTGCTGCTCGCGCTCAAGGATGGCATCGAAAGCGACGCGCGCATCGATCCCAAGAAAAAGCGCAAATGGGTCGACTACCTGGTACTGACGCGCAAGGACTTCTACAACCGCTGGGTCAAGGAAGACGTGCACAAGGCCTTGTTCGTGTCGTTTGAACAGGAAGCGCAGGATTTGCTGAACAAATACCTCGACGAGGTTGAATCCATGCTCGACAACCGGCAGATCAAGGATCCCATCACCAACGAGGAAAGGCGACCGGACGAACGCTTTTTGCGGGCGGTGGAAGAAAAAATCCATATTTCCGAGTCGGGCAAGCAGTCGTTCCGCCAGGAGGTCGTGCGCAAGGCCATGGGCGCCTACAAGCGCGGCATCAAGTTCAGCCTCGAAAGCCATTTGCAGTTAAACGACGCGGTGCAACAGTATCTGTTCGAGCAGCGGCGCGACGTGCTGCGGCTGGTCAGCTCGGCCAAGCGGCCGGACGATGAAATCCGCACCAAGATTTCCGCCGTTGAAAAACGGCTGGTAGACGAATACGGCTACGACAGCCACAGCGCGCGCGAAGCGCTCAATTACGTGACCACCCTGCTGGCGCAAGAGTAAGGGATTGTCACCAGCGGGTCAGGAGGCATGGCGTGACAGCGATGATCAACACGGGGTGGTATGACTTATTTTCGCGCGGAGCGCGTGATTGGCTGCGGCACAACGACAAGGTGCGCGAAGCCGTGCAAAGCCATTTGCCCGACCTGATCGCCGGCCCAGACCTCATCACCGGGCCGCAGGAGCGCACGGTGCAGGTGCCGGTGCGCATGCTTGAACACGCCCGCTTCAAGCTGGCCGAAGGCCGCAGCCAGACGGGCGCCGGCCAGGGCGAAGGCCAGCCGGGCGACGTGCTCCAGTCCGGCCAGAGCGAGCCCTCTTCGGGCAGTGGCGAGTCGGGTGAAGGCGGCAGCGAAAACGGCGAAGTGCGCCTGCTGCTCGAGTTCTCCATCGACGACGTCATGGACTGGATCTGGGAAGAACTCAAGCTGCCCGACCTGCAGCCCAAGCCGGGTGCGCGCATCGATGAAGTTGAACTGGTGCGCGAAGGCTGGGACAAGCGCGGCGCGCGCTCGCGGCTGGACCGGCGGCGCACCGTCAAGGAAGCGATCAAGCGGCGCGCCGTGCAAACGAATCCAGTGCCCTTTACGAATGACGACCTGCGCTTTCGCCAGCTTGTCACGCGCGTGCGGCCGAGTACCAGCGCGACCATCCTGTTTGTCATCGACGTGTCGGCCAGCATGACGCAGCTCGAGCGCAAGCTGGCCAAGTCCTTTTTCTTTTTTGCGCTGCAAGGCATCCGCCGCAAGTATGCCAAGGTGGAAACGCGCTTTATCGCCCACACCACGCATGCGTGGGAGTTCAGCGAGCGCGAGTTTTTCCAGGTCACGGGCATCGGCGGGACCATCGCTTCGAGCGCCTTCCGTCTCGTGAACGAGCTGGTGCGCAAGGAACTCGATGCGGCGCACAACAACATTTATATGTTCTACGCCTCGGACGGCGAGAACTTCACCGAGGACCGCGCGGCAGCCAACCAGTCCTTGAGCGAACTGGGGGGCATGTTGAATTACATCGGCTATGTCGAAACGCTGCCTGGCGTGCCGCGCGCGCTGGAAACGGAAATGCGGCGCTTGTGCAATGAACTGGAGCGGCGCGGCTTGCCGATCAGTAGCAGCGTCCTGTCGGCGCCCGATGACGTCTGGCGCGCCCTGCGAAAGTTCTTCTCCAAGGAAGTGGAAGCAGACACTGCCGAGGCACGCCCATGAGTTCCGTGCAAGAGACGCTGGCGCAGTACGCCGAACAGATCGAGGCACTCGCCGTCGAACTGGGGATGGACTTTTATCCCGTCACCTTTGACCTGGTGCCGGCCAATTTCATGGTCGAGATCGCCGTCTACGGCTTGCCGGTGCGTATGCGGCATTGGTCGTTCGGGGTGCGCTACATCCATCAATTGGTGCGCCAGCACATGGGCCATTCGCGCATTTTCGAAGTGATGTTTCCCGGTGACCCTTGCCACGCTTTCATGCAGGAGCAAAACTCGCTGGCCGAAAACACGCTGGTCACCGCGCACGTGCTTGGCCATGCGGACTTCGCGAAAAACAACCAGCTGTTCACCCGCTTCATTTCCATGGCCGGGGGGAAAATACTCGAACAAAGCGCTGCACGGGCCTTGCGGCTGGAACGCGCGCTGGCGGCGCACGGCCAGTCGCGCGTGGAGGCGGTGCTCGACGCGGCGCTGGCGCTGGAAACCCACATCGACGTCAACCAGGCCCTGCACCGTCCACGCTACCCCGAATTCATCGCGCCGCCCGCCGAGCGGGGTCCGGATCCGTTCTATCACCGCTTTTCTCGCTTGCCGGGCGAAACCGTGCCGGAGGTAAAAAACGAGGCGCCCCAGCGTTCGCCGCTACCTCCCCAGCCGGAGTACGACTTGCTGTGGTTTGTCGCGCACTATGCACCCGACATGGAAGACTGGGAGCGCGATATCTTCCTGGCCGTGCGCGAGGAAGCTTTTTACTTCCATCCCATTTTTGCGTGCCAGATCATGAATGAGGGGTGGGCGTCCTACTGGCATGCGCGCTTGCTGCGCGAAGCACATTTCCTGCCGCACGACCTTTACGTGGCGGCCGTCAAGTCGCATTCCGACGTGGTGCGTCCCTTTGGCAGCGGCCAGCAACTGTCGCTGTCGGTCAACCCCTATCACCTGGGCTTTTCGATGTGGGAGTACATCATCGACAAACATGGCATGGAAAAGGCTCGCCAAATTGTCCGTGAGGAAGACGACTTTGGCTTCATCCGCAATTACCTGGATCAGGAACTGGCCGACCAACTCGATTTGTTCGTCTACGAAATGCGCAAGGATGGCGAAACGCGCATCGCCAACCGCGATATACGTGCAATCCGCGAAGCAATCCTTGCGCCCAAGTACAACTACGGCGCTCCCTGCGTGAGCGTGACCAAGGTGGGGGCCGACGGCAGCCTCGACTTGCACCACGATTATCTGCGCGACGGACGGGGTCTAGAATTGCAACAGGCCGAAAAAGTGATGGATTACGTGGCAAAAGTGTGGCGCCGGCCGGTGACCTTGCATACGGTCGACTTCCGCGGCGTGGTGCGGGTGTTACCTACCCGCAGGCCACCGGTGTGAGTCAGCGAAGCGGCGCCTGCAAGTGCGCGATATACCAGTCAAGCGAAGCGCGCAGTCCATCGTCGAGCCGATGGCTAGGCTGATAGCCCAGCAGCCGGGCGGCTTTTGAAATATCTGCCTGCGAGTGACGCACATCGCCCACCCTGAAGTCCGTGTAGTGCGGTTGGTAGTCGCCCAGGTGGGGGAAACGCTCGTCGAGCATGTTGCGCATCAGGCAATATAACTCGTTCAAGCTGGTCCTGGCATTGACTGCCACGTTGTAGACCTGGTTGACGGCCTCTGGCTTGGTGGTGAGTGCGGCGAGCAAATTGGCCTGCACCGCATTATCGATAAAGCAAAAATCGCGGCTGCTGTCTCCGTCGCCATTGATATTGAGCCTGGCATTGTTGATCATTGCGCTGAACCATTGCGGTATGACCGCAGCGTAAGGACCGTCGGGGTCTTGGCGCGGCCCAAATACATTAAAGTAACGCAGCCCGATCGATTCTGTCTGGTAGCAGCGCGCGAACATGTCGGCGTAAACTTCATTGACATGCTTGGTCAGCGCATAGGGCGACAAGGGCCTTCCGATGCGCTCTTCGACCTTGGGCAACTCGGGATGGTCGCCATAGGTCGCGCTCGACGCCGCGTAGACAAGACGGGCAACTCCGGCATCGCGCGCGGCGACGAGCACATTCAGAAAACCGATCATGTTGATGTCGCTGGTGAGGATCGGATCCTCGATCGAGCGCCCTACTGAGCCGAGCGCCGCCTGGTGGAGCACGAATTCGGCGCCCTGGCAGACTTGCTTGCACGTTGCCAGACAACGGATATCGCCTTCGACAAAGCGAAAACGCGCCCACGCGGCGCGCGGCACCAGCGAGCGCACCTGCTCCAGGTTTTCCCGGTAGCCCGTCATGAAATTATCCAGGCCCGTCACGTGCTGGCCATGGCGCAGCAAGGTTTCCAGCAAGTTCGAGCCGATGAAGCCGGCCACGCCGGTGATGACCCAGCGTCGCGGCTGCGCGTCCAGGCCGGCTAGCGCATGGCGGTAGGCGACGGGATCCATGTCTGCGCTCGCCATCAGGCACGCTCGATCTGGCACGGCTTCATTGACATTCCTCCAAGTTGCCGCATGGCTGCGGCCGGCACCGTCCACACGGCATTGTTGAAAATTTTACGGGCCGGTCGATTTACGCATTTGATTTGCAGCAATACGGAACCGATTGCGCGCAAGTTTGTGTGGAAGGGGAATCGTTGTTTGAAATCAAAGAGTGCCGTGGCTGTGTCCCTAATCTAGCAATGATATCCGTCAAATCGCCCAGGAGAATTCCATGTCCGGACACAAACAGCCTCTTTGGTCGCGCTCAGTCGCGGCTGCGCTGGCCGTCTCGCTCGGCATTACCATCGCCGGCTGCCGCGGCAGCGACCCCGACACCATGATCGCCGAAGCGCGCCAATTCCGCGACAAGGGCGACCTGCGCGCAGCCGTGATCCAGCTCAAGAATGTGATCCAGCACGACGCCGACAACCGCTCTGCGCGGCTCTTGCTTGGTGAACTCTATCTTGACCAGGGAGACGCCGAATCGGCGGAAAAAGAGTTGCGCCTCGCGCTGGCCTTAGGGGCCGACAGCGGCACCGTCGCCTTGTTGCTGGGCAAGTCGTTGCTGATGCAGGGCCAGTACGACCGCATCCTGTCCGATATTGCGCCGGATGCGGCGCCAACTCAGCGCCCGGCCACGCTGGCCTTGCGCGCCAGCGCCTTGCTGGGCCTGGGCAAGGTCGAACCGGCACGCGCGCTGTTCGACGAGGCGCTCAAGCTGCACGCTGACGCGCCCGAAGCCCTGCTCGGTCTGGCCCGCATTGCAATGTGGCAAAAGCAACCCGATACCGCCTTGGCCCTGCTCAAGCGCGCGCTCGCCGCCAGCCCGGGCGACATCGAATGCCTGCGCTTCCAGGCCGACCTGCTGCGCGCCGACGGCAAGGCCGACGAGGCGCTGGCGATTCAGCACAAGATCCTCGAACGGCGCCCCAACAATGCCCAGGCGCTGATCGACGTCGCCAATCTGCAAACCGACGCTGGCCGCTTTGCCGAGGCGCGCACGGCGCTGGCGGCAGCGCGCAAGGTGGCCGGCAGCAGCCTGCCACTGATGTATTCGGAAGCGGTGCTCAATTACCGCGAAAACAAACTGCCGGCCGCGCTCGAATCGGTGCAGCGCCTGCTGCGCGCTGCGCCCGAGCACTACCCCACCATCTTGCTGGCCGGCGCCGTGCAGTCGGCGCTGGGCGCCCATCAGCAAGCCGAGCAGCACTTGCAAAAATTTCTGCACGCCTATCCCGGCCACCCTTACGCGACCAAGCTGCTGGTGTCGCTGCACATCAGCGCCGACCATCCGGAAGCGGCGCTGGCCCTGCTCGGCCCGCTCCTGGAGGCCGACGACGCCGATGTCGAGCTGCTGGCCCTGGCCGGCGAAGCGAACCTGCGGGCGCGCCACTTCAGCGCGGCGGCATCCCTGTTCGACAAGGCCAGCGCGCTGCGTCCCGAGGCGCCGGCGCTGCACGCCGCGCTCGCGCTCAGCCGCATGGGCGACGGCGACAATGCCCGTGCCTTGGCCGAACTCGAGCGGGCCGCCAGCCTCGAGCGCAGTCCGGCGCGCACCGGCGTGCTGCTGGTCATAACCTATTTGCGCGCCAATATGCCCGACAAGGCGCTGGCGACGGTGCTCGACATGGAAAAACATGGCAACAATCCCCTGATTCAGAACTTGAAAGGGGGAATCTACCTGGCGCGCAACGATTTGCGCAGCGCCCGCGCCAGTTTTATGGCGGCGCTGGGGCTCGACGCCGCTTACCTGCCGGCCTTGACAAACCTGGAACAGCTCGATGTGCTTGAGCACAAGACGGTTGAAACGCGCAAGCGTTATCTGGCGGCGCTGACGGCCTCGCCCGGCAACAGCGCCGTGATGGAAGCGCTGTCGGCGTTGGCCGCAGCCCACAATAACGTGCCCGAAGCGATCGGCTGGATGGAGCGCGCCACGGCCGAGCATCCTGACGCCCTGCCGCTGGCGCTGCGGGCCGGCACTCTGTATGTGCGCGCCGGCGACAAGCAAAAAGCGCTCGTATTTGCCCAGAAGCTGCAGTCCGGCCACCCGGCCAGCGCCGAAGCGCTTGCGCTGCTGGGCCAGGCGTACGCCGCCAACGGCCAGTACGGGCCGGCGGCCGACACGTATGTGCGCCTGGCCGCGCTCACGCCTGCGGCCGGCACGCCGCACTTGCACATGGCGTCGGTACTGATCGCCCAAAAGCAGGACGCAGCCGCCGTGGCCGCGCTGAACAAGGCGCTGGCGCTGGAGCCCGATTTGCTCGAAGCGCGCATCACGCTGATCAATCTGCTAAGCCGCAACAGCCGCTTCGGCGAAGCGCTGGCGCTGGCGGTGGCGTTCCAGAAACGCCATCCCGACGGCGCAGCCGGATTCAAGCTCGAGGGCGACGTGTATGCGGCCCAGGGCAAGCACGCGAGCGCCTACAAGGCTTACGAAAAGGCGTTCGGCCTGGCGCCCGGCGGCGCGCTGCTGATCCAGATGTATGGCACGCTCGTCAAGCAGGGCCGCGTGGCCGAGGCCGACGCCAGCGTTATCGGCTGGTTGCGCCGCCATCCGGGCGACGTGCCCACGCGCCTGTACTACGCCAGCAGCAAGCTGGTGGGCGATGACCCGAAAACCGCCATCGCCCAGCTGGAACTGGTGCTCAAGCACGCGCCCGACAATCTGGCAGCGCTCAACGACCTGGCCTGGAGTTACCAGCGCACCGGCGAGCGCAAGGGCCTGGCGCTGGCGCAGCGCGCCCATGCGCTGGCGCCCGACAATCCGGCCGTGATGGATACGCTGGGCTGGATTTATCTTGAACAGGGTGAATTGGCCCGGGCCCTGCCGCTGCTGCAAAAGGCGGCTGCGCTGGCGCCCAACGCGGCCGAAATCCGCTATCACTACGGCCTGCTGCTGGCCAAAACGGGCGACAAGCGGGGCGCGCGGCGCGAGCTGGAAAAAGCGCTCGCATCGACCGCCCATTTCGCCAAGCGGGCCGAAGCGAAATCCTTGCTGTCGACGCTGTGACGCTGCCGATGCACGCTGCAAGCGAAACTATGACGCTGCGCCCCGCTCTCAGTCGCGCTCGCTGTCGGCGTTTTTGACAGTCAGCCGTGTTCGCTTCCGCCAGCCGCGGCGGGCTGATAGCGGCCGGGCGCGAGCAAGCCCTGCGGATCAAGCGCTTCCTTGATCCGCGCGACGGTCTTCCAGTAGACGTCGGCATGCGGATCGAGCTCGGCCATCGACTGATTGCCGACCCGGTACGGGATATACCCTTCGGCCATGCACAGCGCAAACACCTCGTCGTAGCATTGCTTCGCGCGGGCCACGTCCTGCGCATCTTCCTTGTCGTAGCAAACCGTGATCACCGCGCCCAGCGCGCGCTCGTTGATCATGGAGAACGTCACAAACAGGTCGACCCCGTGCCGCTTGAAGATCGGCTCGACCAGCGCATGCAGGGCCAGCACATCGGCCCCGCGCGTGGGCAGGATGGGCGAGACCCACAGCATGCCGCAGTTATCCAGCGCCGGGTTGGCCTGGCGCGGGAAATCGGCCGGCAGCCCGCCGCGCCGCTTCCAGTAGGCGCCCGCCAAAAAGCGCCCGTTCGGTATGCCACGGTTCATGGCGAACAGCGCTTCGCCGAACGCGACCTGGCCGCGCATCCGCTTGCCTGCCGCCGTCTGGCCCAGCACGCGTGCCAGCAGCGCGCCCATGCGCAGCTTGCGCTCGTCGATGAAGCGCGTCTTGGCGGCCGTGCGTTTGAGCGCACTTTTCAGTGCCGCGCGCGCCGCCGCGACCTGTGCGGCACTCCCCGTCAGCGCGCCCGACACCGCCCACGCGCCCACCCCGGCCAGCTCGCGCATCTGCGCGCGCAGCGCCTCGGGTACGCTGGAGGCGCCACCGGCGAGCTCGCGCGGAAAGAGCTGGCCGCCCGACAAGACCCGCAGGTCGTTGCCAATGTGAACGATCGAGCGCAGCGTGCCATCCATGCGCAAGGGCCGCAGCGCATCGATCACGGGGCCGATGTCTTCGTGCCGCGCAACGGTGCACAGGAAGTGGTTCAGGCAGGCGGCCTGGGGCATCAGCCACAACCCGATCTGGGTCACGATGCCCAGGTTTGACTGGGTGAATATGCCGTCGAGAAACGGGCCCACGCCGTACGGGAAGATATGGGTGGCGCGCGCTTTCGGGTAGTGGCCAAAACCGGTCTGCAGCACGTCGCCATTGGCCAGTACCACCTGCATGCCCGAGACGTGCTGCAAGCGGTTGCCGTAGGGCGAGTGGCCGAAGCCGCGCTCGAGAATATTGCCCATCAGGCTAGTGTCCGGGCCGGCGCCGGTGCAGTCCATCCACAGGTTCAGGCCTTGGTCGCGCAGGTAGTCCGACAGTTGCTGCTGCGTGACGCCCGGTTCGATCACGGCATACGCCAGTTCGGCGTCGACCTTGATGATGCGGTTCATCCGCGAAAGCTCGACAATAAGCTGGCCGTTGCCCACCGCGCAGGCATCGCCATAGCCCCAGTTACGCCCGGTACTGACGGGGTAAAGCGCAATGCCGTGCGCGGCGGCCAGGCGCACCAGCGCCACCACTTCGGCGTGCCCGCCGGGGTAGACCACGGCCAGCGCTCGCGTGCTGCGCGACGCGGTGCTGCGCGCGTAGCGTTCGAGCGTGAGCTCGTCGGACAGGACATACCCGGGGCCGACGATGTCGCGCATGGCGCGGAGCAGCGGTGCATGCCTTTCAGTGCCGGGCAGGTCGCTAGCGGGCTCGATGGGGCTGGCGTCCTGGTGCTGGTCTGCAGGGGCGGCGGTGGTGGTCATGGCGGTCATGGCGGTCAATTCCGGCCGGTCATGAGGCGCGAGGTGATGCCCGGTTCATCCCAGATGGGGAAAAAATACGGATAGAACGAGCGCTCTTCGCCGTGCTGCTCCATCAGGCCGCCCCACTTGCGGATCATGGCGCCCATCTCCGACAGCGGCAGGCGCAGCAGCACGGCCGGCGCGCCCACGCGCGTGCACTGGCGCTCCTCGCCGAAATCGGAAAAGCCCAGCATCCGTTTGTAGAACATCACGTGGCGCGGGTTGACCTCGATCACATAGTCGGTGTAGCCGTGGATGTTATGCGCGTAAATATATGAAATATGGATCAGCGAGGCGAACACGCGCTTGGTGACGCCCTTGTCGATGGCCAGGCGCGACGGCTCGCACAGGCGCCGCCCCTGCAGGCGCAAGCCTTCGAGCTTGTCGCCAAAGTTTTCGTCGGCCGGCAGCGTTGTTTCGCTGTCCAGGCACAGGCTCATCGTCCCCACCACCACGCCGCCCGTTTCTGCATACAGGGTGATCTTGTTCGCTTCGTGCGGCTCATTGGCGTCGACCGAATAGCCGCGCCAGCCGTACATCTTGCGAATCAAGAGACTGGCCGCTTCCCGGCGACCGGCCGAGTTTGCCATCCTGATATGAAACACCTGGAGGTCCAATGGATGGTCCAGGTCTGGCGGCGTACCGCTTTCGCCGATGCACAAATCGCGCATTCCGGTGGGCGATGCGAACGTGGCGATGGCGAGATCCTCTTTGATCATGTTGTCTTCCTTCCAGGTGAGCGTTTTAGCACCGCTTGCCGGCGCGAACGATATGTTGTCAAGGTCAGACCGGCCCATCCGTACGGAAGTTCCCCTGTGGCGAGCTTCTACTATTGCGCGCGAACAAATTGGCAGCGTCGGAAAAATTGGCAGCGGCCCCGCCGGGGCGGCGTTGGCGTCTGGAATTCTTTGTAAGGTTATGATTTTTAAGGAAAAAATGGACTGGCATGGATGCTGCATAGAGACAGTTGCGGCGGCCTGATGTGCGCCCCAAGCTTTCTCGTTATTTATCCCCACCGGAGATCGATCCATGAAACTTTCACGCAAAACCTTGGTCATGTCGGCTGCGCTGGCCACCTTGTCCGTCGGCCTGATGGGCAACGCCCGCGCCGATGCCTTCGCCCAGTCCATCCTTACCATCAACAACTTCCGCCTGCTGCACGCCGACGGCTCCGCTTATGTGCCGGCTGACTTCGACGTGCTCGACGGCGTCAATTCAGCCCATGCGCGCGCCAGCCTGAACGGCGTCACCTCGGTCGCTACGCCGCAGGATTTTTCCATCCTGTCGGGCCTCAATCCCGACGTCGCCCACCAGTTCGTCGGCTTGCCCAATCCACCGCGCGGCGAAAACGACTACACCCCGTTTCCCTCGCCGCCACCGGTGCCGGGCACTTTCGGCTACGCCGACCAGTTCCTGACCGGCAGCGCCATCGCCGTTGGCGGTCGGCCTGCCGGCGCTACCGCGCAAACGCGCGCCGACGCTTCGCTGCAATCGGCAGGCTCCGCTTCGGGCGACTCCGACGTTGGCACCTCGACCACGTTCAGTTTCACCATGGGCGACGCCGACACCATGACGTTCGCCTTTGACGCCACCCCGTTCACCCAGGCCTACACCACCGCCGGCCCCGTCACCAACGCCATCGCACGTCTGTCGTGGAGCTTGAACATTGTCAATCTGACCACAGGCGCGCTGGTACTGTCCTACCAGCCGGGCGCGCTCAATGGCGACGCCAACGTCAGCCGCACCGGCACCTTTGCCGGCCTGTCCACCTACAACCCCGGCAGCGGCTTTTTCACCACCACCACCCCGCTGCTCAACGGCGAGGACACCTATCAGCTGACGGTGCAGCACAACACGCTGGCCAATGCGCTGCAGGGCGCAAGCGTGCCTGAACCTGGCACCTTGGCCATCTTCGGCCTAGGCTTGCTGGGCATGACGGCCTTCAAGCGCCGCCGCAGCGCCTGAGCGCGCAGTGAGCAGTACCCGTCCGCGCTGTGCGTGGACGGGGTATCTGACGACATCGTGGCCCAAGCGGACGTGGCCACGCCAGGGCGTTCGATTCCGTGTTGCGGTTTGGGCCTGCTGGGGATGCGAGCGCCAGATTGCCGCTGGAAGCCCTGATGCCACTGCCAGCCAGTAGGCATTTTCACCCGGCCAGGGCGCGCACTGTCCGGGATTTTTTTCTTGGCGAACGCTGCGCCGTGGTCGAGGAAAAAGCCTTTTGACGGTAATCAACGGCCCCGTGACTAGCAATATTTCCTGGTTTCTACGGCCATATAATCGGATGGGTAGCGAAGTCCCTTCGCGCTTCGAACCGCTGCATGACAAACGGAGAACCGCACGATATGGAGGACCTCATCAGCCAGTTGCTTTCACACGTGCGCGGCATCTGGAAATACCGCTGGTACGCGATCGCCATCATGTGGATGGTTGCCGTGGCCGGCTGGGCAACCGTCTTCACGCTGCCCAACGACTACCAGACCAGCGCGCGCGTGTATGTGGACACGCAAAGCATCCTGAAACCCCTGTTGGCCGGCATGACCAGCATGCCCAATGTCGAAGAACAAGTGTCGATCATGAGCCGTACGCTGCTCAGCCGACCCAATCTTGAGCGCATCATGCGCATGACCGACATGGACGTGCAGGCGACGACGCCGCGCCAAAAGGAGGAGTTGGTCGCCCAGCTCATGGCCAATATCAAGATTACCGGCACCAACACCCACGACATCTACACCATCAGCTACGCCAACAAGAACCCCAAGCTGGTGCGCGACGTGGTGCAGTCGCTGCTGACCATCTTTGTCGAAGGCAGTTTCAAGGGCAAGAAGAACGATTCGCAGCAGGCTGTCCAGTTCATCGACGAACAAATCAACAGCTACGAGCAGCGCCTGGTGGCGGCCGAGAACTCGGTCAAGCAATTCAAGCTGCGCAACGCCGGGCTGTTGCCGCGCCTGGGCGCCGATTACAGCGCCCAGCTCGCTGCAGCTGCCGACGCGCTCGGCACGGCGCGCCTCGAACTGGCCGAGGCCGAACAGACGCGCCAGGCCATCGCTGCCCAGATCCGCGGCGACGCCCCCAAGCGTGGCGGCAAGGTGCGCATCAATAATCCAGAGCTCGACGCCCGCATCGACACGGTCAACAAGAATCTCGACATGCTGCGCCTGCAATACACGGAGCAGCATCCCGACATCGTCGCCGCCCGCCGCCTGCTCGGCCAGCTCGAAGCGCGCAAGGTCGAGGAAAGCCGGCATCCGCTGTCCGACAGCGACCCGGGCCGCAACTATAGTCCCATGCTACAGCAGCTCAAGGTGGCGCTGACCGAGGCCGACGCCAGGATCGCGGCTATCCGCGTGCGGGTGCTCGAATACAGCGCGCGCCATGCCCGCCTTGAAGAGCAAAGCCGCGCGGTGCCCGAAGTGGAGTCGCAATTGTCCCAGCTCAACCGCGACTACGAGATCAACAAAGACAACTATCAAAAGCTGATCAGCAAGCGCGAGGCGGCCAAGCTGTCGGGCGAACTGAGTTCCACCACCGAAATGATGACGTTCAAGATCATTGATCCGCCTACGTTGCCGGTCACCCCGTCCGGCCCCAACCGCCCCTTCCTGTACTCGATGGTCATGCTGGCCGCACTGGGCGCGGGCGCCTTTGCCGCCCTCCTGATCAGCCAAGCCCGGCCCACCTTCGCCGGCCCGGGCATGATGCGCGAGCTGACCGGGCTCAACGTGCTCGGTACCGTGTCGATGAACTGGACCGCAGCCGAGCAGCGCCGCCGCCGCCGCGGCCAGTACCTGCTCGGCCTGTCATTTTCCACGCTGCTGCTGGTGTACGGCAGCGTGCTGGCATCTTCCCTCATCATTACTTAAGCGCCGAGGTACATTATGGACATTCCCGGGCCCCAAGCGAGCGCCTCGTTGCAACTGGTGGCGCCGGGCGAACCCGACCACTTGCGTTACGTCGACATCAACCTGGCGCGCTTGCACCAGATGGGCATGGTCACCCACGACGCCGGGCGCACCAACGCCGCCGAAGATTTTCGTATCATCAAGCGCCCATTATTGCGCAACGCGCAAGGGGCGATCAGCAGCGGCCTGAAAAACGGCAACCTGATCGTTGTCACCAGCGCCTTGCCGGGCGAAGGCAAGACCCATTGCGCCGTCAACCTGGCCATGAGCATTGCCATGGAAAAAGACCACACGGTGCTGCTGGTCGACGCCGACGTGGCCCGGCCCTCGGTGCTGCGGGTGCTGGGCGTGCCGGCCGCGCCCGGGCTGATGGATGTGCTGCTCGACGACACCACCGGCCTGGCCGACGTCATTTTGCGCACCAATATTCCCACGCTCAGCCTGCTGCCAGCGGGGCGCAACAACAAGCATGCCACCGAACTGCTGGCCAGCCAGACAATGAGCGCCCTGCTCGACGAGATCGCCACGCGCTACCCCGAGCGCATCGTCATCTTCGATTCGCCGCCCCTGCTGCTGACCTCGGAAGCGAGCGTGCTGGCAGCGCAAATGGGCCAGGTCGTCATGGTCATCGAGGCGGAAACGACGACCCAGCGCGAAGTGCGCGAAGCATTGCGGCGTCTGGACAACTGCCCGCGCGTGGACTTGATCTGCAACAAGGCGCGCGCCTTTGCCGGCGACTACCACGGCTACTACGACTGAACGGCAGGCACGCATCGGCACAGGATTCATCGGGCGCGGCCCTCCCGCAGCGCCGTCTTTCACTCGGAGTGACACCATGACAGTCTCAGAACAGCCGCGCCTGATCGTGCATCTGGTCCAGCAGCTTGACGTCGGCGGCCTCGAAAACGGGCTCATCAACCTGATCCGCCACATGCCCGCCGAGCGCTACCGGCACGCGATTGTCTGCCTGAAAGATTATTCCGCGTACCACGCCCACATCAAGTCGCGCGGGGTGGAAATCATCAGCTTGAACAAGCGCGAAGGCAAAGATTTTGGCCACTACCTGCGCATGTTCCGCACCCTGCGCGCCTTGCAGCCTGACCTGATCCACACGCGGAACCTGTGCGGTATCGAAGGCCAGCTGGTGGCCGCGCTGGCCGGCGTCAAGCTGCGCGTGCACGGCGAACACGGGCGCGACATGAGCGACCTGTACGGCAAGCGCCTCAAGTACCGCTTGCTGCGTTTGCTGTTGCGCCCGCTCATCGGCCACTTCATTGCCGTCAGCAGCGACCTGGAGGAATGGCTGATCGACAGTGTGGGCGCCGAGCCCGAGCGGGTCTCGCAAATTTCAAATGGCGTTGACAGCGTCCAATTCCACCCGCGCCTGGGTCCCCCGGCGTCGGTCGGCCCGGCCGGCTTCATGCAGGACAATGCCTTTGTGATTGGCAGTGTCGGTCGCATGGATGAGGTGAAAGATTATCCGACGCTGGTTGAAGCCTTCCTGCGCCTGATCGCGTCGCCCCATCCGGCGCACCAGCGCATGCGTCTGTTAATCATCGGCGACGGCCCGCAACGCGCCGCCTGCCTCGACATGCTGGTGCGCGCCGGCGCCGCCCACCGCGCCTGGTTGCCGGGCGAGCGCACCGACATCGCGCAGATGCTGCGCGCCATGGACCTGTTCGTCCTGCCGTCGCTGGCCGAAGGCAGCTCCAACACCATCCTCGAAGCGATGGCGACAGGGTTGCCGGTGGTAGCCACTGCCGTGGGCGGCAATCCGGTGCTGGTGCATTCGGGATTTACCGGTATCTTGGTGCCGCCGCGCACGCCCGACCTGATGGCCGCCGCGATCGCCGATTATTGCCGCATTCCGGAAATGGGCGCGCGCCACGGCATGCGGGCGCGCAGCCAGGTCATCGCGCGCTACAGCCTGCCTGAAATGGCGCGCGGTTACACGGCCGTGTACGACGCTTTGACGGGCCAAGCCTCACCGTGCCAGGGGGGGCAAAACACACCACCGGCGTGACGGCGCCGCCGGGCCGGCCGCTTGCACGGACCTGACTCACAGCGCCACCGCCTTGCTGTCGACAAGACCGGCATAACAGGCGGCCAGTTGCCCGGCGGCGCGCTCCCAGGTGTAAGGGCGCACCAAGTCGCGCACGCTGGAGCGTGCCGGCGGCGCGGCGATCAATTCCAGCAGGGCCTGCTTTTGCGCGGCAGCATCGCTCCATGCCACTTGACGCAGCGCAAAGCCGCCTTCGGGCAAGTCTAGCACGCTCGACGAGCTCATCACCACGGGAGTACCGGCGGCCAGCGTATCGAACACCGTGCGCGCGCAGCCGTCGCCCTGGCATGGCAACACCAGCACCGACGCGGCCGCGTAGGCGCTGGCCAGCATGTTGGGGTCGTGTTTCAAGCCGCCCAGGCAGGTCACGCCGCGCACCGCGCGCAGCTGGCGCAAATAGTCCTGGTCGCGCTCGCGCGCTTCGCCCAGCAATACGAACGGCAAGGCCAGCTCGGCGAGCACCTGAGCCATGCCAAGCTGGTTCTGGTAGGGCGAGATGGCGCCGGCCATCAGCACGAACGGGCCGGCAATGCCGGTGCGCAGACGAAACAGATCGCCGTCGGCGTCGAACAAATGCGCGCTCACACCGTTCGGAAACACGCGAATCTTGGCGCTGTCGATCAAAAAGCCTTCTTCGATCGCTTTCTTTTCATTTTCGCCCAGCGCCACGACGGCGCTGGCCAATTGCAGCGAACGCCGGGTCTGCGCGTAAGTACTTTGCACCGACCAGGCGGTCTGCTTGCCCATCTTGTGATCGGCCAGGCGCGCATGCTCGCCGCAGCTGCGGTCCCAGCCGGCCGAAATGAGGGGCGAGAGCACCACCGGCACGCCCAGTTCGGCCGCCGCTTCGACGATGCGATGGTTGCCGCCGCTGGCGGAAAAGACGTGGATCAGATCGTAGCTGTCAAGGTGGGTGGGGTCGGCGCCCACCAGCTCCACCGTCAGCGCGTTGCCGTCGACTTGCTGGAGTGCATTGAGCGCGCGCGTCGTTTCGCGTACCTGGACCTGCAGCGCGGCGTCGCGCTGGAACAGCATGGGATAGGAAAGAATACCGATACGCATGAAAGCCTCCGCAGCTGCACTGTCGTTCGCGCCACGGTCGGGGGCGCCCCGGATGCATGTCGGGCCAACATGAGAACGCTCAACAGCCGTGCCGCCGCGCCGGTCTAATATTGCCTCAACATAAGAATTGAGTGTACCGACGCCCCGTTCTTCATTCTTGACAGGAATCAAGACTTTCCCGCCAGAACCGCCGGCACCACGTCACGACAGGCCACGCCATGCAAGTACCGCTCTCGATCCTGATGTACCGGCGCGTAATCGCGCGCCCGGACCCACTATTTCCCGACATTATCGAGGCGGACCGCTTCGCCCAGCATTTGCGCTTGCTGCGGCGCTGGTTCCAGGTGTTGCCGCTCGAGCAAGCCGTGCGCCGCCTGAAGGAACGTTCCCTGCCTTCGCGCGCGGCCTGCATCACCTTCGATGGTGGCTACGCCGACCACGCCGACGTCGCACTGCCACTGCTGCAGCGCTTCGGCCTGCCGGCCACGTTTTTCGTCGCCACCGGCTACCTCGACGGCGGCTACAGCTGGACCGACGCCGTCATCGAACTGGTGCGCAATGCGCCCGGCCCGCGCCTGAACCTGGCGCGCTGCGGCTTTGGCGCCTACGATGTGGCGTGCCCCGTGCGCCGGCGCGCCGTGATCGACATGCTGCTCGCCGCGCTCGGCACGCTGCCGCCCGTCGAACGGCTCGAGCGGGTGCATGCGATGGCGCGCCGCACCACGCCCACCATGCTCAGTTCCGACCAGTTGATCGCCCTGCACCGGGCCGGCATGGATATCGGCGGTCAGACCGTCAACCAGCATTCGCTGGCCACGCTGTCGAACGCGGAAGCGCGCGCCGAAATTGGCAATGGCCGCGCCCGGCTGGAAGAAATCGTGCAGGCACCGGTGCGCCTGTTTGCCTATCCGAACGGCAAACCGGGCGAAGACTTTGAAAAACGCCACGCCAACATGCTGCGCTCGGCCGGCTTCGACGCCGCCGTGACCACCGCCAGCGGCGCCGCGCGCGCCGATTGCGACCCGTATGAATTGCCGCGCTTTACGCCTTGGGACCGCAGCAGCGGCGGCTTTTTACTGCGCATGGGCAGCAACCTGCTCAGCGCCGCTTGAAGCGGGCAAGCCGCTCCCCATGCCGGGCTCAATTCACTCATTTGTATTGCTCGCTGCGCGCGCCGGGATGCTGCGTCAGCGCTGCATGCTCGCCTTCCCCCGCCGTGCCCGCCAACCGCCCCGGCAACAGCCATGTCTCGGTCTGCGGCAAGTGGCGGCGCAGCGCGTCCAGGGTCGGGCGCGGCAGCACGCCGCCCACGCTGATGATGTTGCGCAGCGCCTGCGCGCCGTGCCAGTCGAGCGCGGCCGCCTGCATCCACAGCCACGGCGCGGCCGCCACCATCGTCACGCCTTCGCGTCCGGCCAACTGTGGCACCTCGCGCGCGGGAATGTCGTTGACGAGCAGCGCGGTCCCGGCGCAACCGAAGCTGCAAGCCAGAAAGCCAAGGGCGCTCGCGCAAGACAGCGGCAGCAGGCACAGGTCGGCTTGCTGCGCCTGCCGGCCCAGCATCTCGCCCAGCCTGGCAGCGCCCTCGAGCACGCTGCGGTGGGACAGCATTGTCGCGCGCGGCTTGCCACTGGAGCCGCAACTGTATACCAGCGCCGCCATGCCGGTGTCCGCACCGCGCGCAGCTGCCAGCGGTGCGGCGTGGCGCAGGCAATCGTCCCACCCGAACACGGCCAGGCCCGGCACGGCCGCCCCCGCAGCCCCGGTTTGCAGCACGCAGCGCAAATCCGGGCAGCGCGCCAGTGCGTGGCTCAATGCCAGGCGCCGGGTCGGCGTTGTCACCAGCATGCGCGCTCCGCTGTCGCGCAGCACCAGGCCCGCCTGTTCGCTTTTGAGCATGGGATCGACCGGCACGAAGGCGGCGCCGGCGCCGAGCGCGCCGAACATGGCCAGCAGCGCTTCGGCCCGCTTGTCGAGCAGGACCGCGACCCGCTCGTCCCGCTTCAAACCGAGCGACAGGAAAGCTCGCGCCGCGCGCTCGACGCCCTGTGCCAGCTGGCCATAGGTAAGACGGCTTTGCTCGCAGCGCACGGCAAGCTGCTGCGGCTGCTTCCATGCGACATCCATGATCAGGTCGTGCAGTAGCGTCGCCATATTCCTCCTCCTATGACTGCGGGAAAAAGATCATGATTGGGACAAAGCGCACATTAACCCTTGATATAGCTCAATGAAGAGCGCCGCAGAAGCCCTTGCGCGCTGTCAATGTCACGCTGTTATCACAGGTATCTAATTGTTATGTATTAAGGATATCGTTCCTTGAACGCGGGTGGCGGCGTGTTGCCGCGCCAGCCGCACCGCCATTTTTCGGGTACCGGTCTTGGCCGGGCCCGTGCAGGAGAAGGTACAGCATGAACGCCCCGATGCCCTCCGCGCCCCGCGTGGAACCGTTTTTCTTCGACGCCGATCCAGGCACCCGCTTCAGCCTGTATCACGCGCCCGCCCCGCAAGTGCCGGCGCGCGGCGCCATCCTCTACGTGCACCCGTTCGCCGAAGAGCTCAACCGCTCGCGGCGCATGGCCGCCCTGATGTCGCGCCGCTTTGCCGCCATGGGCTTTGCCGTGCTGCAGATCGACCTGTTCGGCTGCGGCGACAGCTGCGGCGACTTCAACGCCGCGCGCTGGGAGCTGTGGAAGCGCGACCTTGACACCGCGCGCGCCTGGCTGGCCGAACGCAGCAGCGGGCCGATGCACGTCTGGGGCTTGCGCCTGGGCGGCCTGCTGGCGCTCGACTACGCCGTCACCTCGCCCGTGGACGGCGTGATCCTGTGGCAGCCCTTCCTCAACGGGCGCACCTGCGTCAACCAGTTCCTGCGCCAGCGCGCCGTGCCGGCCGACGCGCCGCGCGCACCCACCAGCGCGGCGCTGCGCAGCGAACTGGTGGCGCGCGGCCTGTTCGAAGTGGACGGCTACGAGCTGGCCGCGCCGCTGGCCCAGGCGATCGACGCCTGCGACGCCGCCGCGCTCGCGCTGCCCGCGTGCACCGTGCACTGGTTCGCAAGCGGCATTCCGGCGCCGGTCAGGCTGGCCGCGCGCGCGGCGCGCCTGCAGGAGCGCTGGGCCGAGCGCGGCATCACGCTGCACTTCCAGGCTCTTGAAGGCTTGCCTTTCTGGAGCGGCCAGTTCGCCGAGTGCGACGCGCTGCTCGACGCCACCAGCGCTGCCTTTGCCCTGCCCACGCCATGAATACTGAACAGCGCGCGCTCCAGTTCACCTGCCAGGCCAGCTCCCTGGTCGGCATCATCGACGTGCCCGAACGCCCAATCGGGCGCGGCGTGCTGGTCGTCTCGGGCGGCCCGCAATACCGGGTTGGCAGCCACCGCCACTACGCGCTCATGGCGCGCCTGCTTGCCCCGCGCGGCATTCCCGTGATGCGCTTCGACTACCGCGGCATGGGCGACAGCGAAGGCGAAGCGCGCGCCTTTGGCGCCATCGACGACGATATCCGCGCCGCGATCAAGGAATTTTTCATGCAGATGCCCGAACTGCACGAAGTAGTTTTGTGGGGTCTGGGCGACGGCGCCACCGCCGCCGCGCTGTACGCGCACACCGATGCGCGGGTGCGCGGCCTGGTGCTGCTCAACCCGTGGGCGGGCGGCGCGGGCGGGGCGCCCCAGGGGCCGCTGCTGCCGCAGTTGCTCTCGCGCTTTGGCGAAATCGGCTTCTGGAAAAAAGTCGGCAGCCGCCATGCGGTCGCGGTCGACACCGACATGCCGCTCCCGCAGCGCATCATCGCCAGCCTGGCCTGCTTCGACGGCGCCGCGCTGGTGGTCGTCGGCGGCGCCGACACCATTGGGCGCGAATTTGTCGACCTGATGGAGCGCAACGACACCGCCTGCCGCCGCGTCACGATCGCCGGCGCCAACCACACCTTCGCCAGCCGCGAATGGCGCGACGAAGTGGCCGAACTGTCGGCCAACTGGATCGTGTCCTGGTAAGCTGTCCGCTGCACGCTCAAGGTGCGATCCTGATCCCGTGATGGTGCATCAGGTCGTACAGCGTCGGGCGGCTCACGCCGAGCAGCTCGGCGGCCTTCACGATCGAACCGTCGGCGCGCGCCAGCGCCAGGACCATCACCTTGTACTCGGCCGCATCGCGCGCCTGGCGCAGGTTGACCGGGGCGTCGAACTGCTGCGCGCTGGCCAGGCCCAGGTCGGCCGCGCTGATCTGCGGCCCGTCGCACATGATCACCGCGCGCTTGATGCAGTTTTCCAGTTCCCGCACATTGCCCGGCCAGCCATGCTGCTCGATGGCGATCAGCGCGTCGTCGGCAAAGCTGAGCGTAGCGCGCCCTTCGGCCACGCAGGACCGGTTTTTAAAGTGATGCGCGAGCAAAATGGCGTCGCCCACGCGCTCGCGCAGCGGCGGAATCGGCAGCACGATTTCACTGAGCCGGTAGTACAGGTCTTCGCGAAAGCGCCCCTCGCGCACCAGCGCTTTCAAGTCCTGGTGGGTGGCGCACACGATGCGCGCGTCGATGGCAATTTCCACCCGCCCGCCGATGCGCTCGATCACGCGCTCCTGCACAAAGCGCAGCAGCTTGGCCTGCAGCGCCATCGCCATGTCGCCGATCTCGTCGAGGAAAAACGTGCCGCCCTGCGCCATTTCGATCTTGCCCAGCGTTTGCTGGCCGGCGCCGGTAAAGGCGCCCTTCTCATGTCCGAACAGTTCACTTTCCAGCAGATCGGCGGGAATGGCCGCGCAGTTGATCGCCACGAAACGGTGTTCGCTGCGCGCGCTCAATTGGTGCAGCGCGCGCGCGAACAGTTCCTTGCCGCTGCCCGAGTCGCCCAGCAGCATGACGGTCGCCGACGACGGCGCCAGCTTTTCCACGTTGCGGCACAGCTTGAGGATGGCCGGGTCGCGGCTGACAATGCCGGCCAGCGGCGAATCAGCCTGGATCTGCAGCATGCGCGCATTTTCCTCCTGCATGGCATGCAGCACAAAGGCGCGCTCCACCACCAGTTTGAGCAGTTCCGGCTCGCACGGCTTCTGGTGGAAGTCGTAGGCGCCCATCGCCACCGCCTTGAGCGCGTTGGCGCGCTCCTGGTTGCCCGACAAGACGATCACCTTGGTGCCCGGCGCCGCCGCCAGCACCTGGGCCAGCGTGGCCAGGCCTTCGGAGGCGCCGTCCGGATCGGGCGGCAAGCCCAGGTCCATCGTCACCACCGCCGGCGCATGGCGCCGCAGCTGCGCCAGGGCGCTCTCGCGGTCGTCGGCGATGATCACTTCGTAGGCGTCGAAGCTCCAGCGCAGCTGCTTTTGCAGGCCCTTGTCGTCTTCCACGATCAACAGTTTTTTCTTGCCCATGCCAGACTCCTTAAATAATCAGTTAGCGGCTGCCCTTGCCCGTCAAGACCACCTGCACCGTATCGATCAGGATCAAAAGATCGAGGAACAGGCTGTTGTTCTTGACGTAGTACAGGTCGTACTGCAGCTTCTGGACCGCGTCTTCGAGCGAAGCGCCGTACTGGTAGCGCACCTGCGCCAGACCCGTCACGCCGGGCTTGATGCCATGCCTGACGTTGTAATACGGGACTTCCGCGATCAGCTGATCGACAAAATAGGCGCGCTCGGGGCGCGGCCCGACAAAGCTCATTTCGCCCTTGAACACATTGATCATCTGCGGCAGTTCATCGATGCGCAGCAGGCGCAGGATGCGCCCGACGCGCGTGACGCGCGGATCGTTCTCGGCGGCCCAGGTGGGCACGCCCTCTTCGGCGTTCTTGCGCATGCTGCGAAACTTGAGCACCTTGAAGATGCGCCCGTGCCGCCCCACCCGCTCCTGCTGGTAAAAGATCGGGCCGCCGTCGTCGAGCGCGATGGCGGCGGCGGCCAGCAGCAGCACCGGCAGGCTGGCCACGCTGACGGCCACGCTGGCCACCAGGTCGAAGATGCGCTTGACGCTGGCCCGATAAAAACTCTGGTCGAAGCCGCCGCCAAAAATCAGATAGCTCGGCTGCAGCGAATCGAGCCGGATCTGGCATGCCTCGCGCTCGAAAAACGTGGCCGCGTCGATCACGCGCACGCCGCGCAGCGCGCACGCGAGCAGCTCTTCGTTCGGAAAGGCACGGCTGCGCCGCTCGCCCAGCGTGACGACGATTTCGCTGGCCTCGTATTTTTGCGCCATCATCAACAGCGACTCGCCCATCGGCAGCAGATAAGAGTCGGGCACGCAGCTTGGCTCGCCATCGACGACCACGCAGCCGACCACCTTGAACTGATGAAAACCGAATTTGCTGCAGGCCAGGTCCAGGCATTCGCGCGCCATCTCGCCGCTGCCGATGAAGATCAGGCGCGCCTCGAGCAGCGCCGACTCGGCCGACTTGAACACCACCAGGCGCGTGAGAACGACGCCGGTGGCGCCCAATGCAAAAATCGCGCTGCTCATGCCGCGCCCGATGTACATGTCGGGGCGTACCGCGATCAGGGCGCTGAGCAGCGCAAAGCCGAGTGCAAATGAAGGCATGATCCGAAACAGCGTGGTGCGCATGCCTTCGCGCGCGCTGTGCTGGTACATGCCGAGCGCGCTCATGCTAAAAATGATGACGAGCGCGAAAGTGAGCGAGGAGAGGTACAAATTATCGGTGCGAAAGTGACCCTGGCCGTCGGAAACCCAGATCGCCGACGCGACGCTGACGGTCCCCAGCAGCATCACCAGCTCGAGCAGCAGCAGGATGAATGCCATTTTGGACACGTAATGATTAAAGATCCGTATCACGGCGCTCCAATGGCAAGGGGTTCGAACATGGCTCTTGCAGTGTGGCGCAGAAGGACACAACGGGCATTGACTGCGGACAAGATTAATTTGGTGTTTCCTCAAGGCCAGACGTGCGATTGGCAAATGGTCTATAGTGGAGCTTCCGCTATAAATTACTTGCCCATCATGAAATTTGACGTCGCTATCGTCGGCAGTGGCCTTGCCGGCCTCTCGGTCGCCCTCCATCTGGCGCAGACGCGCACCGTTGCCATCATCTCCAAGCGCGCCCTGCTCGACGGCGCCAGCAACTGGGCCCAGGGCGGCATCGCCGCGGTGCTCGATTCGGGCGACACGCACCAAAAGCACATCGACGACACGCTGGTTGCGGGCGGCGGCCTGTGCGACGAAGCGGCCACCCGCTTCATCATCGAACACGGGCGCGAAGCGATCGAATGGCTGATCGAACAAGGCGTGCCGTTCACCCGCGACGCCACCGCGGAACTCGGGTTTCACCTGACGCGCGAAGGGGGCCATAGCGAG
Source organism: Massilia sp. TWP1-3-3 (assembly GCF_049897805.1). NCBI lineage: Bacteria > Pseudomonadati > Pseudomonadota > Betaproteobacteria > Burkholderiales > Oxalobacteraceae > Massilia > Massilia sp. TWP1-3-3. Next base: position 29,582 of record NZ_JAFCWX010000003.1, read on the forward strand.
CGGCGCATCATCCACGCGGCCGACGCCACCGGCCACGCAGTCCAGGTCACGCTCGAGCAAAAGGTGCGCGCCCACCCGAACATCACCATCTTTGAACAGCACTGCGCGATCGACGTCATCACCAGCGACAAACTGTCGGGCAAAGTGACCCATCCCGCGTCCAGCAATCCGAGCCAGCCGCATTGCTACGGCCTGTACGTGCAGGATGAAAAAACCGGCCAGGTACTCACCTTTGAAGCCGAGCACACCGTGCTGGCCACGGGCGGCGCCGGCAAGGTCTATTTGTATACCACCAACCCCGACACCGCCACCGGCGACGGCATCGCCATGGCATGGCGCGCCGGTTGCCGGGTGTCGAACATGGAATTCATCCAGTTCCACCCCACCTGCCTGTACCACCCGTACGCCAAGTCGTTCCTGATCACCGAAGCGATCCGCGGGGAAGGTGGCCTGCTCAAGCTGCCGCCCGAGGCGGGAGCGGCGGCCGGCACCCGCTTCATGCCGATGTACGACGAGCGCGGCGAACTGGCCCCGCGCGACGTGGTGGCGCGCGCGATCGACTTCGAGATGAAAAAACGCGGGCTCGATTACGTCAACCTCGACATCAGCCACCAGAGCCCTGAATTTTTAATGGAGCACTTCCCGACCATTTATGCGCGCTGCCTGGAACTGGGCATCGACATCACCACCGAGCCGATTCCCGTGGTGCCGGCGGTGCACTTTACCTGCGGCGGCGTGGTCACCGACCTGGCCGGCAGCACCGACGTGCCGGGCCTGTATGCGGTGGGCGAAGTGGCCTGCACCGGCCTGCACGGCGCCAACCGCCTGGCCAGCAATTCGCTGCTCGAATGTCTGGTCGTGGGGCGCGCCTGCGCGCTCGAAATCGCGGCCATGCCGCGCAAGGACATCCCTGCGCTGCCGGCCTGGGATGAAAGCCGGGTCACCAACGCCGACGAGGAAGTGGTCATCGCGCACAACTGGGACGAACTGCGCCGCTTCATGTGGAATTACGTGGGTATCGTGCGCACCAACAAGCGCCTCGAGCGCGCCCAGCACCGCATCGCGCTGCTCAAGGAAGAGATCGACGAGTACTACCGTAATTTCCGCATCACGCATGACCTGCTGGAGTTGCGCAACCTGGTTGACGTGGCCTCGCTGATCGTCAACAGCGCCTTGAGCCGGCGCGAAAGCCGCGGCCTGCATTTCAGCCGCGACTATCCAAACACGCTGCCCAAGGCGCTGCCCAGCGTATTGACGCCGCCGCGCAGGTAGAACCCACAGTCCGCGCGCCCGCGCGCGGACGCTGCATCCAACCACTGCCCCGCATGACAGAGCGCCTCTCCCCTTCCACCATCACCTTGCTCACCATCCCGCCGCTGCTGTGGGCCGGCAACGCCATTGTCGGGCGCCTGGTGCGCACGGCCGTGCCGCCGATGACGCTCAACCTGCTGCGCTGGAGTATTGCGCTGCTAATCCTGCTGCCGCTGGGCCGGCGCCTGCTGCGCCAGGATTCGGGCCTGTTGTCCAACTGGCGCCGCTACGCGCTACTGGGCCTGCTCGGGGTCGGCCTGTACAACTCCCTGCAGTACCTGGCGCTGCAAAGCTCCACTCCCATCAACGTCACTTTGGTCGCCGCCGGCATGCCAGTCTGGATGATGCTGGTCGGCGCCCTGTGCTTTGGCGTGCCCGCCACGCGCAAGCAGCTGGCCAGCGCCGCACTGTCGCTGGCCGGCGTGCTGCTGGTGCTGTGCCGCGGCCAACTGGACGTGCTGCTGGCCATGCGCCTGGTGCCGGGCGACGCCTACATGATCCTGGCCACCATCGCCTGGTCGTTCTACAGCTGGCTGCTGACCCAGCCGAAAGACCCGCCCGCCGAACGCGCCGACTGGGCCGCTTTCCTGCTGGCCCAAGTCGTCTACGGCGTGCTCTGGTCGGGCGCCTTTGCCGCCGGCGAGCATGCGCTGGGCGCGGCTCCCATTGCCTGGAGCTGGCCGGTCGTGGCCGCGCTGCTGTTTGTGGCCAGCGGCCCGGCCGTGATCGCGTTTCGCTGCTGGGGCGCGGGAGTGCAGCGCGCCGGCCCGGCCACCGGCGCCTTGTTCGTCAACCTCACGCCGTTGTTTACGGCGCTCCTGTCGGCGCTGTTTTTAGGCGAGCTGCCGCGTCTTTACCATGTCGTCGCCTTTGTCCTCATTGTCGGGGGCATCGTGCTTTCCACCCGCAGATCGCATAAAATCAGCGCATGATCGCGTCGCTTTCGCAACTTGCCGACTTCCTCGAACGCCACCGGCGCGTGCTGGTGCTGACCGGCGCGGGCATGAGCACCGCATCCGGCATTCCCGACTACCGCGACAAAGATGGCGTGCGGCGCGGCCAGGCACCAATGCAAGGCCATCAATTTCGCAAGCTCGACGCGGTGCGCCGCCGTTACTGGGCGCGCAGCATGGCCGGTTACCCCACGCTGGCGCGCGCCGAGCCGAATGCCGGCCACCGCGCGCTGGCGCAACTTGGCGCGGCGGGCCATATTGGCGAGCTGATGACGCAAAATGTCGATGGGCTGCACCAGCAAGCCGGCAGTTTCCATGTGCTTGAACTGCACGGCAGCATTCACCAGGTGGTCTGTCTGGACTGCCGCGCCGTGTTCGCGCGCGCCTTCGTGCAAGGCCAGCTGGTGGACGCCAATCCAGGTTTGGCCGGCATTGCCGCCCCGGCCGCGCCCGACGGCGACGCCCAGCATGAACCGGCCTCGCTGGAGGGCTTCAACATCCCGTGGTGCGTGGACTGCGGCGGCATGCTCAAGCCCGATGTCGTCTTTTTTGGCGACGGGGTGCCGGCCGATCGCAGCGCGCGCGCGCTGGCCCAGATGGACGACGCCGACGCGCTGCTGGTGGTGGGCTCCTCGCTGACGGTGTTTTCCGGCTTTCGCTTTTGCCGCATGGCCGCGCAGACAGGCAAGCCGATAGCCGCGGTCAACCTGGGCAAGACGCGCGCCGACGAGTTGCTGGCGCTCAAAATCGCGGATTCTGCCGAGCAGGTTCTGCCAGCGCTGGTGCAACTGCTGAACTAAGGTCCCTGGCGCCGGTCACACCTTATTATCGAGTGCGAGGGAGAACCGCAATGGCCTATCAAATCACGCAGTACCCCACCAAGACCATCCGGCTCGGGCAATGGGGGCCGCCGGCCCTGCTGGCCGCCGCCGGGCTGGCCGCGTCGTTCCTGTATGTGCGCAGCAAGGCGCAGGAGGCGGAAGCAGACAATCCCCCCAAGGGCCAATTCATCGACGTTGACGGCGTGCGCCTGCATTACCTTGAAAAAGGCAGCGGGCAGGTCGTGCTCATGCTGCACGGCAACGGGATCCTCGCCAACGATTTCGACACCAGCGGCCTGCTCGATGAAGCGGCCGGCAAGTACCGTGTGATTGCATTCGATCGCCCCGGCTACGGCTACAGCGCGCGCCCGCGCACCACGCTCTGGACGCCGGCAGCGCAGGCCAGGCTGATTCACAAAGCCTTGCAGCAGATGGGCGTGGAGCATCCCATCGTGCTGGGCCATTCGTGGGGCACGCTGGTGGCGCTGTCGATGGCGCTCGACTTTCCCGACGACGTGCGCAGCCTGGTGCTGCTCTCGGGCTACTACTACCCCAGCCTGCGCCTTGATGCGCCCATCAGTGCGCCTCCGGCCATCCCCATCGTCGGCGACTTGCTGCGCTTTACAGTGGCGCCCCTGATCGGCCGCATGATCTGGCCGGCGCTGGTCAAACGTATCTTCAGTCCCGTTGCCGTGCCTGACAGCTTTCGCGAATTGCCCGTCTGGATGATGCTGCGCCCGTCGCAACTGCGCGCCAGCGCCGCGGAAAGCGCGCTGATGGTGCCTTCGGCGCTGGTGCTCAGCCGGCGCTATGCAGAGCTCAAGATGCCGGTGATGATCGTGGCCGGCAATGAAGACAAAATCGCCAGCGCCGGCCATAACGCCGGACGCCTGCACGACGCACTGCCGCAAAGCAGCCTGCGCCTGGCGCCAGGCCAGGGTCACATGGTGCATTACGCCGATGCACACGATATCGTTTGCGGCATTGATGCCATGCAGGCCTTGCCGAGCTCACCATTAAAGGAGCACGAATTGAGGCGTGTGTAGCAGTTCGGCATCCTTGCGCTACAATCATGCTACATAAAAACAGGGCGTGAGGATAACGATGAAGGCGAAATGGATCGTGCCGGCGGTGCTGGCTTTGCTGTTGGCCGGCTGTACGGGCAAGCCTAAGAACGTGACGCCGGTGGACCATTTTGACGGGGCCAGGTACCTTGGCAAGTGGTATGAGATCGCGCGCCTGGACCATTCCTTCGAGCGCGGCTTGAGCCAGGTGACGGCGCAGTACAACATGCGCGAGGACGGCGGCCTGAAAGTTATCAACCGGGGTTACAACGCCGGCAAGTCGGAATGGAAGCAAGCCGAGGGAAAGGCGTATTTTGTCGGGAAGCCGGACGTTGGCTACCTGAAGGTGTCGTTTTTTGGGCCGTTTTATGGCTCGTACATCGTGTTCGACCTGGACCAGCAGAATTACGGCTATTCGATGATCAGCGGCCCGGATACGTCATACCTGTGGATTTTATCGCGCACGCCGACCATGGACGACGCGACGAAAAAGCGCCTGGTCGACAAAGCGAAGGGGCTTGGGTTTGATACGTCGAAGCTGATTTATGTGGATCAGAGCCCTGGGGAGTCGAATAGCAAAAATAGCTCCAAGCCGTGAACCACAGCGTGCTCGCGCAGGAGGTTGGAGTTATGCTCACAAATACGACCGCGCTGCAGCGGTTGTGAACGTGCCGCAGCGAGAAGCGTAGGTCGGATAAGCGCTAGGCCTGGGCGGCCCCCTTATCCGACCTACCTCCCGCTGTAATTTCTACAATCTTTACCTGGCCGCGCCTCGCCAACCAATCAGTCAATAATCCGCAGCGAAAAATCCGTCGCCTTCACATCCTTGGTCAGGCTGCCGATCGAAATGCGATCCACGCCCGTCTCGGCAATCGCGCGCACGCTATCCAGGTTGACACCACCTGATGCTTCCAGCAGTGCCCGTCCCGCATTGATCGCAACGGCCTCGCGCATGGCCACCAGCTCAAAATTATCCAGCAGCACCGACTTGGCGCCAGCTCCAAGCGCTTCGGTCAACTGCGCCAGCGTCTCAACCTCGATCTGCACCGGCACGCCGGCATTGAGCGCAAACGCCGCCGTGAGCGCATTGCTCACGCCATCGGCAGCCGCAATATGGTTTTCCTTGATCAGGATGCCGTCGAACAGCGCCATGCGCTGGTTCTGTCCGCCGCCCACGCGCACCGCGTATTTTTGCGCCTGGCGTAAACCCGGCAGCGTCTTGCGCGTGTCCAGGATGGCGGCCTTGGTGCCGGCCACCACATCGACAAACTTGCGCGTAGCCGTGGCCACGCCAGACATCAGCTGCATGAAATTGAGCGCACTGCGCTCGCCCGTCAACAAGGCGCGCGGCAAGCCTTCGATGGTGCAGACCACGCTGCCCGTTTTCATCATGTCGCCTTCGGCATACTGCCAGTCGACGACCGTATCGCGGTCCAGTGCGAGCATCACGCCTTCAAACCATGGCGCGCCGCACAGTACCGCGTCTTCGCGCACGATCACGCGGGCGCGTACCCGCTCGTCATTTGGTACCAATTTACCGGTCAGGTCGCCGTTGCCGACGTCTTCGAGCAAGGCGGCCAGCAGGTTGGCGTCAAACGCGGTTTGCAGGGCCGCGTCAAAGTCGGCATAGGGATTGCGCAAATTACTCATGCAGGACCAACTCCAGAAAACAGTGAACCTTCTTTGGCCAGCTCGCCGGTCGGCAAGGCCTTGGCCTTTTTCGCGGCCGCAAAGTCCAGCATGCGGTCGATGGCGCGCTTGGCCTCGCGTCCCACCTGCGGCTCGACATGGATTTCGTTGTCGAGGTTTTCAAGCACGTCGACCAGGTTCTGCAAGCCGTTCATCGCCATCCACGGGCAGTGCGCGCAGCTCTTGCAGGTCGCACTGTTGCCGGCGGTGGGCGCGTCGATAAACACCTTGCCCGGCGCCGCAGCGCGCATCTTGTGCAAAATGCCGTTGTCGGTGGCGACGATAAAGGTGGTGGCATCCATCGTTTGCGCGGCGTTGATCAGCTGCGTGGTCGAGCCGACAGCGTCGGCCAGGGCCACCACGTTGGCCGGCGACTCCGGGTGCACCAGTACTTTGGCGCCTGGATTTTCGGCCATCATCAGTTCAAGTTCGACCGCCTTGAATTCGTCATGCACCAGGCACGAACCCTGCCACAGCAGCATGTCGGCGCCGGTCATTTTCTGGATATAGGAACCCAGGTGGCGGTCCGGCGCCCACAGGATTTTTTTGCCTTCGGCGTGCAGGTGCGCGACGATATCCAGGCCAATCGACGACGTCACCATCCAGTCGGCGCGCGCCTTGACGGCGGCGCTGGTGTTGGCGTAGACGACTACGGTGCGGTCGGGATGGGCGTCGCAAAAGGCGGCGAATTCGTCGGCCGGGCAGCCCAGGTCGAGCGAACAGGTCGCGTCCAGGTCGGGCATGAGGATGGTCTTTTCAGGGCTGAGGATCTTGGCCGTTTCGCCCATGAAGCGCACGCCCGCCACCACCAGCGTTTTGGCCGGATGGTCGCGCCCGAAGCGCGCCATTTCCAGCGAATCGGACACGCAGCCGCCGGTTTCCTCGGCCAGATCCTGCAGGTCGCCGTCCACGTAATAGTGGGCAACGAGCACCGCCTCGCGCTCCTTGAGCAAACGCTTGATGCGCTCCTTGAGCGCGATCTTCTCTTGCGCCGAGGGCGTGGCCGGAGCGCGCGCCCAGGCCTGCGCGGTGCAGCTTGTGCCGTCCACCGGATGGTCGTATTCGACGCTTTTGATCGGTAAAATATTCATGACGATACTATCTCACAAGGCCGAAAAGTTTGCAGAGACCACGCTGAACCCGACAATTATTCGATGCCCTGGCTGGTCAGGTAATCTTCGTAATTGCCACGGAAGTCGGTGATGCCGTCTTCCTTGATTTCCAGGATGCGGTTGGCCAGCGAGGAGACAAATTCGCGGTCATGCGAGACAAAGATCAGCGTGCCGGTGTACTTTTCGAGCGCGATGTTAAGCGACTCGATCGACTCCATGTCCATGTGGTTGGTCGGCTCGTCAAGCAGCATGACGTTGTGCCGGCCCAGCATCAGCTTACCGTACATCATGCGGCCTTTTTCACCACCCGACAGCACGCTGACCGACTTCTTGACGTCGTCGCCGCCAAACAGCAAGCGTCCCAGGATAGAGCGCACGGCCTGGTCGTCGTCACCTTCCTTGGTCCACTGGCCGATCCAGTCGGTCAGCACGGCGCCGCTGGCGAATTCTTCGGTCGGGTCTTGCGGCATGTAGCCGACGTTCGCATTCTCGGCCCACTTGACGCGGCCGGTGTCGAGCGCCATGCCGGTCAGCTCGGCGCCGATGGCGCGCAGCAGCGTGGTCTTGCCCGCGCCGTTGGCGCCGATGATCGCAATGCGCTCGCCCGCTTCCACCATGATGGAAAAATTCTTGAACAGCTGCTTGTCATACTTTTTGGAGATGCCTTCAACTTCCACCGCCAGGCGGTGCAGCTTTTTTTCCGCTTCAAAGCGCACGAACGGATAGGCGCGCGAGGACGGCTTGATGTCGTCGACCTTGATCTTTTCAATCTGCTTGGCGCGCGACGTGGCCTGGCGCGCCTTGGACTTGTTGGCGGCAAAGCGGCGCACGAAGTCCTGCAGTTCGGCGACCTTTTCCTTGGCCTTGGCGTTGTTGGACAATTGCTGGTTGCGCGCCTGGGTGGAGGCGAACATGTACTCGTCGTAGTTGCCCGGGTAGACCTTGAGCGTGCCGTAATCCATGTCGGCCACGTGGGTGCAGACCTGGTTGAGGAAGTGGCGATCGTGGGAAATGATGATCATCGTCGAGTTGCGGTCGTTGAGCACATCCTCGAGCCAGCGAATCGTGTTGATGTCCAGGTTGTTGGTCGGCTCGTCGAGCAGCAGGATGTCCGGGTTCGAAAACAGCGCCTGCGCCAGCAGCACGCGCAGCTTCCAGCCAGGAGCAACTGCGCTCATCGGGCCCGCGTGCTGGTCGATCGAGACGCCCGCGCCCAGCAGCAGTTCGCCGGCGCGCGCTTCGGCCGAGTAACCGTCGTATTCGGCCACTTTGCTTTCCAGTTCGGCCGCGTGCATGTAGTCGTCGTCGGTCGCCTCGGGGTTAGCGTAGATCGCGTCGCGCTCCGAAATGGCGTTCCACAGTTCGGTGTGGCCCATCATGACCACGTCGAGCACGCGCATGTCTTCAAACGCGAACTGGTCCTGGCGCAGTTTGCCCAGGCGCTCGTTCGTGTCAAGCATGACGGTGCCGCCCGACGGATCAAGGTCGCCGCCGAGAATTTTCATGAAGGTCGATTTGCCGCAGCCGTTGGCGCCGATCAGACCATAGCGGTTGCCATCGCCGAACTTGACGGAGATGTTTTCAAACAGCGGCTTGGCGCCGAATTGCATTGTAATGTTAGCGGTCGAGAGCACGAGTAAAGCCTTTAATAGCGGATTTGATTAACCGGCTATTTTACCACTGTGCAGACAGAGCGGCGGAAGGGGCGCAAAAAGTCTACGGCGTGGCGGCAGCGGCGGCCATGGCCACCAATTTTGCCACGGTGTTCATGTTGCGCGCCGTACCCACCTCGGCGCCGGGCACCTTCAGTTTGGAGTCGGCCATGCCATCGCCGTAATGGACGTAGACTTCGCGCTTGCCCAAGGCAAGCTCTTCCGACTTTTGGCCCGACACTTTGTCGGCCGTATCGGGTGCCGGCGCCCGGTCCATGAAAATGGCCACGGTACGGTGTGGTGGTGCCTTGGGGAAAGGGTTGGCGGCCAGCACGGCAGCCATTTCTTCTGCGCTACGCACCAGCACCAAAACCGGCCTGCCGGCATAGGCGAGCAAGGCCTTTTCCAGCGCCGCCTTGACCTGCGCCTCGGACGCGCCGCTGTCAAACGCCACATTGCCGCTGGCAATATAGGTCTTGATCTTGGCAAAGCCCGCCTTCGCGCACATGCTGGTCAACTCGGTCATCGGCAGCTTGCCGGTGCCGCCAACGTTCACGGCGCGTAACAGGGCGATATATATGGGCATGGCAGGGCTTGTCGAAAGTGAAAGTATGATTGTACTGCTTGCGTCAGAACTCCTCCCACTCATCGGCGGCAGCTGCCTTGGCGGACGGCTTCACCTCGATCTTGCGCGGCGCCAGTCTCGCTCTTGGCGCGGCAACACTGGCATGCACGACCTGCCTAGGCGCAGGTGGTGCCGTCTGCGACTCGTCCAGCTTGAACACGCTGACAATCTGCGCCAGCCTGGCCGCCTGGTCCTGCAGCGACTTGGCGGCCGCTGCCGCCTCCTCCACCAGCGCCGCATTTTGCTGCGTGGCGTCATCCATCGACGTGATCGACTGGTTGATCTGACCGATGCCCTGGCTTTGTTCGTGGCTGGCGGCGGCGATCTCGCTCATCAGGTCGGCCACCTGCCTGACCGAGGTCACAATCTGGTTCATCGTCGAGCCCGCTTCATCGACCAGTTTGCTGCCGGCATCGACCTTGCTGACCGAATCGTCGATCAAGCCCTTGATTTCCTTTGCCGCGCTGGCCGAGCGCTGCGCCAGGTTACGTACTTCGGCCGCCACGACGGCAAAGCCGCGTCCCTGCTCGCCCGCCCGGGCCGCTTCGACGGCGGCGTTCAAGGCCAGGATGTTGGTCTGGAAAGCAATCGCGTCAATGACGCCGATGATGTCGACGATCTTGCGCGAACTGTCGGTGATGGAACCCATCGTGCTGACCACTTGTCCCACTACTTGCCCGCCCTTGGTTGCATAGGTGGATGCGGACACCACCAGCTGGTTGGCCTGGCTGGCGTTTTCCGCATTTTGCTTGACGGTTGAGGTCAGCTCTTCCATGGCGGCGGCGGTTTGTTCCAGGCTGGAAGCTTGGGCTTCGGTGCGACCTGACAAGTCCATATTGCCCGCCGCGATCTGGCTCGACGCAGCCGCAATGGTCTGCGTGCTGCCGCGCACTTCGCTTATCGTCGTGTTAAGGGAAGAAACAAAGCGGTTGAAAGCGTCGGCCAGTGCACCCACCTCGTCGCCAGTCTCAACCGGCATGCGGCGCGACAAATCGCCATTGCCGCTGGCAATGTCGCTCAGCATGTTGGCGGCGCGGGCAACTGGCGCAGCAATGGCGCGGCTGATCAGGTAAATGATCAACAAGCCGATGCTGCCGCCAATCAAGCCGGCCACTAGTGCCTAAATCGTGGCCGAGCGGATCACATTGCCCATCACTTCTGCGTCGGGCACTTCAGCGATCACATACATTTTCAGTTCCGGCACGTAGGACGAGGCGACGATGTTGGTGCCGCCCGGCGCTTCATATTGCGTATGCGTGAAGCTGGCGCCGGAGAGCAACTGCGCGCTCAGCGCGGCATTAAAGCCCGGCAAATCCTTCAGGAAATGCTTACCGTCGGCCAGCGCAGCATCGCGGTGCACCAGCACGCCGCCATTGGCGCGCACCAGCGACACAAAGCCGGACTGGCCAATCTTGTAGGCGCGAATGGTTTCCGCCATGGACGTGACCGACAGGCCAAGGCCCGCCACGCCGAACTTGCCCGGTCCCGCTTCGGCGCGCACGTTAATAAACAGCATGAATTCATTCGAGCCGACATCCTTGTCGAGTTCCAGCGTGTACGGCTTGCCGCCGGCCAAAAAGCCGTAGAACCATTGGTCGCTGGCGGCATCCCGGGCCAGCGTGCGGTTCAGGCCGGCCTCGTTCATGTACTTGCCGCTCGACTCCGAGACCCAAAACACCGTGGCCGCCTTGTTCCTGGTTTTGATGGTGGCGGCGTATTTCTTCCAGGCTTCAAGGCCAGTATCGGCCAGGTCTTCCGCTTCCCACGCGTGCAGATAGCTGTTGTTGGCGACCGCCTGGGACGTTGCCAGCGGCAGGGCGATCTGGCGCAGGATATCGTTGCGAATTTCCCCCACTACCGCAGGCAATTCCTGGGTCACAACCCGCTCGCGGATGCCTTTGCCCGTCATCACGATGCTGAGCGTGGACGAAATGGCCACGAACAACAGCAAACACGCGGCCATACTGAGCATTAATTTTTTTTGAATCGAGAGATCGCGGAGCAGGGTCACTGGAAGTCCTTCAGGTAGGCGCACGAACGGGGGAACTGCGATATTCCTGTGCGCGACAGGCGGCGTCAAGCTGCGTCGGTACCGGACGCTGTTTGCTCGTGAAAAGTGTTGTGCGCGCGTCTGCGCCGTGGCGCTATCGACAAGATTGCTGCCTTGCCGGCCTACTGCCGCATCCAGTCGCGCAATTCATAATACCAGTACGCCAGTTGCGCCGCCAACAGGCCGGCCGGCCCGCCAGTCGATGGCAAGCCCCAGTGGGTAAAGCGCGCCAGCTCCTCGTCTGCGCCCGCGCCCGCTCCTCCCCCCATGATGGCCGCCGCCAGCACTTCCCCGGCCAGCGTGGTAGGCGCCACGCCGTGGCCGCCAAAACCCATGCCGTACCAGATGCCGTCGGGCAGGCGCCCCAGTTGCGGCATCTTGTGGCGTGCGTAGCTCATCATGCCGCTCCACGCGTAGTCGACCCTGGCGCCGGCCAGTTGCGGATAGACCTTGAGCATGTCGCCGTACAGCAGGCGCGCGACGGCGGCGCTGCTGCGCTCCAGGATTGAAATGCGTCCGCCCCACAGCAAGCGGGTGTCGGCCAGCGGCCGGTAATAGTCGAAGGCGAAGCGCGTGTCGTAGACGGCGGCGCCCGTACGCATGGCTCCCTGCAAGCGATCGCCGAGCGGCTCGGTGACCATCACGTAGGTGGCGATCGGCAGCACGGCGCCGCCCAGGCGCGGATACAGTTTGTCGATGTAGCCGCCGCAGCAAACGACAACGTCGCGCGCGCACACCTGGCCGCCGGCGGTAGCGATGCGCCAGAGGGCGCCGTCGGCGGCGATCTGCGCGACCTTGCTCCCTTCAAAAACGCGCACGCCTTTTGCGACCAGCACGCGCGCCAAGCCCTGCGCATATTTCAGCGGATGAAAATGAAAGGCGTCGGGCTCGAACAGCGCGCCGAAATAGCGCTCCGATGCGATTTTTTCCGCCAGCTGCGCGCGACTGACGCGCTGCCACTGCACGCCCAGCTTGTCGGCCATGAAGCGCGCTTGATGCTCGAGGATGCGCTCGTCGTCGAACCAGTTGGCGAGGTACACGCCCTCCTCCCGCAGTTCGCACTCGATGCCGTACTGGTGAATGCGGCTGCGGATGCGCTCCACCGCGGCGAGCGTCATGTGATACAGTTTTTTGGCATTTTCCTCGCCAACTGTATCAATTATCGACCGCTCGCCCAGCGAAAAACCGCCGAACACAAAGTCGCCATTGCGCCCCGAGGCGCCATGGCCCACGCTGTGCGCTTCGAGCACGACGATATCGCTGGCGCCCCGCTCGGCCAGCGCGAGCGCCGTCGACAGACCGGCGAAACCACCGCCGATGACACACACGGCGGCGTCAATCGTGCCCTCAAGCGCCGGGTAGCCGATACCGGGCGAGGTCGCGCGGTAGTATTCTGTCGCCAGCGGCGCCTCAGGCATCGGCCAGGTTGGGGTAAGCGCTGATGGCAAGCTCGACGTGCACCGCGTCGGACCACAGGTCGGCCCGGGCGCCGAACGGGATGGTAACGCGTTTTGCGCAGTGGCCGAACTGCAGGCCGGTCAGCACCGGGCAAGGCAGCGTCTTGCGCAGGTAGGCCAGCATGGCGGAAAAATCGTAGCCGTTGTCGGCCGCCGTGATCTTGTAGGCCGAAAAATCGCCCAGCAGAAGCGCCTTCTGGCGCGCCAGCACGCCGCTTTGCATCAACTGCAACAGCATGCGCTCGACCCGGTACGGATGCTCGTTGACGTCTTCGACGAACAGGATGCCATCGTCGACCTGCGGAAAATACGGCGTGCCAAGCAGCGAATTGATCATCGCCAGGTTGCCGCCCCAGAGGGTGCCGCGCACATTGAGCGTGGGATTGCCGCCGACGGCCTGGCTGACGCGGTGCGTGCTGCTGGTGAGGCACTGGAAAAAGTCGTTGATGGTGAACTCCTCCGGCTCGCGCGCGGCAAAGTCGGTCAGGAACATCGGACCCGCATAGCTTAGCGCGCCGGTTTGCGCCAGTAGCGCCATGTGAAAGGCGGTAAAGTCGCTGTGGCCGACAAAGATCTTGCCGCTGGCCGCCATGCGCGCAAAATCGATCTGGGGCAGCAGGCGCGTCATGCCGTACTGGCCGCGCAGCGCCATGACCACGTCGACCAGCGGATCGTCCACCGCCGCGTTCAGCTGCGCCAGGCGCGCCTCGTCGGTGCCGCCGAAGCGCTGGAACACCTGGGCGCTGTCAAAATAATTGTGGACCGTGTGGCCGTGCGCTTCCAGCGCCGCGATGCCGCGCGCGAGCGCCGCGTCGTCGAAGGTGTAGCCGCCCGGGGCGACGATGGCAATGCCGATTTTTTGCGTGTTCATTGTTTTTCCAAACGCTGCGCTGGGGTGTCGGGATCCATCTTACCGTGGGCGTGGGCGTCGATCAAGCACACCAGGCGCTCGGTCAGTTGCGACGGCAGGTCATGGCCCATGCCTTCGATGACTTCCAGGCGCGCGTGCGCAATCTGGCGCGCGGTGTCGGCGCCGCAGGCCAGCGGCACCAACGGATCGGCCGCGCCGTGGATCACGAGCGTGGGCGCGCAAATGCTGTGAAGCAGCGCGCTGCGGTCACCTGAAGCGGCGATGGCCAGCATCTGGCGCAGCACGCCGCCGGGACAGACATTGCGCCTGATCTGCGCGCCCACGCGTGCGCGCAGCACCTTCTCCGGGGTCGGGTAGGCCGGGCTGCCGATGACGCGAAAAACGTTCGCCCCATGCGCGACCAGGCTGTCAAAGTCGCCCGCGGCCTTGGGGCGCTGGAACAGGATGGCGCGCGCGGCGCGGGTGGGTCCCGGCAAGCCGCGCCGCCCGCTGCTCGACATGATGGACGTGAGCGTGAGCACGCGCGCCGGGTGCGCGGCGGCCAGCACCTGCGCGATCATGCCGCCCATCGAGGCGCCCACCACGTGCGCCTTGGCCACGCCCAGCGCGTCGAGCACGCCCACCGCGTCGCGCGCCATGTCGGCCAGCGTATAGGCGCCCTTGAGCGGCCAGCGCACCAGCATCTTGAGCATGGCGAGCGGCACATTGGGCGTGCCCGCATGCTCGAATTTGTCGGACAGGCCGATGTCCCGGTTATCAAAACGGATCACGTAAAAGCCCTGCTCCGTCAAGCCTTCGACAAAGTCTTCCGGCCAGCCGGTCAACTGCATCCCAAGGCCCATGATCAGCAGCAGGGGTGGCCCGGCCGGGTCGCCCGAGGTTTGGTAAGCGATGCGAACCCCGTTGACGCGCGTATAAGGCATCAGGCCGCCTTGGCGACACGCGCCTTGCGCGGCGCCGTCTTGCTGGCCGTGGCGCGTTTTTTTGGCGCGCCAGGTTCGCCTGCGGCCAGCAGTTCCTGGTGCGAATGCGCCATGCAGGCGGCGAACAGGCCGATATCGGGCAGCGCGCGGCGGCATGCGAGCATGCCGACATTGAGGGCGCCGTCGTAGCTTTGCACCGTGACGTTCAACGCCAGGCCGTGGGTGACGATGGAGAGCGGAAAATTGCTGGTCACCCGGGCGCCGGCCAGGTACATGGCAACGCGCGGCCCCGGCACATTGGAAACGATGACGTTGGCCACCGGCGGCAGCGCGTCGGCCAGGCGCGCGCGCGCGTACAGGGACACCAGGACGCTCAACAGCCACGGCAGGCCCAGGCTGGGACAATCAATCGGCAGCACCGACTTGACGCCGGCCACTGTCTTTTTCATCTGAGCCGACGCCTTGACGATGGCGTGCATGCGCAGCACCGGGTCGGCCTGGTCGGTGGCCAGTTTCATGAGCATCATGCTGACCTGGTTGTTCATCTGCGTGTCGCCCTCCGCGCGCAGGCTGACCGGCACTGCCGCCACCAACGGCTCATCGGGCAAGGCGCCGTGCTGGTCCAGGTAGCGCCGCAGCGCGCCGCTGACGATGCACAGCACTACGTCGTTGAGCGTTCCACCATAGGTTTTGCCCAGCGCCAGCGCCTGTTTCAGGTCGAGCGCCACGGTCGCATACGCGCGCCGGCTGGTAATGCTGACATTAAAAGGCGTGCGCGGCGCGAGCGCCAGCCTGGCGGGCCAGCCCAGGCGGCGCTTGCCGTCGGCCCCGGGCGCGAGCATGCCGGCGGCGGCGCGTACGCCCGTCGGAACGCCGCGCACCAGCTTCGCGCATTGGTCATACGTGTCGCGCAGGGCGGCCTTGAGCATGCCCGGCGCCGACACTTGGTGCGGGGCGCCCTCGCGCGGGGGCGGCGCACGGACGCGGCGCGGCGCGGCCGTCACGTCCAGCAGCGCCTGGGCCAGCACGCCTGCGCCCTGCCCGTCCAGCGCCGCATGGTGGATCTTGACATACAAGGCTACCTGGCCTGACTTGAGGCCCCCAATCAGATAGAACTCCCACAGCGGCCGGCTGCGATCGAGCAGGCCGGCATGCAAGCGCGCCACGCACGTTTCGAGCTGGAGCTGGGTGCCCGGCGCCGGCAGGCTGACCTGGCCGATGTGATAATCGAGGTCGACGTCGCCAGCGTCAACCCACACCGGGTTGGCGATATCGAGCGGCATGAAGGCGAGTTTTTTGCCAAACACCGCAGCCAGGTGCATGCGCTTGTGAATATGGCGCTTGAGCGCGTCGATGTACTCGCCTTTCAGGCCAGCGGGCAGATCGAGCAGGTGGAGCGCGCCCACGTGCATGGGCATGTCAAGCGTCTCAAGGTGAAGGAAGGTGGCATCCAGGGCGCTCAGGTGTTTCATGCTTGACTTCCTTTGATAAGCGCGTGCCGGAGCCTAATAGAAACCGAAAAAAGGATTCGGCCACGAGGAGCGGTTCGGGTCCTGGAACAACAGCTTTTTCAGGCCCGTGTGAACGGTATGGTCAAAGCGCTTCCAGTCGCCTTCGACCTGCGAGAGCCGGTCCGCGATCGCATACAACGCGGTCGGGTTCATGCCCATGCCTACGTGGCTGGCGTGGACCTCGATGTTTTCGGAGGTGGCCGTTTCCTGCTCCACGCTGCACTGCCAGGCCACCACGCCGTCGGTGCGGCTGTAGATCGAGGTGGTGGGCACGCGCGGCGTTTCCTTGAGCGCGGCAAAGCGCGCCTCGTCGACTTCCTTTTCGCCCGACACCAGTTGGTACACGCGCCACGCGTTGGTCGCCTTGTGGCTGCCCGTGAAGGGCGAGCCGAGCGTGATGACCTGGCGTACGTGGTCGGGCATCATCTTGGCCAGTTCGCGCGCGTACACGCCGCCCAGGCTCCAGCCGACCAGGCTGACCGGGCGGCCATGCGCCTCGTGCAGCTGGCCGATCTGTTCGATGCACGCCTCAAGCACGCCCGGACGCGGACCGAAATTGAGGCCCTGTTCCCACGCGTAGGCCGGGTAGCCCAGGTCGTTCAGAAAGCGGCGGATGACGACGGTGGTGAGGTCGCCCGCCGCCAGGCCCGGAAACACCAGCACCGGATGGCCGTCGCCCTTGGGCGCGCCGCGCAGAAACGGCAGCGATGCCAGCGCAAAGCCTAGTTCCCAGGGCGCGCGCATTTCGAGCGCGAGGCGAACGATGCCTGGCGCGGTGTCGCTCTTTTCTTTGTTTACCAGTTTAGTACGAGGCAAGCTGATCTCCTGTCGTCGCGCTTTGGGCTTGAACCGCCCGCGCCCTTATAGCTCCGATTGGTCCGATGGTTCCGATGGGTCCGATGGGTCCACTACGAGCATACCATTTTTGGGACGGCGCGCGGCACTGCGCCGTTCGGCGAAAAACGCCTTGAGCATAGCGCCCGCCTCCACTGCCATGACGCCGCCGGTCACCTGCGTGTGGTGATTGAGCTGCTGCTGCTCGAACAGGTTAAGCACCGAGCCGCACACGCCCGTCTTGGGGTCGCTCGCTGCGTAAACGACACGCGCCAGGCGCGCATGCATCATCGCGCCGGCGCACATCAAACACGGTTCGAGCGTGACGTACAGCGCGCACCCGGGCAGCCGGTAGTTGCCCAGTTTTTCTGCGGCCGCGCGCAAGGCATTGACCTCGGCATGCGCGGTCGGGTCGTGGCTGCCGATCGGCCGGTTAAAGCCGGTGGCGATGACCGCGCCATCTTTCACCACGACCGCCCCCACCGGCACTTCGCCCAGGCTCCACGCATGTTGCGCCTGCTCGAGCGCCAGCAGCATGAAGGGCGCATCAGGCATCGGTGATCTCGGCCCAGCAGTTGGGGGTTTCGTGCAGCACCAGCTTGTGCAGGTGCAGGCCGGTGCCGAAACGGTCGGTGTAGGCCGCTCTCAAGATGTCAAAGGCGATCTGCGCCAGGTTTTCCACCGTCGGGATGCGGTCGATGACGACCGTCTTGTGGCCGGGCAGCGACGCGAGAAAGTCGCGCACCTTGTCGTCTTTGTCGTAGACCAGAAAGGCGTGGTCCCAAAGGTCGACCAGGTGTTCCTTGGCCAGCGCCTTGATGTCCGAAAAATCCATGATCATGCCATTGTCGGAATTGCCTTCGGCCTGGATGACGGCGCCCGTCAGCGTGATTTCGAGCGTGTAGCGGTGCCCGTGCAGGTTGCGGCACTGGCTTTTATGGTCGGGAATGCGGTGACCTGCATCGAATTCGAGCTTGCGTGTGATCGTGAGCATAAGGACTTGGGCGTTTAAGGTATGTGTAAAAGTTTATGGGTTTGCAGGCTCAATTTCCATCGCGGATTGCGCTTGCAGGTCTCGATCGCCAGGCCGGTGTTGTACTCGGCCAGCGGGCCGTCCATCGGCTGCACGAAAAAATGCTCGAAGTCGAGCTGTTCGTAGGCACGCAAATCCTGCTGCGCCTGCGGGATGACAACCTTGATTTCGCTTCCCCTGGCCACCACCAGCGTCGCACCCATCTTGGGGCTGACGCAGATCCAGTCCACGCCCGGCGGCACCGGCAGCGTGCCGTTGGTTTCGATGGCGATCATGAAGCCGGCAGCGTGCATGGCGTCGATCAGCGCAGCGTCGAGCTGCAGCAGCGGTTCGCCGCCGGTGAACACGACATACTTGGTCTGCGGATAAGCGGCCGGCCACAGGCTGTCGATGCGCGCGGCCAACTCGGCGGCTGCGCCAAATTTGCCGCCCAGCTCGCCATCAGTGCCGACGAAATCGGTATCGCAAAAGCTGCAGACAGCCGTGGCGCGGTCGCTTTCGCGTCCACTCCAGAGGTTGCAGCCGGAAAATCGGCAGAACACGGCCGGCCGGCCGGCGTGCGCGCCCTCGCCCTGCAAGGTGTAGAAAATCTCTTTGATGCTGTAAGTCACGTGGATAACCTTAATCGTCAACCCTCTATTATAGCAAGGCGCGGCGTGGTACTGGAAAAACCCGGCTTGATCTGAGTTGATGCCACCATGAAACTCAGTTGATTTCGGACAATTACGTAAAGATTCCCTAATGTAACTTTATCGGAGATTGCTGGACATCGTCGGAAAACCGGAGATTGACATGACTACCCTGCCCGCCTTGCTCGCCGCGATTGTCTGGATGTTGCTGTTGGGATGGGGCTTTTATGCGCTGCTCAAGCGCCACTTGCGCCTGGACGACTTGCTGGCGGACCACGAAGCGCAACTTGCCGTCGAGCGCCACGCGCGCCTGACGGCCGAGCGTTCGCTGGCCGCGAGCCACGACACCCTGTGCCAACTTGCCCGCCAGCAGGAAACAGTGCGCGAAACCGAGCGCCAGCGCATCGGGCGCGATATCCACGACGACCTGGGTCAGAACCTGCTGACGCTGAAGATCGATTTATCTTTGCTGCATGTAAGCACCACGGGCGCCCATCCGATGATTACCCAAAAAGTCGATTGCATGATGGGCAACCTGGACCTGACGATACAGTCGCTGCGCGCGGTGATCAACGACTTGCGGCCAGTCGCCCTTGAAAATGGGCTGGGCAGCGCTATTGAGTGTCAGCTTAAGGAGTTTTCGCGCATGCACGGCATCCGCCACGCATTGCGGGCCGAACCGGGCGTTTATCACTATCCTGCCGACCAGAAACGCGACGCCATGGTGTTTCGCATCTTGCAGGAATCATTGTCAAACGTGGCAAGGCATGCGCACGCGACCGACGTCAGTGTCGAACTGCAACGTTGCGGCGGCGTGTTGACGTTGACGGTGCAAGATAATGGCGTCGGCATGACACCCGGCGTGAAGGGCCAAGGCAGTGGTTTGCCTGGCATACGCGACCGTGCCGCCGCGATCGGCGGGCGCTTTGCCATTGAAAGCGAACCGGGGGTCGGCACCTTGTTGCGCTTGTCGTTTCCTGTACCACAGGCTTTTGCCGTGCTGTGAAGGTGAATGAACGCTCGCTTGTTCTAGATCAAAAGAACCGGTCTCCACTGTAGGAGAATGACTTGTCGGGAGTCAATTATTTTCCCGCAGGAAGTATTTACCAGGGATGGCACATGACCAGTTCACCGCGGGCCCAGCGCCTACACAGCAGCTACCACGCGCCGGACCAGGAGCGTGCATTTGCCAATAAACTAATGGAAATGCTCGCTGTGCCCACGTTTGTCCTGGACGCTGATTGCCGCGTCATCATCTGGAACCGCGCCTGTGAAAAGTTGACCGGCGTGCCCGCTCGTGAAATGCTCGGCACGCACGACCACTGGCGCAGCTTTTACGATTCGCCGCAGCCCACGCTGGCCGACCTGCTGATCCAGAACCGCACCGATGAAATTGTCCATTTGTATCCCCACTCCAGCCGCGATCCGCTCACCGGCAGCGCCCTGTGCGCTGAAAGCTGGTGCGACATGCCGCGCTGCGGAAAACGGCGCTACTTAGCGGCCGACGCCAGTCCTATTTTCAACGACGACGGCGAACTGGCGGCCGTGGTGCAAACGCTGCGCGACATGACGGAAGAAAAAGCGGCCCAAAATGCGCTCGAGCAACTCGCCACGCGCGACGGCCTGACCGGACTTGCCAATCGCCGCTGCTTCGACGATACGCTGCGCGCCGAATGGGCACGCGCCATGCGCCAACACCAGCCGCTGTCGCTGTTGATGGTTGATGTGGACAACTTCAAGGCGTTCAACGATGCCAATGGCCATCTGGGTGGTGATGAATGCCTGAAGCGCATCGCCGGCGCCGTCGCCCACGAGATGCGCGCCAATGACCTGGTGGCCCGGTATGGCGGCGAAGAATTTGCGGTGATCTTGCCCAACCAGGCGCTCAAGGGCGCGGCAATTGTCGCTGAAAGGATCCGCTGCCGCATCGAGCAACTGCAAGTGCCGCACGGCAGCGGCAGCAAGCATGTCACGGTGAGCATAGGCGCGGCCACGGCCTTTGCCGCCACCGACACCGATCCGAGCCAATTGGTGGCCACCGCCGACGCCGCCCTGTACCGCGCCAAACACATGGGCCGCAACCGGATCAGCCTGCCCGCGACCGAAGCCGTGTAGCCTGCTTTTCAGCTCACCCGCGTGACCAGCAATCACACGGCGGCGGGACATCGTCCTGGCGACCGAAAGTGCGGCAAAACGTTTTGCGATTCACTGGTGAGCAAAATCGCGAAGGTCCGCCACCCGCAAACCTGCACTACAGCGTTCTCGCAGCGCCCCGGGCGCAAAGGCGATGCAGGTATGCTTTTCGCGTTCCCAAGCGGCACATTTTTTGGATGGCCAATGGCCCTGGGACGGCTTGCAAAATCCTCGTGTGCGGGAACGATGTAACGCTGCTGCACGGCTCCCCTTCTGCAACACCCTTGCGCGTGGACATCCACGAACCGACGCAGACAGTTTTACGTCGGCTCCTGCGGCGATGGAGGTTTCTCTGCATCAGGTCGGCGCCGTATGCCGGCTTACAAGGCGTCGCCCGTGTCCACCGTGTAGTTGGCCGCATTGTCGAGCGTAACAAAATCGAGGCCGCCGACAAAGGCGATGGCCGGATCGCCGTTCAAGCGTTGCGGGTCGAACGTCAGCAGCGAGCAATGGGGACTCAGTTTCTTCCCGGCAGGCTCCCCGGCGATCAGAATATTTCCCTTGTCAGTGGTAAAACACGCGCGAAGGGCATCAAACCTGGCATTTTTTTCAGGAATTGCCATGATGTCCCACCATGGCATGTCATCCTGTGCCCGTTTCAGTTCAGCCAGCGCTTGACCAAATTGGGTATAGGCAAGCGTGCCACCCGACGGCACCCGCACATCCCAGCCCACGTCGAACCAGCTTTTGCGCTCACGGGCATTGAACATGACGATTGCATCTTCACTGCGGACCTGCGCCTGCGGCAGCGCCGGCACCGCGAAGTAGCCCCCACGGCGCATGGGCACGCGTTCATCAACTGTCTTGCCAACAATTGCCACGGCCCAGGATTCGGGCTGAAATTCAGTCCGGTCAAATTGCCCCATGCCTTTGAGCGACAGGCGAAGAACAGGTGCAATCAAGGTCGCATTCTTGGGTAGCAGGGCAGCGACGCGCTGTTGCATTCGCCACATCGTGGGATACGATACGTCGCCAATATGGCGCTTGCGAGGCAGCGACTCGCCGTGAGACTGGTCCGCGGACAGGGTAAGCTCTGGCGAGGCAGCTCTGGCACTGCTCACGCTCAAAACGGCCGTGCCGATAGCAGCGACGACGATGGAAAGTGTGTGCACGAAAGCCAGTTTGAGCATTGGTCTTTGGAAATGTGTTGAAAAGAAAAGATCTCATCCTACCATGAGACATTGCCATTTGTGTAATATTTACAATTATTCATCCTCTAGCGTCGCGCCGCTACCAAATGCCGCCGGCAAGCGTACTGGCGCCTTCTGACGCCAGTACGCTTGCCCTCTCCCTTGGCACTGCGCCCTTATGACGTAATGCGTTCCCACCCGTGCCGTACCGCCGCCTTCATGTTTTCCCACGTGGAGCCAGGATTGCGGGTTTCCCAGTCGCTGCGCAAGGAACCTTCGACATCGTTCCATGGGCGGCCGCGGTACTTCTCGTTATTGGCCATCGAGCTGCCATAGCTGTAAGCGGGGGCATAATTTTCATAGGCGCCGCCAGACCGGGCATACATGCTGTTCCAGTGGCCCCGGAAATAGGCGTCGTCGTGCGGCGTGAGCTGCTCGATTTCGACCTCGGTACGGCGTACGGTATCGCTGATATTTTGCTGGCGTTGCGACACTTCCTTGCCGACTACGACCTCCTCGACGACGCGCGCGGTTTTTTCAACAACCGCTTCCTCGGCCGACTCGCGCAGTTCGATTGTCGTTTCCTGGAATGCATTGACATCGGCCGCACTGACCGGACGGTCCACTGCGTGCCGCTCGACATTGACATGCTCTTCACGCAGGCCGACCGTTTCGTTCACTGGCGTTTCCACCACGCGTTGATAGACGCGCACACCGCCACGCTGCACCTCGCGCTTGCCCACCTTGAGTTCTTCCTGGATCACGGGAATGGCAGTGGTGTCGGCGGCGCGCTGCTGGGAATCCTGGTATTGCGTACCTTGTATGCCGGAACCCTGCAGCGGCCGCTGGCCTGCCTGCATGTCTGACTGCATTCCCGACTGCATGCCTGACTGCGCGCTGGCCTGCTGCGCCATGCCCGACGCTTGCTGCATGGCGCCGGCGCCCATGCGCATGCTGTCCTGGCCGCCGGTGGCGCCCGCCCCCCATTGCTGCGCATGCTCGTCGATGTCAACCGGGCCGTAGCGCTCCACAATGTCGGCCGCGCGCTCCACTTCAGGTTCGCTGTCGGCCGTCAGCGTGAGCACGTAGTGGCCACGGTTGACGGCATCGGAGTACATTTGGGCGTCGGTGCTGCGGTCTGCGCCAAAAATGTCGCCAAAAAAATTCTTGATGCTCGCGCCGATGGAGTTGTCCTTGGTCGCCGCGCCGGCGCTGGCGGAGCTGCCATGTGCGGACCCGCTTTCCAGGCTGGTCTGGCCGGTGGGGTCGCCTTCGGACAGGCGCGCGACGCTGCGGGAAAAGCCGGACGCGACCAGATCTTCCAGCGCCGTTTGTGCATCGCTGCGGTTATCAAAGACGGCGATCAGTGTGTGTTGCATGATGTGTACCTCCGTTTGTAGAATTGACTTCGGGTTCAGGGCCTTCGTCGAATCGTTCGATGGAGACATGCTCCGAGCGCAAGACGACGGTGTCGGAAAAAGGTTCTGCATGCGCGGTGCGCGTGATGTGAACCTCTTCCTTGATGCGCAAACGTTTTTCCACTACCAGGACTTCCTCGAGAATGGGCACAATCCATGTGTCGCCGTCCTGACGCGCCGCTGGCGCTTCAGAGAGGGACACTATTTTGTCGACCGGAACTCGCCTGACGCTGACAACGTCGCGCAGCAGGGACTGGTCGATGCGGTGATCCTGTTCGCTTACTGTCTTGTGAATGCGCACGCCACGGCCGGTGTCGATTTGGCGCACGGAGACCTGTACTTCTTCGCGCGCAATTGGCAGCACGAACGGCTGCGCAACGGTGCCGTCGTTTGCCTGCGTTGGAGGGTTCGTTGCCATTCAAAAAGCTCCTTTGAAATCGCCGCTACACCAGCAATCTACAGTAAGCCAAACCCCACACCAGCGGCACACGTTTGACGCCGATCAAGCCCCAATTTGACACGCGTAAGAAGCTGGCGTTTCACTGACAGCAGGAGCCGCGCCATGTCCCAACACGTCGGGCAGGACCGCAGGAAAGACTTGCAAAAGCGAACTGACTTTGCCGTGCTCTACCATGAGCCGCCCGAGCCGCCCACCAATATTGACCGCATGCTGCACGCCATGATGGGCCAGTTCACGCAGGGCATTTCGCCCACCAGCCTCGCGCTCGCCTGGCTTGACTGGGGCATGCACTTGGCACAGTCACCCGGCAAGTGGGGCTTGCTGGTCGAAAAGGCGATCAACAAGGATTTACGCTGGCTCGGCTACGCCGCCTGCGCCGCGTTGGGCGACACTGAGCCGGTCATCGAGCCGCTGCCGCAGGACCGGCGCTTTCGCGGTCCCGCATGGCAGCAGTGGCCGTACAACCTGATGCAGCAAGCCTTCCTGCTTAATCAGCAGTGGTGGTACAACGCTACCACCGGCATCGACGGTGTCACGCGGCATCACGAACAAGTGGTCTCATTCTCGGCCCGCCAGCTGCTTGACCTGTTCTCGCCGGTCAATTTCATCGCCACCAATCCGGACGTCTCGGCCGCGGCGCTGGCCGAAGGGGGCGCCAATTTCGTGCGCGGCGCAATCAACTTGGCCGAAGACAACCAGCGCCGGCTCAGCAACGCTGCACCAGCCGGGTCCGAGGCCTACCGCCCCGGGATCGAAGTTGCGGCCACGCCCGGTCGAGTCGTGTTCCGCAATCGCCTGATCGAGCTGATCCAATATGCGCCCGCCACCGACACCGTGCGCGCAGAGCCTTTGCTGATCGTGCCAGCCTGGATCATGAAGTACTACATCCTCGACTTGTCTGCGCACAATTCCCTGGTGCGCTATCTGGTTGGGCGCGGACACACCGTATTCATGATTTCCTGGCACAACCCGACCGCAGCAGACCGCGACGTGGGCATGGAAGACTACCTGCGCGACGGCGTCATGGCGGCCGTGGATCAGGTGCACGCCATCGTGCCCGATCAGGCCATCAACGCGGTTGGCTACTGCCTGGGCGGAACGCTGCTCGCGATCGCCACCGCCGCCATGGGCTGTGACAAGAGCGGCCTGTTCAAGTCCATGACGCTGCTGGCGGCCCAGGTCGACTTCAGCGAAGCGGGCGAGTTGATGCTGTTCATCGACGAAAGCCAGATCGCCTGGCTTGAAGACTTGATGTGGCAGCAGGGTTACCTCGACAACCGGCAGATGGCCGGCGCTTTCCGCCTGCTGCGCAGCAACGACCTGGTATGGTCGCTGGCGGTCAACCAGTATTTGCTGGGGCGGCGCGCGCCCATGACCGATCTGATGGCATGGAACGCCGACGCCACGCGCATGCCCTACCGCATGCACAGCGACTACCTGCGCAAGCTGTTCCTCAACAATGACCTGTTCTCGGGCCGCTACCATGTCAACGGACGTCCGGCGGCGCTGTCCGATATCCGCCTGCCGATTTTCGCGGTGGCCACCATGACCGACCATGTTTCGCCATGGCGGTCGGTGCACAAAATTCACCTGATGCCGTCGTCCGAAGTGCAGTTCGTACTCACCAGCGGCGGGCACAACGCCGGCATCGTCAGCGAACCGGGGCACAAGGGGCGCCATTACTATACCGCGCTGCAACAGCGCGGCGGCTGCTACACCGACCCCGACCGCTGGATCGAGACGGCGCAGGAGCATGACGGGTCGTGGTGGGAAGAATGGCTGCGCTGGTTCGAACGCGTGGCGCCCAGGCCTGACGTACCGGCGCGGCCGGTCGCTCGCGGCCTGTGCCCGGCCCCTGGCACCTACGTCCTTGAACGCTGAAGGCGCGCACGATAGGAGATGGCATTGCATTTTGGAATCGCATGAAATGGCTCCCCCTTGCCTTGCAACCGGAAGTTCCTGTCATGGCGCCGCCACCGATTCCCGCAGACATACGCCGCTTCGTACTGACCAGCATCCGGTCCGTGCCGCACCTGGAAGCCTTGCTGCTGCTACGCGCGACCGAGGCCGAGTTGTGGAGCGATGCGGGGCTGGCCGGTTGACTCGTACATCAGCACGAAAACCGCGCACGCGCTGATGGCCGTTCTGTGCGGCAGCGGCATGATCGCCGCGCACCGGTCCTCCAACGGCGCGTTCAGCGACACGTCTTGGGGTCAAGTTACTTCCGGCCAAGCTGGTTTTAGCCAAGAAGGTACCAGCGAGGATTCTACCGGCCATGCTGCATCCGGCCATGCCTATTCGGTACAAGGTTTTAACAACCAAGCTTTTTCCGGCCACACGACCTCCAGCGATACTACATCCGGTCAAGCGTCTTCGGGCCACACGATTTCCGGCCAGGCATCTCCCGGCCAAGCATCCCTCGGCCATACCACTTCCGGCGAAGCTTCTTCCGGCTACCCTATTCCGGGAGAAAATTCCTCCAACCAAGCTAGCTCCGGCCAAACTTTTCCCGACCACCCTGGTTCCAGCCACCCTGGTTCCAGCCACGCCGCTTGCAGCCAGGCTGGCAGCTACTGCTACTGATATCAGCCCACGTTCGAGGGCCTGCGCCATACCGTCGATGCCCTGGCCGAACTGTACGCCCGCCAGCTGGTCGAGATCACCCACCTTATCCGCGCCAGCCTCGATCGCAAGGCGCAACAATTTGCCGACGCCTTCAAATGGCGAAAGGACACCTGATGCCCGTCACATTGTCCTTCTATGCACGCTGACCTCGCTTGCCTGCGCTTGGCTGCTGCTGGCCAGCTACCGGCGCACCGGCCACCGCCTGTTGTTCTGGAGCGGCCTGTGTTTTGCCGCCATGACGGTCAACAATATCCCGCTCACCCTCGACAAGGCGATCATTCCCGATGTGTACCTGCCGCCTTGGCGCCTCGCGGCCGCGCTGATCGCGGTCATCCTGCTGCTGTTTGGCCTGATCTACCAAAAGGAATAGCCCAGCAATGGAAATGCGGCAAGCCCTCAGGCCAAACACTCTCAATGTCAATGTCAATGTCAATTTCAATGTGAATGTCACTGCCGCTTGGAAGGAGTTTGATTCCCCATCCGGGCAGTCACGCGAGACGCCGGCCTGCAGGCCAGGCAATTGTCAGTATTCCGGCCTGCGCAATGGGTGCCTGCGTGGCCATCGACAGCCTCAAGGCGGCCGAGCTGGAAAAAGAAAAACTGCTGGCCCAGCTGACCAAGGAGCGCGCCCGCTTTGCCAACATCCTTGAGCAGCTGCCCTCCGGGGTGGTGCTGGCCGAAGCGCCCTCCGGCAAGCTGACCTACCAAAATCACGCCGCCGCAATCTTGCTTGGACGCAGCGTCGACGACGTCGGCAGTTACCGCGATTACGACCACTACAATTTCATCGACGCCCATGGCGAGCGCATCGCGCCCGAAAACCTGCCGTTGGCGCGCACCTTGTTGAACCATGAGGCCACCTCGACCGAAGAACTGCTCTACGAACGCGGCGACGGAACGCGCCTGCATTTTGCCGTCACCACGGCTTCCATCACCGACAGCGACGGCGTGGCGCGCATTGCCGTGGCCGTCATTCATGATGTCAGCAACCTCAAGCTTGCCGAGCTGAGCGCTGCCAGCGAAAAGGAACGCGCACTCGTCACCCTGGCCGCCATTACCGACGGCGTCATCACCACAAACCGCAGCGGCCATATCACCTCGGTCAACCCGGCCGCCGCGCGCATGACGGGCGTGGCCGACGACGAGGCGCGCGCCAGCACCTTTTGCCAGGTGCTGCAATTCGAGGAAGCGGGCGGCGCCGACCTGATCGTCGAGGCCCTGAAGCGCTGCCTTGGCGAGCGGTACGTGATCGCCGGCCTGCCGCACCTGACCATGGTCAGCCGCGAGGGACAGCGCTATTCGGTCGAGAGCGCGGTTGCGCCGGTGACCTTGTCTGACGGCACGCTGCTTGGCGCCGTGTTCATTTTCCACGACGTCACCGAATCAAAACGCTTGATGCGCCGGCTCGGCTTTGAAGCCAGTCACGACGCCCTCACCGGTTTGGTCAACCGGCGCGAATTCGAAACGCGCCTGGCGCGCTCGCTGGAACGCGCGCGCCATCCCGGTGGCGGCAATGCGGCGCTGTTGTACAAGGACCTCGACCAGTTCAAGATTGTCAACGATACCTGCGGCCATTTGGCCGGAGACGAGCTGTTCAAGCAGCTGGCCGGCATGTACTGCGAGCACGTGCGCGAACGCGACACGCTGGCGCGCATCGGCGGCGACGAATTCGCCCTCATTGTCGAGCACTGCGACATTGACGAAGCGCTGCGCGTGGCGCACAAAATCCTCGAGGTGACGCGCAACTTCCGCTACGTCTGCAGGGGCCAGCTGTTCCAGCTTGGCGTGTCGATCGGGCTCACGCCCATCGACAGCGGCACCGCCTGCGTCGAGGATGCGCTGCGCCGGGCCGACCACGCCTGCTACAGTGCCAAGGAGCGCGGCCGCAACCGCGTCTACACCCACTATCACGGCGATCTGGACTTCGCGCAGCGGCGCAGCGACATGCACTGGGTCACGCGCCTGACGCACGCGTTCCAGAACGAGCAGCTGCAACTCTACCACCAGCCCATCATGGCGCTGGACGATGACGGCAAAGGCATGAAGCACTATGAAATCCTGCTGCGCTTGCGCAATGGCCGCGCCGGGCCCGTCGGTCCGGGCAGCTTTTTGCCGGCCGCCGAGCGCTACGACGTGATCCTCAAGATCGACCGCTGGGTACTCGAACGCACCTTGCAGTGGCTGGCGGCGCGCCCGGAACACACCGACCAGCTCGACATGTGCAGCATCAACCTGTCGCGCCGTTCCCTGGGCCACCCCAGCTTCCACAAGTTTGCCGCCGACCTGATCGACGCCTCGCCGGTACCGGCGGACAAACTCTGCTTTGAAATCACCGAGAACGGCGCCATTGCCAACATGCAAAAAACCATCGCCTTCATTGAAGCGCTGTCGGCGCGCGGCTGCCGTTTTTCGCTAGATGATTTCGGCACCGGCATGACCTCGTTTTCCTACCTCAAACAGTTGCCGGTGGAGTTCATCAAGATCGATCGTTCCTTCATTCAGAGTATGGCGTCGAGCAAGGTCGACTTTGAAATGGTGCGTTTTACCAACGACATCAGCCACATGATGGGCCGCAAGACAATCGCCGAGTACGTCAGCAACCCGGCAATTCTCGTCAGCCTGCGCACCATCGGCGTCGATTTTGCGCAAGGATACTGCATCGGAAAACCCCGACCGCTGGCGATGTGACGTCAAGCGCGGCGTAATGTTGCCGGGTTCGGTATAGTTGGACCGAACCTTTTGCCATGTTTGCCACCCACGCGGAGCTGACCGATGCCACGTTGCGACCAACCCGACGACGCCCCCGGCGCGCAGTTGCCGTTCCTGACGCTGTGGTACCGCTTCCTGTTCTTTGACTGGATGTTTCGCGACCTGAACGCCGCGCGCAATTTGTACGAACGCAATGCGGCCGGGCAGCACAACCGCACCATGAGCCGTTACCTGCCGACTTACTTGCGGCGCTGGTCGTTCTTGACGCTGGCCGGTTTTGCGCTGGGGTGCCTGTTTGAACATGCGACCCGGGGCAGTATGCTGTCGGCGTGGTTTTTTACCAGCGCGTGCGTGACGCTGACGGGCATGGTGGTGATCTCGGTGGCGTGGGCGTTGTTGGCGAAGTCGGGGACGCCGTGAGATGGGTTGCGTGAGCGCCCGTCGCAGGCAAGGGAGACGGCGTTTGAGGGTGCTGGCTGGGAAAGCGCGTCTTTTGTAGCTTGCCAATCAAGGGGCGCTGTCGGCGGCGCTTGTCGGAATGCGGGCGTTGCCCTTTTCCGACCTACCCTCGGCTCGGGCCCCCGGTCATAACAGCGCTACGCCGCAAGCGCCTGTCTACCCTCTGCTCGGGCCGCCGGGCATCGCAGCGCTACCCGGCAAGCGCCTGTCTACTTAGTTGCTGTCCACGGTACCTTCGGCGCTGCCGCCGACGTACGCCCGCTCATCGCGCGCCTTGCCATCCTTGTCGAATTTCATCGCCACCGACACTTCCTGCACCCCCAGCGTGCCCAGCGCGTCGCACACATCATCGACCTCGTCCTGCAAGTCGGCCGCCAGGTCGAGCGCCTTGTCCGACGTCGCCAGCAGCACGCCGCCCTCGCCGATCAGGCATACCCGCAACACCATCGCGTCGTCCACGTCGGCCGGCCCCACGATAGCGCGCGCGGGACCGGCCTGCTGCGCCAGCGCCGCGCCCAGCTCGGCCATCATGCGCAGCATCGCCAGTTCATCCATCCCTTGTTCGCGGGCGCCAAAAAACAAGTCCTGGTACAGGAAATGCACGGCAAGGCTGTCCGGGTCGGCAGCGAGCACGCGCCGCACCAGCGGCGCGGCCTGTTCGGTCCAGGCCCGGTAACGCGCCATGCGGGCGTCGAAAAACGCGTCGGCCGCCGCTTCCTCATCGGGCGCCTGGTAAAAAGGATCGTCGGCCCGCTTCAGCGCAAAACCGAGCAAAAAGCGCAGCTCGACCGCCTTGTCGCCATCGCCAAAGCTGGTCGGCGACCAGCCCGACATGCTGCGTTCAAGGGCCGGGCGCGCCACCAGTTTCTTCTCGGTCATACTTGCGGCCGCGTCGCGCGCCATCTCGTTCAGGTGGCTGTAGGTGATGCGGTCGGCCTCGTCGGCATCGTAGGCGTGGCTGATCATGACCACGCGCGCGTCCGGGCTTTCCAGCCCCGCCTGCTTGAAGCTGGCTACCAGCGCGTCGAACGCGTCGCCGTCCTGGAAACCTTCCCCCTCCTTCAGGCCGCCCGTGCTGTGCACGAACAGCGGCACCGCAAAGGCATTGATTTCCATGGCCGGCGCGCCTTCCTTGTGCAGCAAGAGCGTGGCGCTCGCTTCTTCAATGCGGCTGCGCAGGTACTGGTAGGCGCCGACGTCGGCGTCGCGCGCGCGCTCCACGGCGCCGTACAACACCTCGTCATTTTTTTTGCGCAAGGCGTTGCGCAGCAGCTTGGCGAATTCGTCTTCCTTCAGGTGCAGTGCGGCGGCGTCTTCTTCCTCGTCGGCGTGCTCGCGCTCGGCCAGCAGCAGCGCCATGTCAGCCAGTGCCTGTGCTTGCACATCATCATCCTCGCCGGGGGACGTGGCGGATTTGCGGGGAACGGGGCGCTTGTTTTTGGGCATGGTGGGCAAGGGTGGCGGATTCGAATGCCGACATGGTAACAAATCGCGGGCCGTTCAGGCGTGCCGCCGCACTTCCCCCAGCAAGCTCAAAATGGCTTGCGGGTCGGCCGGCTTCGAAACATGGTGGTCGAACCCGGCCTCGAACGCCAGCTTCTTGTCTTTTGCCTGCCCGTAGCCGGTCAGCGCGATGTACAGCGCATCCTTGCATTGCGGCATGGAGCGCAGCCGCCGCGCCAGCTCGTATCCGGTAATGTCGGGCAGGCCAATGTCCAGGATGAACACATCGGGCGACTCTGCCGCCGCACTGCCGAGCGCCGTGCCGGCGTCGTAATAGGTCGACACGCGGTGTCCGCCCGCGTCTTCCAGGAACAGCGACAGGCTGATGGCGCCGTCGATGTTGTCGTCGACGATCATGATCGCCAGATGCCCCGGTGCGGTACGCGCAACCGGCCCGGTGCTCGCAGCGGCGGTCCTGGCGGGCGCCGCCTGCACGCTGTAGGGCAACACCACCGCAAACGTGCTGCCCTGCCCCGCACCGGCGCTGCAGGCGGTGACGCTGCCGCCACGCATCCTGACCAGGCTTTGCACCAGCGCCAGGCCCAGCCCAAGCCCGCCCGGCGAACGGTCGGGCGCGCGTTCCCCCTGTGAAAACAGGTCAAAAATGCGGGGCAACAAGTCCTGCGCAATACCCTCGCCATTGTCCGTCACCACCACGCTCAGCTCGCCGTCGCCGGCGCGCACCTTGACGCCGATCTGTCCGCCAGGGGGCGAGTACTTGGCGGCATTGTTGATCAGGTTGGTAAAGATCTGGATCAGCCGCGTCTTGTCACCGCGCACCAACATGGGCGTACGGGGCATGTCGAGCACCAGCGACTGTTTTTTCTCAAGCACCAGTTCGCCCGTTTGTTCCAGGGCGCGTTCGATCACGGGGCCCAGCTCGACAGGTTCCATGTTTAGGACCACCAGCCCGCGCGTGACGCGCGATACGTCAAGCAAGTCCCCCGGCAGACTGTTCATGTGATCAACCTGGCGCGCAATCACGTCGCTGGCGTAGCGCACGCGCGCCGCGTCCGGCGTTTGCAACTTGAGCAGTTGCGCGGCGGTGCTAATCGGCGCCAAGGGATTGCGCAATTCATGTCCCAGCATGGCGAGAAACTGGTCCTTTGCGCTGTTTTGCTGCTCGGCCACCAAGCGCGCTTGTTGCTCGCCTTCGAGCAGCGACTGGCGCTCGGAATCGGCATGCTGGCGAAACGCATGCGCTTGCAGCAATTGTTCGCCCGCTGCCTGCAGGGCGGCATGCAATTCGTTCAATTCAATCACGCGCGAACGCACCACGGCAGGCTGGACGCCCTTGCCCAGCCCGATGGCGGCCTGCACCGCGCGCCTGATGGAACGCACGTGCCTGCGCCCGAACCAGCCGGCCAGCGCGACGGCCACCAGCGTGGCGGCCAACAGGCCCATGGCAGCCACCACAGAAGCATCGCGCGAACAGCGCCCAAGCAGCGCGACGGGCGCTGCCACCGCCACCGCCCAGCCCGACATCGACGGGTGGGTGAACACGTCGAACACGCGCGTCCCTTCGAGCGAGGCATGCTCGAGGCCGCCGCGCCGGTCGGTCGAAAACGCTTTGACGAGCACGTAACTATTGCCATTGGCCAGCGTCACCGGTAAAGACATGGTCGTGCTGCGCTTGCCGTCCACCCCGGCCGGCAACAGGTCCGACACAACGGTTCTGCCTGCCTTGATCATCGCGCGCGTGCTGGCTTGGTCCAGCATGGCGCCGAGCGGCGTGCCGAACGGCACGGCCGTATTGACCAGCGCCTGACCGTCGGCGTCGAGCAAGAGACTCCATCCATCGTCGCCCGCATGCACGCGTTTTGCTTGCTCATAATAGGCGCGGTCGTCGCGCGCGGCCAGCGAAGGCGAGGCCGCCAACACCCGCAGTGCAGCCTCGGCGCTGTACAGTTCGCGGTCGACCAGCAGCGCAACACCGTTGGCGCTCTCGCCCAGCGCGCCCAGCGCGGCACGCTGTTCGGCCTGCTGCAGCATCCGAAAAGCCAGACCGGACAGCAACAGCGCCGGGATCAGTATCCCGGCAGCCAATATCAACAAATAAGCGCGTATATGCATGGCAATTGGGTTCGCCGCAGCGTAAGTATTGGTCACAACGATGTAACCAAGTGTACAAGCATCAGAAAAAAAGTGCGCGCACGGGTGCGACGTTTTTTCCATGCCAGCTGTGCGCTTCAACCGCAGCGAAATTGCATGTACGCCCTTGATATTGGCGTGCTCACGTGCGTTCGTCGATCACATCCCGACGATATAAAAACAACACGGTGTGGTAACGAACAGATAAGGCTTCCGCTATCGACCAAACTGGATTCAATTACTGACAGGGAGCACGACCATGAAACGCCAAGCAAGCACTCGCGCCATCTTCCTCGCCGGCATGGTGTTCGCATCAAGCGCGTTTGCAGTTGGCACCGACATCAAGAAATGCGTCACCGAAGCCGGTCACGTTACCCTGACCGACGCCCTGTGCCCTGGCGACTCGCAAGCCGTGAAGATCATCAGCGCCCCGGACGAGGCCGAACCGCAGCGCCAGGCCGCCACGCAGTCGCGCGCGATCGCCACCGAACGCTTTGCCGCCACGCGCTTGCCGGCCCGTTACGCCACGCTCATCAAAAGCACCACGCCGGCACGCAGCCTGTCGCTCGACATGAGCACCCTGCGCGCGGCGCGGGCCAACATGCAATTATTCGACAATGCAAGCCAAACCTTGCGCTCGCAGCGCCTTGCCGGCCTGCAGTAAGACCGGCGCAGCCAACACCGCACGGATTGCCCCGAACACTGTCCCCAACACTGTTGCCAACCTACGCGCAAATCGGGCATCGGGACCGCTTCAACGAGCGTACTATTTCGGTATTGCAGCAATGCGCGTGGGGTACCGAATGAAGCACGCTCAACCATGACGCGCGATTTGCCCGCTCCCACTGCGCCGCTGGCGCTAGCCGATGCACCTGCCGCCGCCAAGTCGGCTCGCTTGCGCTACGTGAACGACAGCAGCGCCGGCATCACGCTGCGCACGGCCAAGGATGTCCTCACCTGTTCGGGCACCGTTCTGGCCGCGCTCGCGCTGCGCGAGTTCGAGATATGGGATTCCGACACCCGGGCGAAGAAAAATATCGTGCGCCATCGAATCGGTGGCTGAGCGGCTCGGCAGCACGCCGTCGATCTGCCGCAAATGCTACGTGCATCCCGCCGTCATTGACGCTTATCTCGACGGCACCATCCTTGAAGCCTCGCGCGCGCGTACCGAGCAGGAACTGGTCGATGACTTGCCGGCGCTGCAACCCGAGGAAGCGGCGGTCGTGGCCTTGCTCCAGCAACGCCTGCACAGCGCAATCCCGGCCGCGCCCAAGGCGTAGCGGCGCGCCACCAATATGGTGCAGCCGGTCCAGATAGCGATGCACGATTGAAACAGACGCGCTGGCTGGTGTGGTAGGCTGCTCGAATGTTAAATATTGACCAAGCTTGCGCCCGGCGCAAGCTGACGAGACTGTCTGGATAAACGCTTACACATGCCACCGATTAGCACTGAACTACAGGCGGAGATCGACCGCCTATGCGCCCTTGGCGACACCCACGCCGACCAGGACCGCTTTCCCGACGCCCTCGGCCTGTACTGGCAAGCCTGGGACTTGCTCCCGGAACCGAAAATCGATTGCGAGGCGGCTACCTGGATTCTGGCGGCGGTCGGCGACGCCAATTTCCTGGGCCGCGACTACGAAGCGGGCGTCGACAATCTGTCCACC
This sequence comes from Massilia sp. TWP1-3-3, assembly GCF_049897805.1. Lineage (NCBI taxonomy): Bacteria > Pseudomonadati > Pseudomonadota > Betaproteobacteria > Burkholderiales > Oxalobacteraceae > Massilia > Massilia sp. TWP1-3-3. The sequence continues at coordinate 64,372 of NZ_JAFCWX010000003.1, forward strand.
GTCATGCATTGCCCTGGCGGTATCGGCATTCCTTTCCTGCACATGCGGCTCGGCCAGTGCCAGTTCGAACTAGGCGATTACGCGCGCGCCATCGATGAGCTCAACCGTGCCTTTGTGGGCGGCGGCGAAGACTTGTTCGACGACGAAGACCCGAAATACCTCGACTATCTCGATGCCAACGGGCCGCCGGAAACGGCGCGCAAGATCTGGCATTTCTGGCGCTGAGGGCGTCGCTCTTGCGCTCTGTCGGGACTTCAGCCGCAAACCGGCAATGCAACTGGTCGCACACGCCCGCCGCGCCGCTAGTGTTGCAAGGCGCCGATGTCATAGCCTGCGCGGGCATCGCGCGGGCGGCCGGCGAAGTCGATGCTTTCCGCATACTCGGGCGTGGCATGACCGACGGCGGGCGAGTCGGCACTCAGCTTCAGGCTGGGGTCGCTGCTGCGTGAATTGTCCAGAAACAAGGGCGCGGCGCTGACGGTGCCCGTGTGCGACAGCCCGTTTTGCAGGCGCCAGTCGTAGCGCGCGTTCTGGTACACCAGGTTGTTGCGGTAAGTATTGTTGCGTCCCGTTTGGCCCTGCTCCGAAATCCCCATTTTGTTATCGTAGACAATGTTGCTGTACACCGCCGTATGGTCGTTCGGCCCGGACGAATGGTAGTAATTGCCCCCGCCAATGATGATGCCCGTGTTCGACTGCGTCACCGTATTGTTGGTAATGATGACGTTATTCGCGTCATGCCACAGGTGGATGCCGCCTTCGGCCACGCGGTAGATTACATTGTTCTGGACCCGGCCCGACGTGCTGACATAAATTCCCTGTACGAAGCGGCAACCGGCGGGGCCAATATCGTGCACCAGGTTGGAAATGACGTCGCCCTTCACCCCGCCGTAATAGCTGTCGACCCCGATCGCTGCGCCGCCGGCATGCGTGCACGCGGCCGTCTGGGCGATATGGTGGACGTGGTTGTTGCGGATGGCCACGTAGGAGCCGCCGTTGTAAATGCCGTGCACCCATTTCTTGCCGCGCTGGTAGGCACTGCCATCGATCTCGAAACCGACGATATCGACATGGCTGCCCCGATTGTCCCACGCGGTCTTGTTGGGGGAGTTTTCTGACGGAATGATTTTTGCACCCCACTTTCTGGTCGACAGGAACAGAATGCGCGCGCCGGGTGCGCCGCTGGCATTGGTGCGAAAGCCGCCTTCATAGACGCCGGGGGCCACCAGGACCTTGCCGCCGGCGCGGCTGGCCTTGGCCGCGCGGATGAGCGACCTGAACGGGCGCTCGATGGTGCCGGGATTGCTGTCCGAGCCGGCCGGCGACACGTACAGCAACTGCAGCGAGCCTGCCGCTTGCGGATCCAGGCTTGCGCTTGCGCCCGCATCGTCGGTTAGCGGCGCTACACCGGATCCTTCTGGAAAATAGTTGCGCACCGTGAAGTCGACGGGAGCATCCTGAACGGCGTCGCTGTCCACCGCTTCGGTCACCGGTTCGCCTTCCGGCTGGTCGAGGGGCTCCGCTTCGGAATCGGATGATTCCAGCGTTGCCGCCACCACCGGCGCCGCATCGTTCACCGCTGGCGCACCGCCCTTGCCGCCGCCGCATGCGGTGAGCAGGGCGGGCAGACAAAACAGCATCAATATGTTTTTCATGACAAACTCCTGAAAGTGTGAGGCGTGGCCGGGCTTGCCGGGCGCGCGCCGTGCTGGTTAAGCGACAGGCGCGAGAATGCGCGGGCCCATGAGCCACAGGCTCGGGCAAGCTGTCGGAACGAGAAAAACCCCGGCCGCTGCGCACAGCAGCGTTGCCGGTCAGCGAAGAGTGCAACGTGGCGCCATGCCTGGGATGAGGACGCGTGAAACAAGGCGGCATGGCTGCCCAACCTTACTCTAGACAAGCGAGCAGGTCATTTAGTTCACCGAACACGGCTGTCGGGCATATTGCATCATCAAGGCGAGCCATCGCCATGGCCGCTCGCTTACCATCGTCCAATTTTCACACCAAGGCACCCATGCACGGGACGCTCGCCAATCCGATGTGGAGTTCACTGACGACAAGTCACGCCGGCTTCGCGCACGCGTGCGGCCCGCTGTTGCGATTCGCGCCCGATGTTGCGCCGTTTTGCGCCGTCGAGCATGCGGGCGCGGACCTTGGCGCGCTCGATTGCATGCACAGGGGCGAAATCGTGTATTTTTTGGGCGTCGCGCCGGCCCTTGCCGCGGGCTGGAAGCTCGAGAGCGCGTTCCAGGTACTGCAAATGGTCTACGACGCCAGGCGCGCCCCGGGCGCGCCGTGCCAAACGCCGGCCGTGGCGCTGGGCGAGGCCGATATTGGCGCCATGCTGGACTTGACCGCCCTTGCCTATCCTGAATTTTTTCGCCCACGCACGGCTGCGCTGGGGCACTACATCGGTGTGCACACGCCCCACGGGCTGGCGGCGATGGCCGGTCAGCGCCTGGCCAGCACCGGCTACCGCGAAATCAGCGCCGTCGTCACGCACCCGGCGCACGGCGGCATGGGCCACGCGGCCCACCTGATCCGGCAACTGAGCGGCATGATCCTGGCCGAAGGGCGAACCCCCTATCTGCACGTCAGCGCGAGCAACAAGCGCGCCTGGGCGCTGTACGAAAATCTCGGCTTCGTGCCCACGCGCGAACTGCACTCAGTCAAAATTCGGATCGCTTAGCCACTTCGCAGTGCCGGTGCGCAAACGGCCCACGATCACGGCACGGGGCAATAAGGAAGAATGTGCAGCAGCACTACATCGCCCCGGCGTTCAAGGCAGTTGAAAAGGAGCGATAGTACAGCAGCACTACATCGTCCTCTCGAACGAGGCTGTAGCAGAAGGGACGACGGCGCAGCAGCACAACATCGTCCTCGCGTACGCGAGGACGATGTTGTGCAGACTTTGAAACTCTCCATCACCCCAGGTCTGCCAGCTCCGTTTCGGTAAACCCGGCCTGGCGGCGCGCCTCGAAGTTAAAAGGGCCCTTCAATACCGGCGCTTCGTAGCGCGCGGCCAGGGTCGCATAGGCGGCGCGCGGCTCGAGGCCGCGTTGCTCGCACAGGTATCGATACCAGCGATTGCCGATTTCAACGTGCCCGATCTCGTCGGCAAATATGCGGTCCAGGATGACGGCAGCGGCCATATCGCCGGCCTGGGCCAGCTTGGCGCGCAGCGGCGGAATGGCATCGAGTCCGCGCGCCTCGAGCGTGCGCGGCACCAGCGCCATGCGGGCCAGGACGTCGCCCCGGGTTTTTTCGACCATCTCCCACAAGCTGTCATGCGCGGGAAAGTCGCCGTAGGCAAAGCCGAGCACCTGCAGGTGGGCTGTGAGCAGCGAAAAATGGATCGCCTCCTCTTTTGCCACGCGCAACCAGTCGGTGTAGTAGTCGGCGGGCATGTCCGGGAAGCGCCAGAGCGCATCGAGAGCCAGGTTGGTCGCGTTAAACTCGATGTGCGCGAGCGCGTGGACCAGCATTGCCCGCCCTTCTGCGGTGACCATCGAGCGCCGGCCGACCAGGCGCGGGGGCACCAGCAGCGGGCGCTCGGGACGGCCGGGAATGGTCCCGGCGGCGTCGATGGCGGCGCTGGCGTACAGATCCCAGCCTTCGCTGTTGTAGGCGGCGGCCATGGAGGCAATGGCCGCGGTCTTGGCGCCCGGGTCGCTCAACAGCAAGCATTGCAGCGCGCTTGCGCGCAGCTCGGGTAGTCCAGCCATCATGAAAGCCTGCGTAAAAAGGAAGGAGTGTACCAAATCCGCCCAGGGACACTCAGTCCAGCGTTTGGCGGAAACGGCGCAGCGCCACCATTGTTGCCAACAGCGCGAACAGGGCAATCGGCCAGACCTGGGGCAGGATCTCGGCCAGCGTATTACCCTTCAACATAATGCCTCGCACCACGCGCAGGAAGTGCGTGAGCGGCAGCGCTTCGCCGATGACCTGAGCCCAGGCAGGCATGCCGCGAAACGGAAACATGAAGCCCGTCAGCAGCATCGACGGCAGGAAGAAGAAAAACGTCAGCTGCATTGCCTGCAGCTGGTTGCGCGCGATGGTCGAGAACGTGAAGCCGATGGCCAGGTTGGCCGCAATGAACAGCACCAGCACCGCCGAGAGCAGCCACAGGCTGCCCACCACCGGCACGTCGAACAGCAGCACCGCCGCCGCCAGGATCACCGCCACCTGCACGTAGCCGATGCCGATGTACGGCACGATTTTGCCGACCATGACTTCCAGCGGCGAGACGGGCGTGGCCAGCAAGTTTTCCATGGTGCCGCGCTCGCGCTCGCGCGTCATGGCCAGCGCCGTCATCATCACCATCGTCATGGTCAGGATCACGCCCATCAGGCCAGGGACGATGTTGTAGCGCGTAAGGCCCTCCGGGTTGTAGCGGCGCTGGCTGCGAATCTCGTACGGCGCCTCCTGGGGCCGCAGGTGCGCCAGTGGCCCGGTCAGGTCGCGCCCGATCGCGCGCGCGGCAATGGCGTTCAGATTGGCCAGCGCATTGCCGGTGGCGGCCGGATCGGTGGCGTCGGCGGCCAGCAGCATCGCGGGCCGCTCGCCCCGCACCAGCTTGCGCGAAAAATCGGCCGGCACGATAAGGACGAACTGCACCTCGCCGCGCGCCAGCAGCGCGTCCCCTTCGGCCGAGCCGCCGATCTGGTGCGCGACGCGAAAGTACTGCGACGTTTCGAGCGCCGCAATGAAGCCGCGCGAAAACGTGCTGTGATCGGCGTCGTGCACCGCTAGCGGCAGCTTGCGCACGTCACCATTGATGGCGAAGCCGAACAGGATCAGTTGCAGGATCGGGATCCCGACCATCATGCCGAACGTCAGGCGGTCGCGCCGCACCTGGCGCAGTTCTTTCAGCAGCACGGCGAGCAAACGCTGCCAGCTCATGGCCTGATCTCTTCCACATTGTCGCGCGCGTTCTGCATCAGCGCGATGAACACGTCTTCCAGGCTGGTGGGAATGGGCGAGGCCTGCAGCGCGGAAAGCGCCGGTTGCGCCATCGCGTGCGCCATTGCCTGCGCGCTGTCGGCGCTGACATGCAGCGTGGCCCCGAAAGGCGCGACGGTACGGATTGACGGTGCGCTGCGCAGCAGCGTGGCGGCGTGGTTCAGGTCAGGACCGCTGACAGACCAGGTCAGCAAGGCCGCCCCGGCCACCACCTCGGCCACGCTGCCGCGCGCGAGCAGCTTGCCGTAGGCGATGTAGGCCAGCTGGTGGCAGCGCTCCGCTTCATCCATGTAGTGGGTCGAGACCAAGACCGTCATGCCGCCGGCGGCCAGGGTATGGATCTCGTCCCAGAAGTCGCGCCGCGCGGCCGGGTCGACGCCGGCGGTGGGTTCATCGAGCAGCAGCAATTGCGGATCATGGATCAGGCATGCGGCCAGCGCCAGGCGCTGTTTCCAGCCGCCCGACAGCGCGCCGGCCAGCTGCTTGCGCCGCGATTGCAGGCCAAGCCGTTCGAGCGTGGCGGTGATCCGTTCGCCGCGCCGGGGAACGGCGTACACGCGCGCAAAAAAATCCAGGTTCTCTTCAATGCTCAAGTCTTCGTACAGGCCGAACTTTTGCGTCATGTAGCCGACCTGGCGCTTGATCTGGCGCGCCTGGGTGCGGATGTCGTAGCCCAGGCAGGTGCCCTCGCCCGCGTCGGGCGTGAGCAGGCCGCACAGCATGCGGATAGTGGTGGTCTTGCCGCTGCCGTTCGGGCCCAGGAAGCCGTAGATGCGGCCGCGCTCAACGCGCATGTCGACATGGTCGACGACGATGCGCCCGTCATAGGACTTGGTCAGGCCGCGCACGTCGATGATGACGTCGCCGCTCACGGCAGCGACCCCTGCATCGGCCCCGGGGTGACTGTCAGCGGCTGGCCGGGATGGAGCATGCCCGCCTCTCTGACATCGGGCGTGGCCTCCGCCATGAAAACGAGCGTGGAGCGGTTTTCCTTGCTGTAGATGAGCGGCGACGTGAACTCCGCCTGCGGTGCGATAAAGCTGATGCGCGCCTTGATGGGCGCGGCGCAGCCGTCGCAGGCAATGGTGGCGCCCTGCCCCACCTTGAGCTGCCCGAGGCGCGCTTCAGGAATGAAAAAACGGGCCTTGATGTTGGCAGGCGGCAGAATGGCCAGCACGGGAGCGCCGGCGCTCACCCATTCGCCGACCCGGTAATAGACGTCACTGACCAGGCCTGCAGTGGGGAACGACTGCGCCTTTTGGTCCAGCCGCCATTGGGCCTGGGCCAGTTGCGCGCGCGCCGCTTCCACTTCCTTTTGGGCGGCGGTTACCTGGTCGCTGCGCGCGCTCGTTTGCGCGGTGCGCAGGCGCGCCGCAGCCTGCTCCACGCGAGCGCGGTCGGCGGCCACGGCGGCCGAACTTTGGTCGATCCGCGCGCGCGAAATGAAGCTTTCGTTGACCAGTTTGCGGTCGCGCTCCAAGTTGGCGCGCGAGAGCGCAAGCGCAGCTTCGGCGCCGTGCAGGTCCGCTGCAATGGCCGCCACTTCGTCGCTGCGCGCGCCCTTGCGCAAGTCCGCCAGCAAAGCCTCGGCGCGTTGCACGCGGCTTGCCGCTTCGAGCCGGGCGGCCGTTTCGCTGCCCTGCTCCAGTACGTACGCAGGTTCCCCGGCAATTGCGCTCTCGCCCGTCTTGACATGGACGCGCACCAGCGTGCCGGCCAGCGGCGCGCCGAGGCGTACGTATTCGCCTTCGGCATAGCCCGGGAAACTCGTCTCGACAGCCGGGCTGCAGGCGGAAGAGAGCGCGCACAGGGCAAGCGGGAACAGGGCAAACGGGAACAGCATTGACGGCAGTAATCGACGTCGCTTCATGGCGCCTCCTTAATGAGAGTGATGGCGCGCAGCGAAAGTTCAATCCGCTGCAGCAGCGCCTGCTCCGACAGCAAGGCAACATCGACCAGCGCGGCCATGCCGGCATCGATGGCGCCACTGCGTTCGGCGGCGTTGCCGGCAAGCATAGGCGCGATGACGCCACCCGCAATAAAAGGGAGCAACTGCTGCACGGGAAGGCCAATGATGTTGCCGTCGGCCTGGCCCTGGCGCACCAGCTTGAGCAGCACGTGCACGTGGCGCGGCGCATTGTTGCGCAGGAACGCGAGCGGAACCGGTTCACCGCGCGCCGCTTCGGCCAGCAGCATGCCCAGCATGGCCCGGTGCTTGAGCACAAAGCGGCCCAGCACGGTGATGGCGGCGCGCAGGCTGGCCACGGCGTCACCCCGGGCTGCGGTTTGCAACTGCAATTCAAGAAACATCCCCTCGTACATCTGATCGAGCAAGATGCGGATGAAGTTGTCCTTGTTTTTAAAGTGGTAATGGAACATGCCGAGGTTCACGCCGGCGTGTTCCACCAGTTTGCGAACGGACAGGCCGCCGCACCCGGTCTGGGGCAACAATGCCAGGCCGGAAGCGATCAGCTGCGCATCTACCTGTTTGGATGGGCGATTCATGCGGTTATTATACGCCCGTATAATAACCACCCATGCTGATTATTGCATCACTGCCGGTACTGGCTCGGTCCGATATCGATGTTGACAAGCACCTGCCCGTGGTCGGTCACATGCATGGGCTTGCGATCCATCGAATTGGCCGAGTCGATCACATGGTCGTTAAACAGGCGCACGTCCACCACCTTGCCGATGCGCTGCACATTGGCGTCGGCAAAGTGGTTGCTGACAAAAATATTGTCCAGGCTTTCGTAGTGACCGTTATGAATGTACGTGTAGTGGAAATTTTCCAGGCTTTTCCGCGCTTGCACGTCGCGGCAGTTTTGCAGGACTTGCTTCCAGCGGCGCAGCTTTTCATCCTGGGGCAAACCGCGGCGCGGCTCTTCGCCCAAAATCACGCTGCTGGTGACGGCGCTGTCGCTGTCGTTCAGGTCGCCAAGCACGCAGATCGGCACGGTCTCGTCGCGCGCCAGCATGTCGCTCAACAGCTGGCGCACGCCGCATGCTTCAATGCCGCGCCGAATCAGCGAGCGCACGCTGCCGCGCGCCAGTTCCGGCAAGTCGGCCTCGTCACGCCCGACGCCGCGCGCGAGGATGGGTCGCTTGGATTTCAAATGCAGTACCATTACGCAGAGCGTGAGCTGGTCGCCGAACGCAATCGTCGCCGTCAACACCCCGCGCGAGAAGCGCTCCATCGGGATGGCCACAGGTTCACTGTCCAGCGCGGCGCTGGTCGGGCGGTCGTCGAAAAACTGGAAGGGAGACGGCATGGCGTCGACCACGGCCGCTTCCTTGATCGGATACCGGCTCAGGATCGCATTGACCGGCAAGGCGCCGGTCGGATTGGCGACGAACAGATGCCAGTCCGACATCGGCGTGCCCGTCAGGCAGTCGCGCAGGGCGCGTTCCTCGAACACTTCTTGAAAGCCGATGATATCGGCGTTCATTTTCAGCAACTGGTTGCGGATCCATTCGGTCTTGAGGCGGTACTGCTCGGGCGTGAAGTGCGGATGCTTTTCGCCGTAGATTGGAATGCCGGCGGTGATGAGGTTTTCGGTGTTGAAGCTGGCTATTGATAATTTCATGAAGTCTTCCCTGGAGCGTGAGACAAGCCCGTGACAAGCACGGACTCCTCGATCATGGTTAAAGGGAGATTGCGCCACTTCGCACAGGTGTTGTACCGAACAATATGGCCTTTTTGTTCGGCGCAACGCGGGCTCCCTCGGTATCAACAGCATACCCTTTGCTATCTTAGGAAAGTAGCCCTTCAGATATTCCGGAACACACCCAGGCCAGCTTTGCCCGCAAGCCTGCTGGTCCCCCGTGCGCCAAGGGGCAACGCGCCCAGTGGTGCGCGCTCTGCGCACAAAGCGCGCTGTCAAGCTCGTTTTCTCACCGAGATTAGCGGCGTGACCGCATCCTGTGGCAGCGATCCCAACCGCGGCGGATGGTGGCGCGCGTGCATTGCCGACGGCGCAGGCGCAGATGAAGCACTCAGTTTGAACGAATTGACGAGCATGGACAGGTGAGAGGCCTGTTGCTGGAGTTTTTCTGCGGCCGCTGTCGCTTCCTCTACCAGCGCCGCATTCTGTTGCGTCACCTCGTCCATTTGCGCGACGGCCTGGTTGACCTGGTCAATTCCTTCGCCTTGCTCCCGGCTGGCATGGGAAATGTCGTTCATGTAGGTCGCCACTTGGCTAATTCTGCCCACCAGCGCATCCATCGCCGCACCGGCGCCTTCGACCAGTTGACCGCCGGCCTCGACCTTGTCGGCCGTGTCGTCAATCAATCCCTTGATTTCCTTTGCTGCGGCCGCTGATCGTTGCGCCAAGTTTCGGACCTCGCTGGCGACTACCGTAAATCCGCGCCCCTGTTCGCCGGCGCGCGCCGCCTCGACCGCAGCATTGAGGGCAAGAATATTGGTCTGGAAGGCGATGCCATCGATCACACTGATGATGTCGACGATGCGGCGCGAACTAGTCTGGATCGAAGACATTGTCGATATCACGTCTGCCATGGCATGCCTGCCCTTGCTGGCCCCGTCCGAGGCCTCAGCCATCATCCGGTTGGCGTCGCCTGCGTTAGCCGCATTCTGTTTAACCGTGCCGGTCAGTTCTTCCATCGACGCCGCCGTTTCCTCAAGGGAACTGGCCTGCGATTCTGTTCGCGCTGACAAGTCCGCAGTCCCCTGCGTAATTTCGGTCGCGCCCGCGCGTACTATTGCGGTTACCTCCTGAATCTGTCCGACAAGCAGGCGGACATTGGTTTGGAGTACCCGCAAACCATGGGCCACGGCACTAATTTCGTTATCAGCATCGACCCGGATCTTGTTGCTCAAATCTCCCGAACTCATTCGCTCCAGTTCACGCCGCAAGGCCAACAGCGGCTTGAGCATACGCACGCGTAACAGCACGCTCAAGAGCGCCGTCACCAGAATCCCGCTGGCAGCGCAGGCAACTTCAAGGCCGGCGTTGGCCCCTCCTCCCTTGATGTTGATGATAAGCATTACCATGAACAAGGATGCAATCACAGACCCGGCCATAAGTAAGCTCATGTTCAAAGAAACGCTCGCCAACTTGCCCGAGCGCCGCGCCGAGATCGGCACTACCTGCCCATCCTTTACCGCCAGAGCGCTTTTACCGGCCTTGATCTGGCGGTATGCATGCTCTGCCGCTTCGACGTCACGGCGTTCTGGTTTGACCCGAATTGACGTGTAACCTTTGATGACCCCGTTTTCGATCAGCGGAGCGGCGGTCGCATCGACCCAATAGTGGCCACCGTTCTTGCAGCGGTTCTTGACCAAGCCGTTCCACGCTTTTCCGCTCTTGATCGTAGTCCAGAAATCGGCAAACGCTTCAGCCGGCATATCCGGATGACGCACGATATTTTGAGGGGCGCCTAGCAGCTCCGTTTCGGTAAAGCCACTGATGCGTACAAAATCTCCGTTGACGTAGGTGATATTGCCTTGCAAATCGGTTTTGGAGACGATGGTCTCAGCCTCTCGAAGTACGTATTCAATGCTTGTGACCGGAAGATTGTTTCGCACTCGCATCCCCTAATAGGTTTTCATATGTTGACTGGTCCGCCCGACGGCGGGAACTTGCCCAATTAATACTATAAATTCCTGAAGGAAAAAAGCAAAAAAAATACCTTTGGGGATTAATTGGACCTAGATTGATGTGCATCAACAAATCTTACCGTTTGGATATGGACAATATAGCCATCAGTTATCAGACGTGAAATGCGAGTGATGGTGATAGTTGTAGGGGCAATTTTGGACGCTTGGCCGCCCGGTCCGTTGTCAGTCGGTTATTCTCTGGAATATGTGCACCGCGTTTTCGATTGCGGCGCGCCACCGCTACAACGCCGGGCATTGCACGGGGATTAACAAGGATGACGCACATTACTGAACTTTCGCCCCTACCCTCCCGTACTGAACGTGAACAGATCAGGTGCGGCAGCTGCGCCCTCAGCCAGTTGTGCCTGCCAAGCGGGCTGGACGTCGCTGGCACCGCGCGGCTGGACATGATCATCACCCGCCGCCGAGTGCTGCGCGACGAGCAACTATTTTGCGTCGATGAGCCTTTTCAGACTATGTACGCGGTCCGTTTCGGCCATTTCAAGACCTTTCGCGTCAATCTGAACGGGGAGCGCCAAATCCTGGGCTTCCCGATGACCAGTGATGTGCTTGGCCTGGATGCCATCGGCCCGGCGCGCCATGCCAGCAGTGTGGTGGCGTTAGAAAACAGCGAAGTGTGCGCGATTCCCTTTACTCACTTTGAGCAGCTTTCTGCCGATCTTCCCAGCCTGCAGCACCATTTCTACCGGGTTTTGGGACATGCAATAACGCGCGACCAAAGTGCGATGCTGGTCATGGGCAAAATGCGGGCGGAACAAAAGTTCGCCGCTTTTCTGGTCAATTTGTCTACCCGTTATGCCGACCGCGGCTACTCCCCGTTGCGTTTTCGGTTGAGGATGTCCCGTGAAGAGATTGGCAATTATCTGGGTTTGACCGTTGAAAGTGTTTCCCGTCTTTTGCTGCGGTTTAAGCAGAAAGGTCTGTTGCGGATCGACCATCGAGGAGTCAACATTACGGATCGAGCAGGGATGGAAGCCCTGGCAACGGGTCAAACCACGGCTGAACCGATCGCGAGCCGCGTTCACAAACCGCCGCTGGTAGCGGCCGACCATCAGTTCAAATAGCAGCGCTATTCTAATCGTTCATTCGGAACAGGACGGCTTTGGGGAGCAACGGTTTCGCCGTTTTCGATTGCACAAGCGAGGTTCCAGAACCGGGCACGGCGTTACTTGTCGGGCCGGGCATCGCGACGATTGCACGCAGCAGAGTGAAGCAGGCATTTCGCTATGTTTGTAGAGCGCAGACGGTAGAGTAAGAATACTCGGGGCCCAAGTAAAAGGCCGCTTTCGACTCTGACGCTTTCCGTCGCTGCCCTCGCTCTGCTCAGCCGTGCCTGCGAATCTGATCTTCGACCAATGCGCGCCCGGCGGGGTCGGCCATCAGCACCAGCGTCACGCCGCCCCCAAGCGGGAAATCGTCGGCCGGGTTGAAGGTCCATTTGTCGTTTTCGTAGGCAGCCATCAGCATGTAGTCGCGCGACCTGGGCAACAGTCGCGACAACGCCACCGGTGCCATATCGACCGGCAGCACAACTTCCTCGACCCGCATCGCACCTTCGCTGCGCAGCATCTGGTCCATGAAATTGACCACATGCGGGCGCACCATGGCCGACGCGATGCGCATGCCGCCCGTAAAATCGGGCGAGACGATTTCATCGGCCCCGGCACGGCGCGCTTTTTTGGTGTTTCGCACGTCGTGCAGGCGCACAACTACGCGCACTTTCGGATTAAGCATTTTGACCGACAAGGCGATCATGAGGTTGTGGCTGTCGTCACCAGTGACGGCGAATACGCCGCTTGCGCCCATCAGGCCGGCGCGCTGCAAGGCCGCGTCGTCGGCCGCGTCGTCATGCACGTACAGCGTTTTGGGATGGTGCTCGAGCCAGGCGTCGAGTGAATTCCGGTCACTTTCCACCACCACAAAGCGCCGCTGCGTGTTGAATAGTTCCTTGGCCACGTTGGAGCCGACGCGGCCAATTCCGCACACAATGTAATGGCCGGAAAGCTTGGCGATTTCTATTTCCATTCGTCTTCTCCGTCTGTCCAAATTCAGGTCGGCATCCACCAGCAGCGCAACGACAGTGGAAAATACATAGCTCATCGCGCCGATGCCCAACACAGCTATCAACACGGTGAACAGGCGCCCGATGGGATGGTGACCCAAGTCGACCGTCTCGCCAAAACCGATGGTGGCGACAGTTATGAATGTCATGTAAAAGCTGTCGACCCAGGACGCGTTCGGGCGCCCCAGATAGTGGTAGCCCAAAGTGCCGACGATATGCACCAGCACAAGTAGCGCAGCACCGATCATAAGGCCTTTGACATGCCTGTGATGGATCAGCCTGGCCAAGGACTCACGCCCGGAGCGCATTGAACTCTCCAAACGGCCCAGATGCGACTGCGGTGCGTCCGTCCAAAAATATTGAGGGACTAAGGCGGCAGCCTGCCTTATCTATTCCCACGCGGTGATGAACGGATGACCTAAGCACGTGATCTCAAGAAGTATTTAGCAGCGCCCAAGCCCTCCTCCTATCAAAAATACGATGGTTCGAACTAATGAAGATAGTTGCCCTTTGTCTCGATTTTTGGAGCAACTCTCGCAGTGTATTACCACCACGCTTCGCGTGCAAGCTACTGGGCGCAGTACGCCGCCGCGCCGGTCCCTGTTATGAATGACGATCGGCTCTCCAGGCGCTGCAGATCGGGACGCACACATGACTCTGATCCGGCGCCAGGCGCTATACCGCTTGAGCCCGGCATAAGGCCTTCTACTTCGGGTAGCGCAGCCAAGCCGGGGGCGAGGCGTTCAGCTGGCCGACGTACCAGATGCCGTCAAACGCTTCGTCGGTATGCTGGATTTCTACCGACGGTACGGCAGGCAATGTGACGCCTACCAGGTGTTCGCCCATACTGTCCGGTCCGCATTTCGGCGTGCACGACCAAGCCGTGCCGGCGCCGTAGCGCAGATCGAGGCTGACCATCTGACCGACTCTCTCGCGCACATACATGCCAAATGGCTTCAAATTGGGATCCCATGAAACGCCCTTGGTCAGTCTTGCGTGAAGATTGCCAACCAGGACCATGCTGTAGCCTCGGCCGCGATAGGCCGTCGTGAAGTTGTCCGCCATATCGCGATCACGCACCGTGTAGTCGCCGCCTTTGGCCTGATCAATGCCCGCCACGCTCGTCACGCGCCCGCCGGCCAGATCGGCCCGCAGCCCGCGCAGCAGCGCTAGCATTGCCACGCTGGTACGACCGTCCTCGATCTTCCATTGGGAACTTTGAACCAGGGCGCGTTCGTCGATCTTGCCCGCTCCATAATTGGAGAGCAACGAATTTTCAGTTACCGGCAGCTCCACGAACACGCTGATTTTTTCCTTCTTTGCAACAAATTCCCGGATGCAGTCGAGGAAAAATCGAGGCGCCTCGACCGTTCCGTGGTATTCGCCGAACACAATGACACCACCGTCGGGCAGCGTCTGCTTTAGCTGCACGTAACAGCTGGCGAAGGCGTTTAACGACGCTGACAATAGAAGCAAGCACAGAAGAAATTTGCGCACCTTGAGCCTTCGTTATCGAACGGATTATTGTAGGTGCCCTGCTCGGGCCCGGCAAGGACCCTTTGGGTTAAGGCCGGACTAACAGGCGCGCTATGCTCAAATACCAAAAAAGCCGCCCCGCTTTCAACGGAACGGCATTTCCTTCACAAGAGAACGCAGGACTCAGCCACAGCCTAGGCCTGCGTTGCTGCTACGCTGCACCATGCTTTTCGCTCTACCGATGGCCGGCCCCCAGGCCCGCCTCAAGCTCGGCGCTCGCCTGCGGCTACGCTCCGCCTTTCATTATGGTTTCCCAACGGTTTGCTGGCTTTCCTCCTCGGACCTGCCCCACGCACCGTAGTGCCAATACAGAAACAGCGGCGCTATCACCAGCCACAGCAGGGTAAATGCAAACTCATCCCGCACATCCGAGCCGGTCGACAATTGGATGTACGCAACACCGGGGCTATCGTGCTGGACGAACACCGGCACCCGAGTCCCTACCGCCAGCTGGCTGGGCCGCGCGCCGACGGCATCGAACACTTCGTTGGGTGTGCACCACGTACAGCTGGGAGAAAGCGTATTGCTGACGAATCGGCTACCGTTGAGGGAGTAAGAAAATTTTACCTCCGCCACAAAGGGCACTCCCCGTGATGCCCCTTCGCTGTCGGAATTGCCGTGCTTGACGACTTCTTCCACCGAACCGGTTGTTTTCAAAAAATGCAAATTAGGCGTCGCAACGCGCCAGAGTTTGTGTGCATTCTGCAAGCCGGAAAAAACAAACAGCAATCCGAGTAGCAGATAGAGGCCACCGGCCAGGGCATGGAGTATTTTTCTGATATTCATACGATAAGCAGAAGCATAACCCGGAACTCCCGGAACAGCATCCATTACTTGGTAGCTTGCTAAACAGCAGGGCCCATCGCGCTTGTGCATTCAGTGCGCGGGGCGAGTTAATCCACTGCGCAGAATTGGTCGCGCAAACGAGCGCGCTTCAACCGGGGCCACGCTTCCCGTTTGTCCGTAAGGGGAAAGCGATTAAGGGCAGAAGGCTATATATCGCAACGTCGAAAGATATCGCTGTTGCCACGGACGTTCTGTAATGTAGGTTACCTTAGAACGTTTGCGCCGTCCGTACCGGACTGCAGCACGAAGACATAAAGCCTATCGCGGTCGGCTACCTTGAACGCCTTATCGCTTGGCTTGAGATTTTCAATTTGACGTCGGTAAGCATAAGGTTCACCTCTTGATACCATCAATGAAATTTGGCATTTTTACGCCATTATTCCTCAAACAAACAGAGACTTAGTGCATTTCGATTCCATCATTGCGCCCGAATCACTGTGACGCATCAATTAATTTCGATCGTACGTCGGGTAGGTCGTACACGCTTAGGTACTATCGGGCGCGCCTGCTCGCCAATGCCTGCAATTGCCAGACCTCGATTCCCAAAAAGCAAAAAGCCCCTGGAAAGTCAGGGGCCTTGGAGTCGGATCTTGCGCGGAGCCGCGCTAGGTTGCCGGACTAAGGATCATTCCCACTCGATGGTCGCCGGTGGCTTGCCCGAAATATCATAAACCACCCGGTTAATGCCCCGCACTTCGTTAATGATCCGATTCGACACCCTGCCCAGCAAACTATGCGGCAAGTGCGCCCACTGCGCCGTCATGAAGTCGAGCGTCTGCACCGCGCGCAGCGCCACCACATACTCGTACGTGCGCCCGTCGCCCATCACGCCCACCGATTTTACTGGCAAAAACACGGCAAACGCCTGGCTGGTCGCTTCATACCAGTTCTTCGGCGCCTCGCCGACGTCAATGCTTTCCAGCGCAGGCAATTCGCACGGCGTATTGCGCAGCTCTTCAATAAAGATGGCATCCGCGCGGCGCAGCAGGTCGGCAAAATCCTTCTTCACCTCCCCCAGAATGCGCACTCCCAGACCCGGGCCCGGGAACGGATGGCGATACACCATGTCATGCGGCAGCCCGAGCGCCACGCCCAGCTTGCGCACTTCATCCTTGAACAGTTCGCGCAGCGGTTCGAGCAATTGCAAGTTCAATGTTTCCGGCAGCCCGCCCACATTGTGGTGGCTCTTGATGGTCTGCCCCTTCTTGCCCTTGCCCGCGCTTTCGATCACGTCCGGATAAATCGTGCCCTGTGCCAACCATTTCGCATTGCTCAGCTTGGCCGCTTCCACCTGGAACACTTCGACGAACTCGCGACCGATAATCTTGCGCTTGGCTTCCGGATCGGCAACGCCCGTCAAGTGACCAAGGAACTGTTCTTCAGCATCGACGCGGATGACTTTCACGCCCAGGTTCTTGGCGAACATGTCCATGACCATCTTGCCTTCGTCGAGGCGCAGCAGGCCGTGGTCGACAAACACGCACGTCAGCTGGTCGCCAATCGCCCGGTGGATCAGCGCCGCAGCCACGCTGGAATCAACGCCGCCCGACAAGCCCAGGATCACGTCATCGGTGCCAACTTGCTGGCGGATCTTCTCGACCGCTTCCGAGATGTAGTCGGGCATGTTCCACTCCGACTTGCAGCCGCAAATCTCATGCACGAAGCGGCCCAAAATTGCCTTGCCCTGGCTGGTGTGCGTCACTTCCGGATGGAACTGCACTGCATAAAAGCGGCGCTCTTCGTCGGCCATTGCAGCCACCGGGCAGCTGGGTGTGTCGCCCATCAATTTGAAGCCTGGCGGCATGTCAATCACCTTGTCGCCATGGCTCATCCACACCTTCAGCATGCCGTGGCCTTCCTCGGTGACGAAGTCGTTGATGCCCTTGAGCAGCGCCGTATGGCCGCGCGCGCGCACTTCGGCGTAACCGAATTCGCGCACGGCGCCCATCTCGACCTTGCCGCCCAACTGGGCCGCCATGGTTTGCATGCCGTAGCAAATGCCCAGCACCGGTACGCCCAGTTCGAACACGGCTTGCGGCGCGCGCGGCGATTCGCCGTCCAGCGTGGAATTATGGCTGCCCGACAGGATCACGCCGGCCGCGCCATAGTTGCGTACGAACTCGTCGCTGACATCATGCGGAAAGACTTCGGAAAACACGCCGGCGTCGCGCACACGGCGCGCGATCAGCTGGGTAACCTGGGAACCAAAATCGAGAATGAGGATTTTTGAGTGCATGAGGGCGCTATGGAAGTGGTAACTGAAAACTGAAGGCATATAAGCAACGCGGCGATCTGGTCGCCGCGCTGCAACTGCACTATTTATTCGCCCGAACGGTAGTTCGGCGCTTCTTTGGTGATCTGCACGTCGTGCACGTGCGATTCGCGCATGCCGGCTGAGGTGATCTCGACAAACTCCGCTTTTTCACGCAGTTCGTCAATCGATGCGCAACCGCAGTAGCCCATCGACTGGCGCACGCCGCCAACCATCTGGTAAATGATCGCCAGCACGCTGCCCTTGTAGGCAACGCGCCCTTCAATACCTTCAGGCACAAACTTGTCGGCCTTGGCCGAGGCGTCCTGGAAATAGCGGTCGGCCGAGCCGTCGGCCATCGCGCCCAGCGAACCCATGCCCCGGTACGATTTGTACGAGCGGCCCTGGTACAGGATCACTTCGCCCGGCGCTTCTTCGGTGCCGGCAAACATACTGCCCATCATGACCGACGATGCGCCCGCCGCCAGCGCCTTGGAAATGTCGCCCGAGAAGCGAATGCCGCCGTCGGCAATGCACGGCACGCCGGTGCCGGCCAGCGCTTCGGCCACGTTTGAGATCGCGGTAATCTGCGGCACGCCCACGCCGGCAACAATGCGGGTGGTGCAGATCGAGCCAGGGCCGATGCCAACCTTGACCGCATCGGCGCCGTATTCGACCAGCGCCAGTGCTGCCGCCGCAGTGGCAATATTGCCGCCGATGACGTCAATCTGCGGATACTTGGTCTTGATCCAGCGTACGCGATCCAGGATGCCTTGCGAGTGGCCATGCGCGGTGTCGACCACCAGCACGTCCACGCCGGCGGCCACCAGCAGGTCAATGCGTTCTTCGTCGCGCGCGCTCACGCCCACGGCCGCGCCCACCAGCAGCTTGCCGTGCGCATCTTTCGAGGCAAACGGGTGCTCGTGCGACTTCTGGATATCCTTGACGGTGATGAGGCCGCGCAGTTCGAATTCGTCATTGACGACCAGCACGCGCTCAAGGCGGTGCTTGTTCATCAAGCGCTTCGCTTCAGCCGTGTCGGCGTCTTCCTTGACATACACCAGCTTGTCGCGCGGCGTCATCTTGGCGCGCGCTTCCGCGTCGAGCTCTTCTTCAAAACGCAAATCGCGGTTGGTGATGATGCCGACTACCGTCTTGCCTTCCACCACAGGAAAGCCGCTAATGCCGTACTGCTCCGTTAAGGCAATGACGTCGCGAATCTTCATCGTCGGCGGGATCGTGATCGGATCGCGCAAAATGCCAGCCTCAAAACGCTTGACTCGCGCCACTTCCCGCGCCTGGTCCTTGGGGGACAGGTTCTTGTGGATGATGCCAATGCCACCTTCCTGCGCCATGGCAATAGCAAGGCGCGCCTCGGTCACCGTGTCCATCGCGGCGGAAGCCAACGGAATGTTCAAGGCGATATTGCGGGTCAGGCGAGTTTTGAGGGAGGTGTCGGCTGGCAAGACGTTGGAGTAAGCCGGGACGAGCAGCACATCATCGAACGTGAGTGCTTTCTGAAGTAGACGCATAGCATTTTCCTATTGGCGCAAAAGCGAATTATACAGAAGTTCCACCCTGCCGTCTCCCCAGGGCCTCAAAACCGCCTTTATTCGATCTGCACCGTTGACCGCGCGCCGTATTCACGGTTAAATCGGGCATTAGATAACGCACGGAAAGATTCACATGAACAACTCGAACATCTTGCGCGGCTTGCAACTTATTGCTGGCGGCGCCCTGCTCATCGTTGCCAATCTGAGCCATGCGCAATATGCCTGGATCGATGCCAAGGGCATGAAGCAGTTTTCAGACCGTCCACCGCCGCCGGGCACGCCGCAGAAAAACATCCTGCGGGGGCGCAATATGGCCACCGCATCCGATGCAGCACCCGCACCAGCACCAGCAACAGCAACAGCAACAGCAACAGCAACAGCACCAGCGGCGGCGGCGCCTGCCGCTGCCACTAAAGTCGCGCCGCCGTCGCTCGCCGAGCGCGAAGCCGAATATCGCAAGCGCAAGACCGAACAGGTGGAATCGGAAAAGAAAGCGGGCCTCGAGGCGGAAAACGCCAAGGCCAAGGCTGCGGCCTGCACTTCCGCCCGCCAGGCCAAGACGCAGATCGACACGGGCGCACCGATCCGCGAGGCCAACGCAGAGCGCAGCTGGCTCGACGACAAGCAGCGCGCGGAGCGCAAGGCGGCCGCCGAAAAGAGCATCGGCGAATTTTGCGGCTAGGCAGTCACAGGCGCCGTCAAGCGCACAGTCAGGCCGGCTTGTTGCCGGCCCGCCTGCGCCGCGAATCCTTCGGGTCCGCCACCAGCGGGCGGTAAATTTCAATCCGGTCGCGCTCGCGCAGCACCGTCTCCAGCGGCCGTTTCTTGCCATACAAGCCGACTGCCTGCGTCGCTAGGTCGATGCCAGGAATGTCCTGCAGCACGCCGCTCTGTGCAATTGCCTGCTCGATCGTCGTCCCCTGCGCCACTGTCAGGTCACAGAAAAATTCGCGCAACGCGGTCGCGTAGCAGACCTGCACCTTGATCAACTCAGCCATACACCGTCTCGGCCCGTTTGCAAAAGGAATCGACCATGCTGTTGGCGATCACGCCAAAGACTGGCCCGATCAATTGTTCGAGAAGCATGTTCGAAAACTCGTAATACAAATCGAATTCCACCTTGCAGGCGTCGGCGCGCAGCGCCTTGAAGGTCCAAGTCCCGTCCATGGTTTTGAAAGGGCCATCCACAAGCTTCATCTTCATTTGGGTGGGCCGGCTGTTATGGTTGCGCGTGGTAAAGCTCTGGTTCACGCCATGAAAGTGGATGGCCAGGCACGCGACCAGCGTATCGGCATCCCTTTCGAGTACCTTGACCCCACCGCACCACGGCAGAAACTTGGGATAATCTTCCACTTTGGCGACCAGGTCGAACATCTGTTCAGCGCTATAGCCGAGAAATACTGTTTTGTGCACTACTGCCATTGTTCAACCGTTTGCTATGATGTTGGTTATTAGTTTACCTGAACCCCACATTCTAGCCATTTCATGAGCATTGCTGACAATAAAAAAGCTTTTCACGACTACTTCATCGAGGACCGCTGGGAAGCGGGCATCGTCCTCGAAGGTTGGGAAGTCAAGGCCATCCGCGACTCGCGGGTGCAAATCAAGGAAGCTTACGTCGTCGTGCGCGGGGACGAGTTGTTCCTGTTCGGTGCGCACGTGAGCGCACTGGCGACCGCCTCCTCATTTACCCATCCGGACGCGGTACGCACGCGCAAGCTGCTGCTGCACCGTGCCGAACTGGAAAAGCTGATCGGCAAGGTCGAGCGTTCCGGCTACACGCTGGTGCCGCTCAACCTGCACTTCAAGGGCGGGCGCATCAAGTGCGAGATCGGCCTGGCCAAGGGCAAGAAGCAGCACGACAAGCGCGCCACCGAGAAAGAGCGCGACGGCAAACGCGAAGTTGCCGCCGCCATGAAGACGCACGCGCGCTAAGCGGTCGCGGCTTATGCCGCCACGCGTGCGAGCGGGCGCGCCAGCAGCAGGCTCAGGCGCCAGCAAATGAAGCTGGCCACCAGGCCGGCCAGCACGCCGCACGCCAGCTTGAGCGCGCTGTCGAACAGCATCGGCGCGACCAGGCCTGACACCAGCGCGAACAGCGTCATCTGGATAAACGAGAGCATCGACGCCGCCAGGCCGCGATTTTCCGGAAACAGCCCCAGCGCGCCAACCTGGATCGCAGGCATCGCCACCGCCAGTCCAAAGGTGTACAAGCCCAAGGGCAGCACCGCCCACGGCACGGCAGCCACGAAGGCCGCGTTGTAGGCCACGCTGAGCGCACCGGCGGCGCCCATGATGCCAAAGCCGAGCCACATCATGGTCGACGGTGCAATCCTGGAAGCCGCCTTGGCGCTCCAGGCCGAACCGATCGTCATGCCGCCGATCATTGGAATGAACAGCCAGGCGAACGCCGTTTCCGGCAGCTTCAGGATCACCATCACAAAATTGGCGGCCGAGCCGATATACAGCGATAACCCCCCGAAAGCCAGCCCGACCGCAGTTGCCAACAGCAAAAATTCCGGGTTGCGCAGCACCTTCAGGTAGTTGCGGGCAATGGCCACGCCGTGAAAGGCGTGGCGCTGTTCGCGCGGCAAGCTCTCCGGCAGCCAACGGTAGACGAGCACGATCATCAAGGCGCCAAAGCTGGCCAGGAACAGAAAGGTCGAGCGCCAGCCGAACGTGACGTGCAGCCAGCCGCCCAGCACCGGCGCAATGGCGGGCGCCAGGCCGAACACCATCATGATGTGCGACATGATCTTTTGCGCATGCGCCTGGTCGTGCGCGTAACGGTCTTGCACGATGGCCTGGCCGATGACGGAACCGGCGCCGGCAGCCAGGCCCTGCAAGGCGCGGCATGCCAGCAGTGCGCCAAAGGTGGGTGCGAACACGGCGCCCAGCGACGCTGCGGTGTACAGCGACAAGGCGACCAGGATCACGGGGCGCCGGCCGAACGAGTCGGACAAGGTGCCGTAAAACAGCATCATGAATGCAAACGAGAACAGAAAAACGCTCAGCGTTTGCTGCACCGCCAGCGGGCCGACCTGAAAGTCACGCCCGATGGCGAGGAAAGAAGGGAGATAGGTGTCGATTGCCAGCGCGCCCACCATGCCCAGACAGGCGAGAATTACCGTTAACAATCTTTGCATCCGCGCAGCCCCAAAATAAACGGTTGCGCACAGCGCGGCAAACCGAAGAGCAGGATTTTAACGCTAATTCTCTTTTGCTACTTGGGTTTGCTACCTAGGTTTGCTACTGAGGTTTGCTACTGCGGCTGCGCACCCAGCTTCTTGCCGAAACGATCGCCGCGCGGCATCCAGTTGCCTTCAATATCAGCCGACACCAGCACCCGCACCGCGCGCCCGATCAACAGTTTGCGCGGCACCAGGCCAATGTAGCGCGAGTCGGCACTGTTGTCGCGATTGTCGCCCAGCATCATGAACTTATCTGGAGGAATAGTGATGGGGGAAAAATCGCGACGCGCCATGATCGATGGCAGCAACTGAATTTGCTGATGGCGCTCGCCGATGGTTTCGGTCACGCGCTGGGCGGGCACGGACTTGCCATCGCCCATGGATTCCATGACTTCGCCGGTCTGGACATAGTTGGCGCGCTGGCCGTTGATGATGAGATGTTCATTGCGCATCTCGACTACGTCGCCGGGCAAGGCAAGCACGCGCTTGATCAGGCGCGTGCCGTCGGTGGGCGACGAAAACGTGACCACGTCGCCGCGCTGCGGCTCGCCAGTGCGCGCCAGCACCACGTCGGTGAGGGGCACCTTGACGTTGAAGGCGAGGCGATTGACGAAGACGACATCGCCTTCAAGCAAGTTGGGCCGCATGGAGGCCGTCGGGATGGGGTTCCAGTCCGCAACCGCCGTGCGAAACAGGCCGAACAGCAGAAGGAAAGCGACAAAGCCTTTGTTGGCCCGCACCCAGTTTTTCATGACGTCTCCAAGTCGTTAGTGGTGACCCTTTTATACGCAGGCAGACTTTGGAGATGCTTAAGCTGGCGCTACATCCTTACCCGCCGAGCAGCCCCTACATCGCCCTCGCGCACGCGGGGACCCATAGAACCGACGAGTCACGGATAAATTTATAGGAGCCAGTCACTGTAACGCATTGATTCGAATGCAACTATTGGCATCCGCTCTATCGGTCCCCGCCTGCGCGAGGACGATGTCGTTTTCGTTTTCGAGTTCGCAAACTTCGCGACTTCTTTTGGGCCGGCTGATCTCAGCCCGTTTTACTACACCCTTGCACGCGTCGGTGCGATGTTGTTCTCTTTTCGGTTCGCAAGCTTTTCGATTTTTGTCGGGCCGGCTGATCTCAACGCGCTTTACTACGCCCACGACCGCAAAGCCGGTGCAGGGTTGCATTTTAATGCGGCTTGGCTTCGTCCTTGACGGCAGCAAGCGCCATGTCCTCAATCATCCCCGGCGCCAACAGTTTCAGGAAGCGACCGAGCTTGCCTTTGGCAGTCATCACGACCTCGCGTTTGCGCCCATGCATGCCTTCCAGGATCAAGCGCGCGCACTCCTCCACCGGCATTGCGTCATCTTCCTTCAGGCTGCTCGAACCAAGCTCCCCGCCGGCGGCGTTGTAGCCGCGATGCCGAATGCGGGTCGCCACCACACCGGGAAAGGCCGTCGTCACGCTCACGCCCGCCCCTTTCAGTTCAACCCGCAGGCATTCGAAAAAGCCGGTCATCGCAAATTTGCTTGCCCCATAGGCCGAGCGGCCTGGTACGCCTACCAACCCCGCCAGCGACGACACGGCCACGATGCTGCCCTTGGCCGCTTTCAGGTGCGCCAGCGCGGCGTGGGTGCACCAGACGCTGCCCCACAGGTTCACGCGCATCAAGTCCTCGTACCAACCCAGGTCGGTAACCTCCTCGAACAGCGCGTGCGCCGAGCGCCCGGCGTTGTTGATCAGAACGTCAATGCGCCCGAAACGTTCCACTGCGGCCGCCACCAGGCGCTTGCAGTCGTGCTGCACCGACACGTCCGTTTGCACCGCGAGCGCCTGTGCACCCAGCGCGGTGCAGTCGGCGGCAACTGCGTCGAGCAAATCCCGGTTGCGCGCCGCCAGCACCAGCGCGACACGCGCGCCGTCTGCGGCGGCCAGCTGGCGCGCCATTTCGGCGCCGATGCCGTCGGAAGCACCGGTAATGATCACGACTTTCATGGCTGCCCTCCTGGTTTTCCAGAGGCAATATTAGCACTGAAGCCTGCCTGATTTTCCAGCAAATGCCAACGGGTCAATTTTGCCGAAAATCAATAAATTACTTTCTATTACGAAACATTTGCTCTACAATCATTTGCGATGGTTTGATACCATTTTTGATCAATAAAGGACCAATCAATGTTCCAACGCCGCCTGCTCACGCTGTGCCTGTTCCTGGGAGTGCTCTCGCTCACAGGCTGCGCCAGCCGGTCGAAATCCATGCTGTCGCCGGGCACCGACCTTAGCACGATCAAAACCGTGTATGTCGTCAAGCAGCCCAAGGATAACAAGGACATCGATGACTTGATCAAGACCAATCTTGAAAAGCGCGGCTTCAAGGTGATCAAAGGGCCGCAATTGTCCAGCCCCTACCCCGCCGATGCTGCCGTGACCTATGTCGACCGTTGGTACTGGGACCTGACGATGTACCTGATCGAATTGACCATCAACCTGCGGGACCCGCAAAGCGGTTTTCCACTGGCGATGGGCAACGCGATGCACACCTCGCTGAACCGCAAGTCGCCCGAGCTCATGGTCGACGAAGTAGTGACCAATATGTTGACCGCTCCAAAACAATAATTACACCACCACTAAAAGAGACAAAAAATGCACATCAAGAAAATCGTCGGCGCCCTGTTCCCTGCCGCAGCCCTGGCTGCCACCCTGGTCCTGGGTGGCTGCGCCAGCCCCGTCACCAGCACCGCGATGGTGCCAACGGCCGTCACGACGACCAACCACCATGCAGCATCGGTCTCGGTGAGCACCGGCGGCGGCGCTGAAACCAACCCGATGTGGAAGTCGCAAATCAGCGACGCCGACCTGAAGCA
The DNA here is from genome assembly GCF_049897805.1 of Massilia sp. TWP1-3-3. NCBI lineage: Bacteria > Pseudomonadati > Pseudomonadota > Betaproteobacteria > Burkholderiales > Oxalobacteraceae > Massilia > Massilia sp. TWP1-3-3. Next base: position 89,272 of record NZ_JAFCWX010000003.1, read on the forward strand.
GGCACTGGTATCCAGCATCAACCAGAACAAGACGTTTTCCAGCGTGGTCGAAGGCAAAGGCGGCAAATACAACCTGAACGTCGCCATCTTCAACCTCACCCAGCCAAGCTTTGGCCTGTCGTTCACCGTGGGCGTTGAAATGGGCTGGACCCTGACCAACGCCGCCACCGGCGCGGTCGTATGGCGCGAGTCGATCAAGTCCGAGCACACCGCCGGCGCCACCGATGCTTTCGCCGGCACCACGCGCTTGCGCATGGCTACCGAAGGCGCAGCGCGCAACAATGTGGCACTGGGCCTGGCCAAGCTGTCCGCTTTGTCGCTGTAAAGCGCGCGGCCGTGGCCGCAAATAAAAAACGCCAGCGCGGCATTGTCGCGCTGGCGTTTTTATTTGGTCGATACTTATTGGGTCGAGCAGAGAAAACGGAAAAAAATCGGGCGCTAAGCGCTGTAGCGACATTCCGGGCCGAAGCGCCACATCGGTGGCTAGGCGCTTGCGTTAAGCCAGGCGGGCAGCTCGGGCCGCCGCTGCAAGCCGGTTCCGGGAGGCCGGCTCCCATCGCGGATACAGCATGCCGGCTCACGCCTGCTTCGTGACACGCCCGGCACTGCCCCCATGGTGGCAGTCGTACCGATTGAAGACTGACGGGTTCGCAAAACAGAACGCGGTGTTAAGGCTGCTTTGGCGCTGCTGCAATTGGTACTGCCGTGCGTGCCGCAACGGCGAGCTTGCCGTTGAACTGGGCGTCGATCGTTGCCGGAAGACGGGTGATTTTTCCCACATCATAGTTCATCATCGTTGCGATGATGGCACCAGTCACGGCGCCGGCCGCGGCCCCACCGGCAATAGCCTGGCGGTTATAGGCTGCAGGCCCACTGGCCACGCCATCGAGTGTCCCCTTGGCCATCGTGGCGGCAAACCCGGAGACGCTGACGAGGCGGGTTACAGGGTCAAGCACAACGTTCGTGTTTTCGCAGTTTGCGCTCGCCGGATATGGGACGGCGGGCGTTGCCACGTTGGCGACGTACGCATAAACCTGCGGCGCAGTTGCCGAATCGCGCGGCACGAAAATGCCACCGTCAAAGGTCATGTGGGTCCCTGGACCGGATGGCTTGCTCATCAGCGCCGGCTGGCCGAGGAACACTCCGCCGGGAGAAGCACGGTAAAAGGTGCCTTCGGCGCTTTCACGCTCCGAAATGTAAGGACCGCGTGCCAGGCGCGTAACCCAGACTATCTTGAACAATCCTTTCGCCTCCGTCGCCACCAGCTCGTCCGACAAGTTGATGCAGCTCAGCTTGACCGGCGCGCCCATTTCAGCCGGCTTGATCCGTTCACCGGCGCATCCACCGAGCATGAGCATCGCGGCGACGACGGTCGACATGCCGGACAGCGTCGAGTAGTTCTTCAAGCATGTCATCATGGTGGTTGCGCCTTTTGTATGAATGTTATAAAGCAACTTACCACCTGGAGAAATTGCACGCAAGAATTTTTGTATATTGACTCACCTTATCAAGCTGCGAAGATGCGGCCGCTACGTGATCCTAAAAATAACTGAAATGGCTTAGCGCCCGATTCTTTCACAATGCTGTGTGTTCCCCGTATTGGGCGATCCACTCAGTCGTGCCGAAACCAGTACAGCGCCCCGCACAGCGCAGCGCCCGCCGCATACAGCACCCAGGTCTCGGACACCGCATACGGATACACCATCAGCACCACGCCGATCAGCATCACGGCCATGTTCCCGGTTCTTTTCCCGTAGCGGAAGGCCGCAAAACCAATCAGCCCAAACAGCAAGGCGCCGAACAGGTAAGCGCCCGATGGCAGCGACAAGTCCAAGCGGTTCCTACTTCTGCACTTTAACGATCTGCATCGCGCTGGCGATCAAGCCGCTGATGTCCGACAAATTGGCCGGCACGATGATCGAGTTGTTGGTCTTGGCCAGCTCGCCGAAGGCGTGCACGTACTGCTCGGCCACCTTCAGGTTGACCGCGTCATGCCCGCCCGGTTCGGCAATCGCGCCGGCGATCTGGCGCAATGCGTTGGCGTTTGCCTGGGCCAGCGCGATGATCGCTGCGGCCTGGCCTTCGGCGCGGTTGATCGAAGCTTGCTTCTCGCCTTCGGAGCGGGCAATGGCCGCCTCGCGTTCGCCCGTGGCGATGTTGATCTGCTCCTGCTTGCGCCCTTCGGACGCCGCGATCAAGGCGCGCTTTTCGCGTTCCGCCGTGATCTGCGCCTGCATCGAATGCAGGATCGACTCCGGTGGCGTCAAGTCCTTGATCTCGTAGCGCAGCACCTTCACGCCCCAGTTCGCCGCCGACTCGTCGATCGCGTTGACGATGGTGGTGTTGATGTGGTCGCGCTCTTCGAACGTTTTGTCGAGCTCCATCTTGCCGATTACCGAGCGCAGCGTGGTTTGGGCCAGCTGCGTGATGGCGGCCAGATAATTCGACGAGCCGTACGAAGCGCGCATGGCGTCGGTGATCTGGAAGTACAGGATGCCGTCGACCTGCAGCTGCGTGTTGTCGCGCGTGATGCACACCTGCGGCGGTACGTCGAGCGGAATCTCTTTGAGGATGTGCTTGTAGGCGATGCGGTCGATGAACGGGATCACGATGTTCAGGCCAGGGGCCAGCGTGGCGTGGTATTTCCCCAGCCGTTCAACGACCCAGGCATGCTGCTGCGGCACCACGTTGATGGTCTTGAATACGAATACCAGCGCAACGATGAACAGGACGATCGTCGATATGCCCAATGCTTCCATTTTTTGCCTCTTTCAGTGTGTTGTATGTCAGGTGTTGGCGACGATCAAGCGGCTGCCCTGCACTTCGACGATGCGAAAAGTGCCGGCGCCAGCGATGGCGCCCGGTGCCAGGTCCAGGTCCCATTGCGCGCCGCGGTACATGGCGCGCGCCGTGCCTTCGTGCCAAGTGTCCACGTGCAGGGTCTGGCCGATGTCGAGCATCACGTTGGGGTCGCGCGCGGCGTTCTGTTTGAGCGGCCGGCCAAAGCGGCTACGGTGCAGCAGGCCCGTGGCGGCCACGCCCACCACGGCGGCGATGGCGATCTGCGCGGGCGGATTCATGCCGAACATGGCGGCTAGCGCGCCTGCGCCCATGCCGGCGGCGATCATCAAGAGGTAAAAGGTGCCAGTGAACATTTCAAAGATCACCAGCACGCCGGAAAAAGCCAGCCAGATCATCCATTGTTGCATGCCAGTCTCCTCAAATTGAATCTTGACGTGATCCTAGCGGGTTGGCGGCTGGTGTCAATGTTTTTGTTGTCATTCCCGCCAGACAAACGCAAGTAGGGCGGAAAAGCGCAGCGCATTCCGCCATGAGCCGCCGGGGACTCATGGCGGAATGCGCGCTTTGCGCTTTTCTGCGGGGGCGCCGAGCCCCTACGGGAGCAGTCTCTCTTTTAGATCGCGGCCAGTTTTTGCCAGGTATCGATCACCGAATCGGGATTCAACGACATCGATTCGATCCCTTCGGCCATCAGCCACGCTGCAAAGTCAGGATGGTCCGACGGCCCCTGACCGCAAATGCCGATGTACTTGCCCTGCTCGCGGCAAGCCTTGATCGCCATCGACAGCAGCGCCTTGACGGCCGGATCGCGCTCGTCAAAGTCAGCGGCCAGCAGCGCCATGCCCGAATCGCGGTCCAGGCCCAGCGTCAGCTGCGTGAGGTCGTTCGAGCCGATCGAAAAACCATCAAAGAACTGCAAGAACTCATTGGCCAGAATCGCGTTCGACGGCACTTCGCACATCATGATCAGACGCAGGCCGTTTTCGCCGCGCTTCAAGCCATTTTTGGCCAGCAGGTTGACCACCTTCTCGGCCTGGCCCAGCGTGCGCACGAACGGCACCATGATCTCGACGTTGGTCAGACCCATGTCGTTGCGCACGCGCTTCATGGCCGTGCACTCCATTTCGAACGACTCGGCAAAGTCGGCCGACAGGTAGCGCGCCGCACCACGGAAACCGAGCATCGGATTTTCTTCGTCCGGCTCGTAGCGCGAACCGCCAATCAGCTTTTTGTATTCGTTGGACTTGAAGTCCGACAGGCGCACGATGACAGGCTTGGGCCAGAAGGCCGCTGCGATGGTGGCAATGCCTTCGGCCAGCTTGTCGATATAAAACGCCTTCGGCGACGCATGCCCGCGCGCGACCGATTCGACCGCTTTCTTCAAGTCCGCGTCGATGTTCGGATACTCGAGAATCGCCTTTGGATGCACCCCGATGTTGTTGTTGATGATGAACTCAAGGCGGGCCAGGCCCACGCCGCCGTTCGGGATCGACTGGAAGTCGAACGCCAATTGCGGGTTCCCGACATTCATCATGATCTTGGTGGCGATCGGCGGCAGTTCGCCGCGCGCCGTTTCCGAAATTTCCGTTTCCAGCAGACCGTCGTAGATCATGCCCTCGTCGCCTTCGGCGCAGGACACCGTCACCAGCATGCCGTCTTTCAGGGTTTCGGTGGCGTCGCCGCAACCGACCACCGCCGGCACGCCCAGTTCGCGCGCGATGATCGCCGCGTGGCAGGTACGCCCGCCACGGTTGGTGACGATCGCCGAAGCGCGCTTCATGACCGGTTCCCAGTTAGGGTCGGTCATGTCGGCTACCAGCACGTCGCCCGGCTGCACGCGTTCCATTTCGGACGGGTCGTGAATCACGCGCACGCGCCCGGCGCCGATCTTCTGGCCGATCGCGCGGCCGTGGGCCAGCACCGTGCCGGTGCCCTTGAGCTTGAAGCGGATCTGCGCGTCGCTCGCCTTTTGCTGCGACTTGACCGTCTCCGGACGCGCCTGCAGGATGTACAGCTTGCCGTCGCGGCCATCCTTGCCCCACTCAATGTCCATCGGACGGCCATAGTGGTTTTCAATGATGACGGCGTACTTGGCCAGTTCGACCACTTCGGCGTCGGTGAGCGAATAGCGGTTGCGCATCTCGATCGGCACGTCGACGGTTTTCACCGAACGGCCGGCTTTCGCCTCATTCGTAAATTCCATCTTCAGCAGCTTGGAGCCGATATTGCGGCGAATGACAGGCGACTTGCCCTGTTCGAGCATCGGCTTGTGCACGTAAAATTCGTCGGGGTTGACTGCGCCCTGCACTACCGTCTCGCCCAGGCCGTAGCTGGAGGTGACAAAGACCACGTCCTTGAAGCCGGACTCGGTGTCGATGGTGAACATCACGCCGGCCGCGCCAAGGTCGGAACGGACCATGCGCTGCACGCCGGCCGACAAGGCCACTTCGGCGTGGGTAAAGCCCTTGTGCACGCGGTACGAAATGGCGCGGTCGTTGTACAGCGAGGCAAATACGTGCTTCATGGCTTCGAGCACGTTGTCGATGCCGACCACGTTCAGGAACGACTCCTGCTGGCCCGCAAACGAGGCGTCCGGCAAGTCTTCGGCGGTGGCCGACGAGCGCACCGCGAACGACATTTCGGTCTCGGAATCGGCGACCAGGCGCGCGTAAAAGGTGCGAATTTCCTGTTCCAGCTTGTCCTGGAACGGCGTCTCGACGATCCAGCGGCGGATGTCGGCGCCGGCGGCGGCCAGCGAACGCACGTCGTCAATGTCCAGGCCTTCAAGGCGCTTGGCGATGCGATCGGCCAGCGACGCGCCGCCGTCCACCGCGTGGGTCAGAAAATCGCGGAAGGCTTCGGCCGTGGTGGCAAAGCCGCCCGGCACGCGCACGCCGGCGGCGGCCAGCTGGCTGATCATTTCGCCGAGCGACGCATTCTTGCCGCCCACGGACTCCACATCGGTCATCCGGAGCGACTCGAAAGGCGCGACGTAGACGCCCGTGCGATCCGGCTCCTTGTATGCTGCAGTAGACAAACTTGTCATGATAAACACCCTTACTATTGATAGAAATCTTTGCGCGAGGCTGGCTGACTCTTCTTGTTATTCTTTGTATGGTGCAGCACAATTGCGTACGTTAAAGAGCATTTTACAGCCTGTGCCGGGAATTTACACGGCACAACCTTGAATCATTGGCAGCATTGAAACACACCGGACACATATGACTTCAGAAGTACGCGCTCCCCTTCCCACGTCGGCCCGCACGGTGTTTTTTGTCTCGGACGGCACCGGCATCACCGCCGAGACCTTCGGGCACGCCGTGCTGACCCAGTTCGACCTGCGCTTTCGCCAGGTGCGCCTGCCGTTCATCGACACGCTCGACAAGGCGTATGACGCGGCGCGCCGGATCAACGACACCTTCGCCATCGACAACCAGGCGCCGATCGTCTTTTCGACGCTGGTGAAACCCGAGCTGTCGGACGTAATCCGCAAATGCAAGGGCATGCACATGGACTTGATCCAGACGTTTGTTGCCCCTCTGGAGCAGGAACTGGGCGTCAAGTCGACGCACACGATTGGCCGTTCGCACAACATTGTCGACAGCGAGGAGTACAAGAACCGGATCGAGGCGATCAACTTCTCGCTCGCACACGATGATGGGCAGTCGCACAAGAATTTGTCGGCGGCTGATGTGATTTTGGTGGGCGTGTCGCGCTCGGGCAAGACGCCGACCAGCCTGTACCTGGCGATGCAGTACGGGATCAAGGCGGCCAACTATCCGCTCATTCCCGACGATTTCGAGCGCGGCAAGCTGCCCTCGTCGCTGCCGCCGTTCAGGGCCAAGATTTTCGGGCTGAGCATCACGCCGGAGCGGCTGTCGGAAATTCGCCATGAGCGGCGCGCGGGCAGCAAGTATGCGTCGCTGGAGAACTGCCGCTACGAGGTCAACGAAGCGGAGCTGATGATGAAGCGCGAAGGCATCCGGTGGCTGTCGTCGACCACCAAATCGATCGAGGAAATCGCCACCACGATCCTGCAAGAGATCAAGCCGGACCGGCGCGAATACTAGCGGCCAACACCCGTTGTGGGGAGAGTACATCGCACTGCCACGGGCCGTAGGGCGGAAAAGGGCGTGCCCGCATTCCGCCATGCGTTTCGACGGCGCTTGTCGGAATGCGCCTGCGCTTTTCCGACCTACTCCGTAGGCAAGGCTAATCAAAAAACTGTGTCCACTCCTCCAGCCACGCGGGAAACGCCTCGGCCTTCATCGGCCGCGCGATATGGTAGCCCTGCGCATACGTGCACCCCAGCCCCTGCAAAAAGTCCCAGTCCTGGCGCGTCTCCACCCCCACCGCGCACGATTCACGGTCCAGGCTTTTGGCCAGCGCCAGGCAGGAACTGAGCACCGTGCCCAGCCCCCGCTTGCGCGAGGCGCCATCGACAAAACTGCGGTCGATCTTGAGCTCGGTGAACGGCACGCGCGCCAGCAACTGCAAATTGGAGCGCCCGGTGCCGTAATCGTCAATCGCCAGCCCGTAGCCGATCATGCGCAGCCTGACCAGTCGCTCCAAAAAGCTGGGGTCATTGGTCAGCACCGACGATTCAGGCATCTCGAACGTCAGGTACCTGGGCGCGACCTGGTGCCGCTCCACGCAGGCGCTGATCTGCTGCATGAAGGCGGGATGGGCCAGCGTTTCGGGCGCAACGTTGATCGACACTTCCACGGTCAAGCCCTGGTCATGCAGCTCGCGACAGCGTTCGACCGATTTTTCGATCATCCACCAGTCGAGAAAGTCGATCCGGTTATTTTCTTCCAGCGCGTCGATGAAGGAACTCGGCCCCAGCACTCCATGGTCGGGATGCACCCAGCGCGCAAACACTTCCAGCCCCTTGACGTGCCCCGTTTCAAGCGCGATCTTGGGTTGGAAATACGGCTCGAACTGGCGCTCCTGCAAGCCCAGGCCGACCTGCGCGAACGTGAAAATGGGCACCGGCGCGCGCTGCGACGGCGCCGGCGGCGGCACGTAATGCCCGATCAACTCTTGCAGCGCGGCGCCGTTGACCGGCTTGGCAAGCGTGCCGAGCAGCTCAAGCCCGTAAGCCTGGGCCATGGTTTCAATGGAAAACAGCAGCATGCTCTCGAGCTGGCCGATGATGATCACGCGCGCGCGGCAATTCATGGCCGCCAGATGGCGAATCAGCTCCAGGCCGTCCATGCCGGCCAGTCCCAAGTCGACAATGGCGATGCTGACCGGCGGCGCATAAGTGTCATGGAAACACTTGAGGGCGGAGTTGCCGTCTGACACTTCCGTGATCTGCGTCGCCCCCAGCGTGGCCAGCATGTCGCATAGCGACTTGCGCGCCCGGGTTTCGCCTTCCGCCACCAAAAAATGCAAATGCGCGATATCCATCTTCACTCCAGGAAAGACACACCTTCGAGCGTACCAGATATGATCAGAACGTCTACATCTGTTTTTGGCGCAACTGTTCAAAAAAGCAGACCGCCGCGCACGCGGCCACATTGAGCGATTCGATCTGGCCAAGATGAGGAATGACAAGCTGGTTGCTCGCCAATGCTAGCAGATCGTCGGCAACTCCTTGCCCCTCGTGACCAAATAACCACGCAACAGGTTGACGAAGATCAACTTCGTACAAACGTGTCTTGGCGTAACCGCTGGTGGCCAGCACCGGTACCCCCGCCGCGCCGATCAGCGCCGCCAGGTCGACATTTTCATGGATCTCGACCACGAAATGGGCGCCCATGGCAGCACGCAGCACCTTGGGCGACCAGCAAAAGGCCGTGCCCGTGCTGCAAAACACCTGGGTAATGCCGGCCGCCGCCGCGCTGCGCAAGATGGACCCGACGTTGCCGGGGTCTTGCAGGTTGTCGAGCAAGACGGCCGAGCCTTCCAGCGCGGCCGGCAGCGCCAGGACGGGCGTGTCGATCAGGAACATCAGCCCGACGCCGTGCTCGACTTGGCTAAGGGTGTTGTACAGCGCGTCGGGCATGACGGTGCAATGCGCGTGCGCCGCTTCGCACTGGCGCACGATGGCCTCGACTTCCGGATTGGCCAGTGCGCTGTCGGCAATCAGGCAGTGGCGCGGCGCGCCGCGCATGGCCAGGTAGGACTGGCACAGGTGCACGCCGTCAAGCAGCGTCTGGCCGGCCTTGCGGCGCGCCTGCGAGCTGCCCGCCAGGTGCTTGAGCTCTTTATAAAACGGATTGTCGCGCGAGGAGACCGGTTTCATGCCGCTTCCTCCAGGTCGCCGAAGTCGAACGCCATCGACGCGCCCAGGTAGGCGTCGCCCGGCGCCACCGGCAGCACCGCGCGCACCGGCGCGAACGAGCGCCGGTGCACGGGGCAGGCGCCGTGTTCGCGCAGGCGTTGCAGGTGCAGCGCCGTGCCGTAGCCCTTGTGCTGGTCGAAGCCGTATTCGGGGTATAGCGCGTGCAGGGCCACCAGGGCAGCGTCGCGCGCCGTCTTGGCCAGGATCGAGGCGGCCGAAATGGCGTGCACCTTGTCGTCCCCTTCGACGATGGGAAAACAGCGGATCAGCATCGCCGGGCTGCGGTTGCCGTCGATCAGGGCGATGGTGGGCACCGTCGCCAGCGCCTCGACCGCGCGCCGCATCGCCAGCATGGTCGCCTGCAAGATGTTGATGCTGTCGATTTCCTCATGCGAGCATTCGGCAATCGCCCACGCCAGCGCATGCTGCTTGATCAGCGGCGCCAGTTCGCCGCGCCGCTCGGCGCTCAGTTTTTTGGAGTCGCGCAGCCCGTCGATGGGGCGCCCGGGATGCAGGATCACGGCGGCCGCAAAAACCGGCCCGGCCAGGGGGCCGCGCCCCGCTTCGTCAACACCGCAGACCACATCGTCCGGCGTGAACGGATACGCGTTTTTCTTTAGCCCGGGATAAAAATTGATCTTCTTCTTGGTCATGGTCTCGACTCGGTGATGACGCGCAGGACCGCCGCCGCGCTCTCGTGGGCGCTGTTGCGCAGCAGGCTATGGTGCATGGCCGTGAAGCGCTGCACCAGGCTGGCGCGATTCGGCGCGTCGTTCAGCTGGTGCCACAGCGCGTCGGCCAGCGCCTGCGGGGTGGCGGCGCCTTGCAGGAATTCAGGCACCACGAATTCGCGCGCCAGGATGTTGGGCAGGCCAATCCACGGCTGGTAGCCCATGTGCTTGATGATCTGCCATTCCAGCGCCATGACCTTGTAGGCGATCACCATCGGCTTTTTGAACAGCGCCACTTCCAGCGTGGCCGTGCCGGACGCCACCAGCACCGCGTCCGCCGCTGCAATGGCATCGTGCGACTGGCCGTCGATCAGGTCAATCTTGACGTCTTGCAGGCCGGCCTGCTTGACCAGGTCCGTGAAATAGGCGCGCTGGCGATCGCCCGCCATCGGCACCACGAAGCGCAAATCAGGGTCGCGCTGCACGAGCAGCTTGACCGTTTGCACGTAGGGCGCGGCCAGGTATTTGAGTTCGCCCATGCGGCTGCCCGGCATTACGGTGACAACCCGTACGTCGGCCGGCAGGCCAAGCCTGGCGCGCGCGCCGGCCTGGTCTGGCTGCAGGGGAATGACTTCAGCGAGCGGATGGCCGATGTACGTGACCGGCACCCCGGCCTTGCGGTAGATCTCTTCCTCGAACGGAAAAATCACCAGCATGTGCGAGACCGACTTGATGATTTTCTTGATGCGCCCGCCGCGCCAGGCCCAGATTTGCGGGCTCACAAAATGCACGGTCGGGATGCCGGCGGCGCGCAGTTGCTCCTCTAACCCGAGGTTGAACCCGGGATAGTCGGCGCCAATGAACACGGCAGGCCGATCGGCCAGCAGGCGGTCACGCAGCGTGTTCTGAATGCGTTTGAGCTCGCGGTACTTGGGAATGACGGCCAGCAGGCCGCGGATCGACAGCTTGTCCATCGGGACGTCCGACACAAAGCCTTGTTCGGCCATGCGCGGCCCGCCGATGCCATGAAAGCGCGCTTCCGGCAAGTGCGCTCGCAGGCCGACCAGCAGGCGCGCGGCGAGCAAGTCGCCCGACACTTCACCGGCGACCACGGCCACCGAAATGTCAGCGGACGATGCCACGGGTGGCGACACCTAAAAAGTCCAGCATGGCGCCCACATCGGCGGCGCCTTCGCCGCCCTCTTGCTGCTGCACCGCCAGCGCGGCGCGGGCTTCTTCGAGCGTGAGGCCGTTGCGGTAGATGCTCTTGTAGGCGGCGCGGATGGCGTCGATTTGCGCGCGGGTGAAGCCGCGCCGCTTGATGCCTTCAATATTCACGCCGCGCGCGCCGGCCGGGTTGCCCGAGACGAGCACGAACGGCGGCACATCCTGTGTCAGGCTGGTGTACATGCCGATAAAGGCATGCGCGCCGATCTTGCAGAACTGGTGCACGCCGGCGTAGCCCGACAAAATGGCCCAGTCGCCCACTTCCACGTGCCCGGCCAGCTGCGCATTGTTCGAGAAAATCGTGTTGCTGCCAACCTGGCAGTCATGCGCCAGGTGGACGTAGGCCGAAATCCAGTTGTCGTTACCCAGGCGCGTGACACCCTGGTCTTGCGCGGTGCCGGTATTGAAGGTGCAAAATTCGCGCACCGTATTGCGGTCGCCCACTTCCAGCCGGGTCGGCTCGCCGTTCCATTTTTTATCCTGGGGCGCCGCGCCAATCGACGAGAACTGGAAGAACTTGTTGTCCCTGCCGATCGTCGTATGGCCTTCGATGACCACGTGCGGCCCGACCACGGTCCCGGCGCCGATCGAGACATGCGCGCCGACGATGGTGAAAGCGCCGATTTCAACGCTCGAGTCGAGCTGCGCCTGCGGATCGACGATCGCGGTGGGGTGGATCTTTGCCATCACGCCCCCGCTGGCTGGCTCGCGTCGACCGTGCTGCGGATGGTGCACATCAAGTCAGCTTCGAGCGCGATGGCGCCGTCGACCGAACCGACGGCCGAATACTTCCAGATGCCGCGCGAGGTGCGCACGATCTTGACATCCATCTTGAGCTGGTCGCCGGGGCCCACCGGGCGCTTGAAGCGCGCATTGTCGATGCCGACAAAATACACGACCGAATTCTCGTCGGGCGAGACGCCCATGGTCAAAAACGACAGCAGCGCGGCCGTTTGGGCCAGCGCTTCAATCATCAACACGCCCGGCATGACCGGCTTGTGCGGGAAGTGGCCGTTGAAAAACTCTTCGTTGGCCGTCACGTTCTTGATCGCCGTGATCGACTGGTTCGCTTCCCAGGTCAGCACGCGGTCCACCAGCAGCATCGGGTAGCGATGCGGCAGCAGCGCCTTGATCTGGCAGATGTCGAGGGTTTTGCTGTTGTTGCCGTTGTTGGTGGCGTTGCTGGTGTCGTTAGTTGTCATTTTTTTGTTCTGTCAGTGTCTTGAGAGTTTTTTCCAGCGTGCGGATCTTGTCCCGCATGGCCGCCAGATTGCGAACGATAGCCGCACTTTTTTCCCACTCGGCGTTTTTCGCCAGTGGATAAAATCCTGTGTACTGCCCCGCTTCGAGGATCGAGCGCGAGACCATGCTGCCCGACGAAATATGCACATGGTCGGCGATCGTCAGGTGCCCGAGCACCATCGCCGCGCCGCCAAAGGTGCAGTACTTGCCGATCTTGGCGCTGCCGGCCACGCCCACGCAGCCGGCCATTGCCGTATGCGCGCCGATCACGCAGTTGTGGCCGATCTGGATCTGGTTGTCGAGCTTGACGCCGTCTTCGAGGATGGTGTCGGCCAGCGCGCCCCGGTCGACCGTGGTGTTGGCGCCGATATCGACGTCGTCGCCGATCATCACGCGCCCGGTCTGCGGGATCTTGATGTAGACGCCGCCCTCGTTGGCAAAGCCGAAGCCGTCGGTACCGATCACCGCGCCCGAGTGGATGATGCCGCGCGCGCCGATCTGGCAGCGCGCGTGGAACGTTACGTTGGCAAACAGGTGCGTGCCTTCGCCAATGACGGCGCCGCGCCCGATAAAGCAGCCGGCGTCGATCACGGCGCCCTCGCCTATCTGCGCGCCGTCTTCGATCGTCACGTGCGGCCCGACGTGGGCGCTGGCAGCAACCACGGCAAGCGGCGCCACGCTGGCCGAAGGGGCGACGCCGGCCAGCGGAACAAACGCGTCCAGCGCGGCAAAATACTGCGCCGCGCGGGCAAAATACGCATAGGGATTGTTGGTGACGATGCGCGCGCCTTGAAACGTCGCGCCCACGACTTCGTCGTCCGCGCTCGACAAAATGAGCGCTGCGGCGCCGCTTAGCGCGGCCTGGGCGCGCATTTTGCTATTGCTCAGAAAGCTGAGGTGCGAGGCGCCGGCTTCCGACAGCGGCGCAATTGCGCTCACTTGCGTATTCGGATCGCCCGCCAGCTGACCGCCCAAGCGGTCGACCAATTCACCTAGTCGAGTGCCCATGCTGGTCTTTCGTGTGGTGGTAAAAATGATGACGGCACCTGCCGGTGCAGCTTTACTTGTCCAGCAGCTTGATCACCTTGTCGGTCAGGTCGATGCGGGAACTGACCCAGATCGATTCCTGCAAAATGATGTCGAGCTTTTCCTGTTCGGCGATCTGTTCGAGCAGCTTGTACGCCTTGGCCGCAATGCTGGCCCGCTCTTCGCTCTTGCGCTGGATGAGGTCTTCGCGGAACTCGCGCTGGGTGCGCTGCACGTCCTTGTCCATGTCGATCAGCTCGCGCGCGCGGCGCGTGCGCTCGGGCTCGGCCAGGCTGGCCGCCTCGCCGTCGAACTTGTCGGACATGGTCTTGAAGCGGGCGATCGTATCCTGGATCGCTTTCTGGCGCTTGGAGAACTCCGCTTCGATCTTGGCGTCTGCCGCCTTGGCCAGCTTCGATTCGGTCATCAGGCGCTCGGTATAAACGAAACCGATCCTGCTCGGCGCGTTTTGCGCATGCGCCAGCGAGCATGCGCACAGGGCCAGCAGCGCAAGCTGCTTGGGCCACGAGGCAGTCAAGGTTTTTAACATAGTTCTCCGCTTTTCTCTCGTCAAACGATCGTACCGATCAAAGGTCCAAATTAGAAGCCGGTGCCCATCTGGAACTGGAAGCGCTCGACGCGGTCGCCCGGTTTTGCATTCAAGGGCTTAGCATAACTCAACTTGAGTGGTCCCACCGGGGAAATCCAGGACACGCCCAGGCCGGTCGAAAAACGCAGCTCGTTGGCGCGGATGCGCTGGCCTTCCTGGTAGACCTGGCCGCCGTCGAGGAAACCGAACCAGCGCAAGCTCTTGTCGGGTCCGCCGCCCGGGAATGGCAGTTGCAATTCGGCATTGCCGATCACGCGGGTAGCGCCGCCCAGGGCGTCGTTGCGGGCGTCAACCACGCCGAGCGAGGAACTGAGGTAGCCGCGCACCGAACCGATACCACCGCCGTAAAAGTTCTTGAAAATCGGATACGGATTGCCGCGCAAGCCATGGCCGTAATCGATTTCGCCCTTGAGCGCCAGTGTCACCAGGCGCGACAGCGGACGATACCACTGCTGCTCGTAGACGGCGCGATAGTATTTGATGTCGCCCAGTATGTCCACTTCAAGATTGGCGCGCTGGTAGCGGCCGAACGATGGCGTCACGGCACTGTCGCGGCTGTCGCGCGACCAGGCCGCCGTCAGCGGAATGGCATTGGTGTTGGCCCGGCCGACACCGCTCGGGTCGCCCGTCACCTGCGTCACATATTGCAGGAAGCGCACCGGGCTGTCGCTGTCGGTGATGATGGTGGTGCGTTCCAGACCCGCGCCGAAAAAGACGATATCGTTCTCGGAGAACGGTACGCCATAGTTCAGGCGGCCGCCATTTTGCTTGACCCTGTAGCTGCCGATATTGAGCGCAGGCGGCTTGCTGCTGCGGCTGAACAGCTCGAACGATTGCTGAATGCCGTCGTCGGTAAAATACGGATTGGTCTGCGACAGCGCGATGGTGCGGCTGTACTTGCTGGTATTGATTTCAAAGCCGACCGTGTTGCCGCTGCCGGCGAAGTTGGCCTGCTGGATGCCCGCGTTGAAGGCAAACTTTTCCGCCTGCGAAAAGGTGCCGCCCAGCGTGACGTTACCGGTTGGCTTTTCAACGACCGTCAGGTTGACGTCGACCTGGTCGGACGTGCCGGCCGCTTCAGGCGTGTCGATCGTGACGTCCTTGAAGTAGCCAAGGCGGTCGACGCGGTCGCGTGAGAGCTTGATCTTGTTGCCGTCGTACCAGGAACCCTCGAACTGGCGGAATTCGCGGCGGATGACTTCATCGCGCGTGACGTTGTTGCCGGCGATGTTCATGTGGCGCACGTAGGCGCGCTTGCCCGGGTCGATCATGAAGGTGAACGTTACTTCGCGCTTGTCGCGGTCGATCTCGGGGTTGGCGTTGACGTTCGCAAAGGCGTAGCCGAAGGTGCCCATCCGGTCCGAAATGCGCTTGTTGCTCTCGGTAAGCAGTTCGCCTGAATAAATGCTGCCCTTGCGCAGCAGGATCAGCGACTTGAGCTCGTCCTCGCGCCCGAACATTTCGCCTTCGAGCTTGATGCCGGCAACCTTGTACTGCTCGCCTTCGCTGATGTTGATCGTCAGGTAAATGTCTTTTTTGTCCGGCGTGATGGCGACCTGGGTCGACTCCACGTTCGCTTCAAGGTAGCCGCGGTTCAGGTAAAACGACTTGATCGCTTCAATGTCGCCGGTCAGCTTGGTCTTGGAGTACTGGTCGGCCTTGGTGTACCAGCTGAACCAGCCCTTGGTATTTAATTGAAGCAACTGACGCAATTCTTTGTCAGAAAACTTCTTGTTGCCCACGATGCTGATCTGGCGGATGCGGGCCATCTCGCCCTCGTCCACATTGAACATGACGGTGACGCGGTTGCGCTCGATCGGCGTGACGGTAGTCGTGATCTTCACGCCGTACAGGCCGTGCGACAGGTACTGGCGCTTGAGCTCTTGCTCGGCGCGGTCGACCGAGGACTTGTCAAACGTCTTGGTGTCGCCAACGCCAATTTCCTTGAGCGCCTTGATCAACACGTCTTTTTCAAATTCCTTGGTGCCGGTGAAGTCGACCGTCGAAATGGCGGGACGCTCTTCAACGAAGACAATCAGCACGCCGTTTTCTTCTTCCAGGCGCACATCCTTGAAAAAACCCAGTGCGTACAGCGCCTTGATGGCGGCAATGCCCTTGGCGTCGTCGAAGGTCTCGCCCACGCGCACCGGCAGGTAGCTAAAGACGGTGCCCGCTTCGATGCGCTGGATGCCTTCGACGCGGATGTCCTTGACAACGAAGGGATTGACTGCA
Source organism: Massilia sp. TWP1-3-3 (assembly GCF_049897805.1). Lineage (NCBI taxonomy): Bacteria > Pseudomonadati > Pseudomonadota > Betaproteobacteria > Burkholderiales > Oxalobacteraceae > Massilia > Massilia sp. TWP1-3-3. Next base: position 105,371 of record NZ_JAFCWX010000003.1, read on the forward strand.
AGCGCTTGGCCTGCGCACAGGGCCAGGACGGCGGCGCAGACTAGGCTGCGGCGAAAGAAAGGGGCGGCATGACGTTCAGTTTGTAATTTCATTGGCTAAATCAATGGTCAATCATGTGGACTACATACATATGGGTTCGACAGAGGCGAAGTGCGTGCTACAGGTGCCGCATCGCGTCGTTGAAGAGGGCCAGCGACATTAACATCACCAGCATGACCACGCCCGCACGCTGCGCAAAATCGATAAAGCGCTCCGGCAAGGGGCGGCCGGTCAAAACTTCCAGCGAATAATACAGCAAATGGCCACCATCCAGAACTGGAATTGGTAACAGATTCATCACCCCAAGGCTGATGCTGATGAAGGCAATGAAGCCGATAAATTCGATTGGTCCGAGGCTCAGCGTCTTGCCGGCATACTCGGCGATCGTCACGGGACCGGTGATATTTTTCAGCGATGCCTTGCCGGTGATGATCTTGCCGAGCATTTTGAGCGTCAGCGCGCTCGTCTCCCAGGTCTTGCGCGCAGCCTTGCCAACGGCTGTTATCGGGCCGACCGCGACCGTCACCGTTTCCGGCTGCGACGACAGGGCCGCCTTGATCTGGAACTGCTTGCTGGCCGGATCTTGTACCGGCGTGACCGTGACCGATACCGGCGCGCCGCCGCGCACCACATCCATGATGATCGGCGCACCTTGCGAGGCGCGCACCATCTCGACCACGTCCTGCGAGTCGCGCGCGCTCTTGCCGCCGATGGCGGCGATGACGTCGCCTTCGCGCAGGCCGGCGCTGCTGGCCGGGCCGTCGGCCAGCTTGCCCAGCACCGCTTGCGAGTGGTGCGGGACCAGGCCCAGCGCGCCCAAAAAGTCGCCTTCCACATTCAGGCCGGCGACGGTGGCGACCGGCACGCTGGCCGTGTAGCGCGCCCCACCCGGCTGGGCCAGATCCAGGCGCAAGGCGCTCTTGTCCATCACCACGCGCATGATTTCCCAGCGCAGATCGGTCCAGCCGGCGACCGGCGCGCCGTTGACCGCCAATACCTGGTCGCCGCCGCGCACGCCGGCCTGGAACACGGCCGCCGTTTCGGGCATGAAGCGCAGGCGGGTCGACATGTCAGGCATGCCGTGCATGAACAGACCGGCAAAGATGGCGATGGCCAAAATAAAGTTGAACACCGGCCCCGCAGCGACAATGGCGATGCGGCGCCAGACGCTCTTGCCGGTAAATTCGCGCTGCGCGTCTTCAGGCGTTTTGGCGGCCGTTTCCGGGTCGCGGTTGTCGAGCATCTTGACGTAGCCGCCGATGGGCAAGAGGGAAATGGCCCACTCGGTTCCGTCGCGGCCAAAACGGCGCGACCAGACGATTTTGCCCATGCCGACTGAAAAGCGCAGCACCTTCACCCCGCACAGGCGCGCCACCAGATAGTGGCCAAGTTCGTGGAAAATGATCAAAGGCCCGATGGAGAGCAAAAACGCGAACAGGTAGAAAAGCTGGGTCATCTTGCAATCGCCTTTACGATGGCATGCGCGGCCGCGCGCGCGCGCGCGTCTTGCGCCATGACGGCATCGATGCTGCCGGCCGGGCCATGGTCGTTTTCGTGCATCACGCGTGCAATCACCCGGTCGATGTCGCGAAAACCGATGCGCGTATCCAGGAAGGCTTGCACCGCCACCTCGTTGGCGGCGTTCAGCAGCGCCGGGGCGGTGCCGCCGGCGGCCAAAGCCTCGAAGGCGAGCGCCAGGCAGGGAAAGCGGGCAAAATCAGGTTTTTCAAACTGCAGCGTGCCAACTGCGGTCAGGTCGAGCTGCGCCACTCCCGATGCAATCCGGTCCGGGAACGCGAGCGCGTGGGCGATCGGGGTGCGCATGTCCGGGTTGCCCAGTTCGGCAATCACGGAGCCGTCGACATACGACACCATCGAATGGATCACGCTTTGCGGATGGATCACGACTTCGATCAGCGCGGCGGGCGCGCCGAACAGCCAATGCGCCTCGATCACTTCCAGGCCCTTGTTCATCATCGTAGCCGAGTCGACCGAGATCTTGCGGCCCATTTCCCAGTTCGGGTGTTTGCAGGCTTCGTCGGGCGTGACGTGTTCCAGCGTTTCCACGGCGCGCTTGAGGAACGGGCCGCCGGAAGCGGTCAGCACGATTTTGGCAACGCCGGCCGCCGCCGGCGAGCGCTGGTAGGACTGGGGCAGCGACTGAAAAATCGCATTGTGCTCGCTGTCGATCGGCAGCAGCGTGGCGCCGTTGTCGTGCACCGCGTCCATGAACAGCTGGCCGGACATGACCAGCGCTTCCTTGTTCGCCAGCAGAATTTTTTTGCCGGCCAGCGCGGCGGCCAGCGCGGGCGCAAGACCTGCGGCGCCAACGATGGCGGCCATCACGGTGTCAACCTGGGTGCTGGACGCAATCGCGCACAGCGCTCGTTCGCCATAGTCCACTTCCGTGCGCACGCCGGCAGCGGCCAGCAACTGCGTGAGGCGCTGCGCCGCTTGGGCGCTGCCAACGACCGCGCGCGCGGGACGAAACTGCACGCACTGGGCGGCCAGTTGCTCGACCCGGCTATGGGCCGAGAGCGCATACACCTGGTATTTATCGGGATGGCGCGCCAGCACGTCCAGCGTGGACACGCCGATCGAGCCGGTCGCGCCAAGTATCGTAATGCGTTGCATATCGCTCCTTACAGCACCGTGTGAATCAGTGCGGCCAGCGGCAGGACGGGAATCAGGGCGTCGATCCGGTCAAGCACGCCGCCATGGCCCGGCAGCAGCTTGCTGCTGTCCTTGACGCCGGCGCGGCGCTTGAGCTGGGACTCGACCAGGTCGCCGACAATGCTGGCCGCGGTGATCACGGTCAGGATCGCGAGCGTGGCCAGCCAGCCCATCGACGCGTGCAGCTTGACGACGAAGGTGTCGGCCAGGTACGGGCCGCCGAACAGGATCACCAGGGTCGAGATCAGCAGCACCGCAATGCCGCCGCCGATCGCGCCTTCCCACGACTTGCCGGGGGAAATGGACGGCGCCAGCTTGCGCTTGCCGAAGGCTTTGCCGGAAAAGTAGGCAAAGATGTCGGCGATCCAGACCAGCGCCAGGACCGACAGCAGGTACACGGCCGAGACCTTGAAGAACATGACGATGGCGGCGAAACTGGCCAGGATGGTGATCGCGTAAAGCAGGCCAAGCATGGTATTGCGCCCGCCTTCAAGCGGCGGCAAGCCGGTCGCCAAACCGGGGACGAAGCGCAGCAGCCAGATGGCCGAACAGAGCGCGAACCAGAACTTGAGCGGCGCGTTGTCCTTGTACAGGAAGGCAAACGCAAAGGCTGCGACCCAGAATACGGCCACCAGGGCGGCCTGCTTGCGGGGCCGCCCGAACAGCTGGAACGCCTCGGTCACGGCGGTTATCAGGAAAGCGAGGATGACGACCACGAACGCCGGATAATAGCCCCCGAACAGTACCGCCAGCAGGATGACGAGCAAAACGACAGCGGTGATAATCCGGGTGATGAGCATCAGGTCTTCTTTTCGGCTAGTTGGTCGCCCGTGCGGCCGAAGCGGCGCTCGCGGCTGCGGTACGACGCGATGGCTTCATCGAGCGCGGCCGGGGAAAAATCGGGCCAGTAGGTATCGGTGAAGTAAAACTCGGAATAGGCCAATTGCCACAGCAGGAAGTTGGAGATGCGCTCTTCCCCACCGGTGCGGATGAACAGGTCCGGCTCGGGCGCGTACGCCATGGCCAGGTGTTCGGCCAGCTGGTCTTCGGTAAATTGCGTCACGCCCGGGTTGGCCGCGATCATCTTGCTGGTGGCCTGCATGATGTCCCAGCGCCCGCCATAGTTGGCGCACACCGTCAGCACCAGCGCCGTGTTGTTGGCGGTGCGGCGCTCGGCATTGGCGATCATTTCCTGCAGCTTGGCGTCAAAGCGCGACAAATCGCCAACGACCTTCAGGCGGATGTTATTGGCGTGCATCTTGGACACTTCGCGCTCCAGCGCCGTCACGAACAGGCGCATCAGCAGCGAGACTTCTTCTTCGGGGCGGCGCCAGTTTTCGGACGAAAAAGCGAACAGGGTCAGGTATTCGACGCCGCGCAGCGCGCACGCTTCAACCATGTCGCGCACCGTGTCGACACCCTTGACGTGGCCGGCCACGCGCGGCAGGAAGCGCTTGGTCGCCCAGCGGCCGTTCCCATCCATGACGATGGCAACGTGGCGCGGAACGGCGCCCACTTCCGGTACTGCTTTGGTCGAACTTTTAAATATCATAAATCCAGACTCGATAAACCAGGGATGAAACCGCCAGTTTAAAAAAAACGTATGCGCTGGGTATGCGTTTTGTGTGAATTGTTACAACTTACCCAGTGCACACCCGGCATGCGCCACGGGGACGCATGCCTTGCCGCGCTACACGGTCAATACTTCTTTTTCTTTTTCTGCCACCATCTTGTCGACATCGATAATGAACTTGTCCGTCAACTTCTGGATGTCGTCGACCGCGCGCCGCTCGTCGTCCTCGGAGCACGCCTTGTCCTTGGCCAGCTTTTTGAACGATTCGTTGGCATCGCGCCGGATATTGCGAATGGCAATTTTAGCGTCTTCCGCTTCACTCTTGACCAGCTTGACCATTTCCTTGCGGCGCTCTTCGGTCAGGGCCGGGGTCGGCACGCGGATCATGTCGCCTTGCGACGACGGATTCAAGCCCAGGTCGGAGTCGCGGATGGTGCGTTCGATGACGGCGGCCATCTTCTTTTCAAACGGTTGCACGCCGATGGTGCGCGCATCGATCAGCGTGACGTTGGCCACTTGCGACAGCGCCGTCGGCGAACCGTAGTACTCGACCATGATGTGGTCCAGGATGCCGGGGTGGGCGCGGCCCGTGCGGACCTTGGCCAGGTCGGCCCTGAGGGTCTCGATCGACTTGGTCATGCGTTCTTGCGTGTTCTTCTTGACGTCAGCGATAGTCATGCTGCTCTCCTCTAGCTCGTGCTTTGAAATGATGCTGAAATAATAAAACTGAAATGCAGCGTGAAATGATTAAACGTGAACCAGCGTGCCTTCGTCTTCGCCCATGACGACCCGCATCAGCGCGCCCGGCTTGACGATGGAAAACACCTTGATCGGCAGCTTCTGGTCGCGGCACAGGGCAAACGCGGTCGCGTCCATCACCTGCAGGTGCTTGGAAATGGCTTCGTCGAACGTGATGGTCTCGTAGCGGGTCGCGTTCGGATCTTTTTTAGGATCGGCGGTGTAGACGCCATCAACCTTGGTTGCCTTTAACACGATCTCGGCGCTGATCTCGGCGCCGCGCAAGGCGGCGGCCGTATCGGTGGTGAAGAACGGGTTGCCGGTGCCGGCGGCAAACACGACGACCTTGCCCTCTTCCAGGTACTGCAGCGCCTTGGGACGCACGTAGGGCTCGACCACCTGCTCGATGGCAATGGCGGACATCACGCGCGCGGTAATGCCCACGTGGCGCATGGCGTCGGCCAGTGCCAGCGCGTTCATGACGGTGGCCAGCATGCCCATGTAGTCGGCGGTGGCGCGGTCCATGCCCTGGGCGCCCGGCGCCACGCCGCGGAAGATGTTGCCACCGCCAATGACGACTGCGATTTCGACGCCCGCCTTGGCCACTTCCGCGACATCGGCGACCATGCGCTCGATGGTGGCGCGGTTGATGCCGTACGCATCGTCGCCCATCAGCGCTTCGCCGGACAGTTTCAGAAGTACGCGTTTGTAGGCTGGTTTCGACATGTGCAGGGCTCCAATAAATGACAGTGTGTATTCGGGTGATTCTGCAGGGTCAGGATTAAGCGTGCATTAAGCGTGCATAACGCGCGCATCTTGCATGCATCTTGCCTGCATTAAAAAAACGGGCCTTCCGGCCCGCTTTGCTTCTTACCGCTTGCTTACTGCTTGGAAGCAGCAATTTGCTCTGCAACTTCTGCTGCAAAGTTATCTTGCTTCTTCTCGATGCCTTCGCCAACCACATACATCGTGAATGCTTTCACGGTGGTGTTGTTTGCTTTGAGCATCTGCTCGATCGACTGCTTGTCGTTCTTGACGAACATCTGATTCAGCAGCGACACTTCTTTCAGGTACTTCTGGATCGAGCCTTCCAGGCGCTTGGCCAGGATTTCAGCGGACTGCACCGGCTTGCCTTCAGCAATGGCTTTGTCTGCATCTTCTTGTGCCTTGAGGGAGGCGACCGAGCGCTCTTTTTCGATCAGCTCGGCAGGCACCTGGTCCGACGACAGCGACACCGGCTTCATGGCAGCGATGTGCATGGCCAGGTCCTTGCCGACTTGCTCGTCAGCACCGTCGAATTCGACCAGCACGCCGATACGGGCATTGTGCATGTAGGACGCGAGCTTGGCGGTGGTTTCAAAGCGCTTGAAACGACGGATTGTCATATTCTCGCCGATTTTGCCGATCAAGGCAGTACGCACCTCTTCCAGCGTCTTGCCGTCGAGTGGCAAAGCCATCAGGGCGGCAACGTCGGCCGGGTTATTCTCCGCAACCAGGCGGGCGGCATTGTTGCCCAGCGCTAGGAAGTCATCGTTCTTGGCAACGAAGTCGGTTTCGCTGTTGATTTCCACCAACGCGCCAACACCGTCTTTCAGGTAGATCGCGACCACGCCTTCGGCGGTGATGCGGGTGGCGGCCGAGCCAGCCTTGGTGCCCAGTTTCACGCGCAGGATTTCTTCGGCGCGCTCCATGTTGCCTTCTGCTTCGGTCAGCGCTTTTTTGCACTGCATCATCGGTGCGTCGGTCTTTGCACGCAGTTCGCCTACCATCGCTGCTGTAATCGCTGCCATGTGTTTCTCCTAAATTAGTACGTATTCTGTTTAAAAAAAAGGGGAGCAGACGCTACCCCTTTTGATTGCCGCGGCAGCTGCGAGGCTGCCGGAGAATTTAAGCTTGCTCGGAAACTTCGACGAACTCATCCGACGACTTGACCATGTCGGCTACTTCGTTGGAGGCGCTGGCGCGGCCTTCCAGGATCGCATCCGCGACGCCGCGGGCGTACAGCATGATGGCTTTCGACGAGTCATCGTTGCCTGGAATGACGTGGGTCACCCCTTCTGGCGAGTGGTTGGTGTCGACGATGCCGATGACCGGAATGCCCAGCTTGCCAGCTTCGGTGATCGCACCTTTGTGGTAGCCGACGTCAACGACGAAGATTGCGTCAGGAACGCCGCCCATGTCCTTGATGCCGCCGATGGCTTTTTGCAGCTTGATCATTTCGCGTTCGAACATCAGGCCTTCTTTTTTCGACAGCTTCTCGACCGAACCGTCTTCGATCTGGGCTTCCATGTCCTTCAGGCGCTTGATCGAGGTCTTGATGGTCTTGAAGTTGGTCAGCATGCCGCCCAACCAGCGCTGGTCGACGAAAGGCACGCCGGCGCGGGCCGCTTCAGCAGCGATGATCTCGCGCGCCTGGCGCTTGGTGCCGACCATCAGGATGGTGCCGCGGCTCGCTGCGACCTGCTTGATCGTCTTCATCGCTTCTTGATACATACCCATCGTCTTTTCCAAGTTGATGATGTGGATCTTGTTGCGGTGACCGAAGATGAACGGGGCCATTTTTGGATTCCAAAAACGGGTTTGGTGACCGAAGTGGACACCGGCTTCCAGCATTTCACGCATTGTTACGGACATGTATTTCTCCAGGGTTGGGTCTGGAATCCGGTCAGTCACCTCTAGGGCACCCTTTGCGACCGGACTCGCGATTTGACAAAAATAGTGAAACGACGTTGCTTCATTGCTCGAAAGCGAATTCAAGCAACCCAATATTCTAACCGTAATCAGAGAAAGTTTCAAGCGGTGCCTGCCGACGCGCCTGACAGAATATTGCCTTTGGTGCATTAGTTGAGCACGCCTCGCACGGCCACCACGCCAGCCGGGCATACCCGCTCAGCAAGTTTGTTCTCGTATTCCAACAATCTGCGCAATTTTCCGCGTGACAAGGATTATTCAACATGGAGGTCGGCTAACATGATTGACTGATCCTGGTATTTACCGTGAAAGTGCGCCGATGTTCAACAATCTCCCCATCAAATTCAAGCTGCTGACCCTTTTCGGCATTATGCTGCTCGCCATGACCATCGTAGGCTTGATGGGCAACGCGGGCATCGGCAAAGTGAGCGACGCGCTGGAGAAAGTGGGCACGGTTCGCCTGCCATCGATTGACGGCCTGTTGACGCTGAGCGAAGCGCAGACCGCGGTCAAGGCGGCCACGCTGGCCACGCTGGCCCTGCAAGGCCAACTTGATGCGGCCAAGGAATTTGGCGCGGTGGCCGAGCAGCGCAAAGCGGCCTGGACCAATGCTGCAGAAGGATGGAGCACCTACGAGCCGCTGCCGCAAACGGCCGAGGAGGCCATCTTGTGGAAGCAGTTCGTCGCTGAATGGAACAGCTGGAAAAGCGCCGACGCCCGGCTGGGCGCGGCAATCGGCGCCCTTGGCGCTGCCACGACAGCCGAGCAGCAGGGGACGCTGTTTGCCGATTTCCTGTCGCAATATCACGCCAGCACGCCCTTGTTCAGCAAGGCGGAGGCTACGCTGAACCGGATCGTCGCGCTCAACCAGCAAATCGCCGCCCAGAGTGTCAAGGATGGCCGCAGCGCCACCACCCTCGCTCGCCAGCGCATGTTCTGGGTCGCCACGCTCGCCGCACTGGCCGCGCTCGGCGTTGCCCTGTATGTCAACGGCAGCATCACGCGCCCGATCAACCAGGCAGTGGCGCTGGCCGAAACCGTAGCCGCCGGCGACCTGACCGGCAGTGTCGAGGTGCACACGCGCGAGGAAACGGGCAAGCTGCTCAACGCGCTGGGCACCATGAATGCGAGCCTGACCAAGATCGTCGGCAAAGTACGCGAGGGAACCGACATGATTGCCACCGCCTCCGCGCAAATTGCCGCCGGCAACCTGGACTTGTCGGCCCGCACCGAAGAACAAGCCAGCTCGCTTGAGGAAACGGCCGCTTCGATGGAGGAGCTCGCCTCGACCGTCAAGCAAAATGCCGACAACGCGCGTCAAGCCAATGCGCTGGCACTGGCGGCGTCGGAAACGGCCGGCCGCGGCGGCGCCGTGGTCTCGCAAGTGATCGCGACCATGAGCGCGATTGACGCGTCGTCAAGGAAGATATCGGACATTATCGGCGTGATCGACAGCATCGCGTTCCAGACCAACATCCTGGCCTTGAATGCGGCCGTGGAAGCGGCGCGCGCTGGCGAACAGGGGCGCGGCTTTGCCGTCGTTGCCGCCGAGGTGCGCAACCTGGCCCAGCGCTCGGCTGCGGCGGCCAAGGAAATCAAGGTCTTGATCGTCGACTCGGTCGGGCACGTGGCCACCGGCAGCCGGCTGGTCACCCAGGCCGGCACCACCATGAGCGATGTTGTCGACAGCGTGGCGCGGGTGACGGACGTCATGACCGAAATCGTTGCGGCCAGCCAGGAGCAGAGCCAGGGGATCGACCAGATCAACGAAGCGGTGGCGCAGATGGACCAGGTCACCCAGCAGAACGCGGCGCTGGTCGAAGAGGCGGCAGCGGCGGCCGGCGCGCTGCAGGAACAGGCGCAGAGCCTGACCGAGCTGGTGTCGGTGTTTACAATCTCGTCGCATGGGGCGTCGGCCTTTGCGAGTCCGTCGCGCTCGCCGCGGCTGTCGCTGGCGCCGCCCGCGTCCCGCCGCCGCGCCTAAGCGGCCAGCCGCCCTAGCGTGCGCGTGGACGATGTGGTGAGGATTTTCCAGTTGCCGACCCGCGATAACTGCGCAGTCACAAGGTCGCTAAAACGATGCGGCGGAAGCGACGATCACGCGCCCGATTTCCACTTCCCTTATAATGGCAGCATACCGTGACACGCCAGGTCGTGCCCGACCCGTCCGCGCTCACCCCTACCGCTCACCGCTACCGTTTTCCTGCCGATTGCTCACTATGCCAGACACCATCTCGATCAAAACCCCCGCCGACATCCAAGGCATGCGCGTTGCCGGCCGGCTTGGTTCCGAAGTGCTCGACTACATCACCCCGTTCGTCAAAGTGGGCGTTACCACTGGCGAACTGGACCGCTTGTGCCATGAATACATGGTCAACGTGCAAGGATCGATCCCCGCGCCGCTCAACTATTGCCCGCAGGGCTACACGCCCTACCCCAAGGCCATCTGTACCTCCGTCAACGACGTCATCTGCCACGGCATTCCCGGCGACAAGGTGCTCAAGGATGGCGATTCGGTCAACCTGGACATCACCGTCATCAAGAACGGCTACCACGGCGACAATAGCCGCATGTTCCTGGTTGGCGAGCCCAAACCGTTCATCAAGCGCCTGTCCGAGGTCACCTATGAGTGCATGTGGCTGGGCATTTCCAAGGTCAAGCCGGGCGCGCACCTGGGCGACATCGGCCACGTGATCCAGCAGCATGCCGAAAAGAACGGCTACAGCGTGGTGCGCGAATTTTGCGGCCATGGCATCGGCAAGGTCTTTCACGAAGAGCCGCAGGTGCTGCACTACGGCCGCCCCGGCACGCTCGAGCGCCTGGAAGCGGGCATGATCTTCACCATCGAACCGATGATCAACGCCGGCCGGCGCGACATTAAAATGATGAACGACGGCTGGACCGTGAAAACCAAGGACCGCAGCATCTCGGCCCAGTGGGAGCACACCATCCTCGTCACCGAAACCGGCTACGAAGTGCTCACGCTGTCGGCCGGCTCGCCGCCGCCGCCCGCCTTTATCAAGGAAGCTGCCGCAGTTGCCGCCTGACGCATGTCCACGCTCATGCCCGCCGCGATGCCCGCCGTGATGCCCGACCCTGCGCTCAAGAAGGAAACGCGCGACCTGCTCAAGCAGCGCCTCAAGGCCGAGCGCGCGGCGCTGATTGCCGCCTTCAAGGAAGAAGGCAAGCCCGAAAAGCTGCTGCGCAGCCTGCGCCAGAGCGTGGACGCGGTGCTGACCGAGGCCTGGGAGTTGGCCGGCCTGCCGGCCAACACGGCGCTGGTGGGCGTGGGCGGCTACGGGCGCGGCGAACTGTTTCCGTATTCTGACGTCGACCTCCTGATCCTGCTCGGCCAACCGGCCGACAGCGTGACCCGGGCCAGGCTGGAAGACCTGGTCCAGATGCTGTGGGACCTGGGCCTGGAAATTGGCCACAGCATCCGCACCATCGACGAATGCATGAGCGAATCGCAGACCGACATCACGGTCCAGACCTGCCTGCTCGAAGCGCGCCTGGTCATCGGCGACGCTACCCTGTTCGCCAATCTGCAAGACCGCTACGACCGCGCGCTCGACCCGCAGGCGTTTTTTCACGCCAAGGCGGCCGAAATGCGCCTGCGCCACGCCAAGTATGAAGACACGGCCTTCTCGCTCGAACCAAACGTCAAGGAAAGCCCGGGCGGGCTGCGCGACTTGCAGGTGATCCTGTGGGTGGCCAAGGCGGCCGGCCTGGCCAGCTCGTGGAGCCAGCTGGCCACGCGCGGCCTGATCACCCAGACCGAAGCGCGCCAGCTGATGGAAAAGGAGCGCGCCTTCAAGGACATCCGCATCCGCCTGCACCTGCACGCCAACCGGCGCGAAGACCGCCTGGTGTTCGACGTCCAGACCCCGATCGCCGAAACGTTCGGCCTGAAGGCGACCGGCGAAGGCATCAACATGCGCCGCGCCAGCGAGTACCTGATGCAGCGCTACTACTGGGCCGCCAAGACGGTCACCCAGCTCAATACCATCATGCTGCAAAATATCGAGGCGCAGCTGTTCCCGCAGTCCGACGAGGCCGAGCCGATCAACGAGCGTTTCAATGACGTCAACGGCTTTATCGACATCGCCAGCGACGACACGTTCATCACGCGGCCGTCGTCGGTGCTCGAAGTGTTTTTGCTGATGACCGAGCGCGCGCATATCAAGGGCATGACAGCGCGCACCATCCGCGCGCTGTGGCACGCGCGCTTCGAGATCGATGCCAAGTTCCGCGAAGACCCGGTCAACCGCGCCCTCTTTTTGCGCATCCTGCAGGCGCCCGTGGGCCTGGTGCACGCGCTGCGCCGCATGAACGACACCAGCGTGCTGGGGCGCTACCTGCCGAACTTTCGGCGCATCGTGGGCATGATGCAGCACGACCTGTTCCACGTGTACACCGTCGACCAGCACATCATGATGGTGGTGCGTAACATGCGCCGTTTTACCATGAGCGAGCACGCGCACGAGTACCCGTTTTGCAGCCAGCTGATCGCTAACTTCCGCAAGTCCTGGCTGCTGTACGTGGGCGCGCTGTTCCACGACATCGCCAAGGGCCGCGGCGGCGACCATTCCAAGCTTGGCACGGTGGATGCCGCGCAGTTTTGCGAAGACCATGCGATCGGCTCCGAAGACACCGAGCTGGTGGTGTTCCTGGTCGAGAACCACCTGACCATGTCGCACGTGGCGCAAAAGACCGACCTGTCGGACCCGGACGTAATCGAGGCGTTCGCCAAGGTGGTCAAGGATGAACGCCACCTGACGGCGCTGTACCTGCTGACAGTGGCCGACATCCGCGGCACCAGCCCCAAAGTGTGGAATGCGTGGAAAGCCAAGCTGCTCGAAGACCTGTACCGCATCACCTTGCGGGTGTTGGGCGGCGAACCCCATTCGACCGACCGCGAACTGAAAAACCGGCAGCAAGAAGCGATGGCCACGCTGCGCCTGTACGGACTGCCGGCCGACGCCCACAAGGCGCTGTGGAGCCAGCTCGACATGGCTTACTTCCTGCGCCACGACGCTTCCGACATCGCCTGGCAAACGCGTTCGCTGTGGGACCGCTTGGACGGCGAGCGCCCGGTCGTCAAATGCCGCCTGGCGCCGATTGGCGAAGGCTTGCAGGTGGCCGTCTACACGCGCGACCAGCCCGATTTGTTTGCGCGCATCTGCAGCTATTTCGACCGCAAGAATTTCAGCATCCTGGACGCGAAAATCCACACCACCAAACACGGTTACGCGCTCGATACTTTTTTGGTGACCGAGCAAAATTTTGCCAAGAGCTACCGCGATATCATCAGCCTGATCGAACACGAAATCTGCCAGCTGCTCACATCGCAGGCGCCTTTGCCGGCGCCCACGCGCGGGCGCTTGTCGCGCCTGTCGCGCACCTTTCCGATCACGCCCACGGTGGACCTGCGGCCCGATGAGCGCGGCCAGTACTACCTGCTCTCGATCGCCGCCAACGACCGCACGGGTTTACTGTATGCGATCGCCAGCGTCCTCACGCGCTACCGCATCAATCTGCACACGGCCAAGATCATGACGCTCGGCGAGCGGGTCGAAGACGTGTTCCTGGTGGACGGCGCGGTGCTCAATAATGCGCGCAACCAGATCCAGTTTGAAACCGATTTGCTCGAAGCGCTCAAAGTCTGATGGTTGGCGGCGTTTTTGGCAGTTGATTCAGCAGACGCAATTTTAGAAGACGCAATTTTTAGAAGAAACAAATATGACTGAATTAGTACGCCTGTCCAAGCGCATGTCCGAGCTTGGCCTGTCTTCGCGCCGCGAAGCGGACGAATGGATCGCGCGCGGCTGGGTGCGGGTCGATGGCCAGATCATTTCCGAACTGGGCAGCAAAGTGCTGCCGCATCAGAAAATCACGGTCGAACGCCAGGCCGCCGCCGAACAATCCAAGCGCGTGACCGTCATGATCAACAAGCCGATGGGTTTCGTCAGCGGCCAGGCCGAAGACGGCTACACGCCGGCAGTCGCTCTGATCAAACCGGAAAACCGCTGGGCCGAAGATCCGTCGCCCGAGCAGTTTCACCCCACCCAGCTGCGCAGCCTGGTGCCGGCCGGCCGGCTCGACATCGATTCGGTGGGTTTGCTGATCCTCACGCAGGACGGGCGCGTGGCCAAGACGCTGATCGGTGAAGAGACCTCGATTGAAAAAGAATACCTGGTGCGCGTGGAGTATACCAAGGAAGGCAAACTGCCCGAGTCGGAACTGAAAAAGCTGTGTTTTGGCCTCTGGATGGATGGCAAACCGCTGCTGCCGGCCAAAGTGCGCTGGCAGAACGACGACCAGCTCAGCTTCACGCTCAAGCAAGGCAGGAAACGCCAGATCCGCCGCATGTGCGATATGGTGGGCCTGAAAGTCGTTGGCCTGAAACGCGTTAGAATCGGCAAGGTCAAGCTGGGCGACCTGCCGGTCGGCCAGTGGCGCTACCTGCGTCCCGACGAGCAGTTTTAAACCTCAACCTGCAAGGAATGGCATGAACGAACGCATCACGATCGAAACACCGGACGGCAATTTTGGCGCCTACGTGGCGCACCCCGCTCAAGTTGCCGGTAAAGCGGCGCCGGCCATTGTCGTCATCCAGGAAATCTTCGGCATCAACGCCGATATCCGCGCCCATTGCGATGCGCTTGCCGCCCACGGCTATGTGGCGGTCGCGCCCGACCTGTTCTGGCGCCAGGAAAGCGGCATTGAACTGACCGACGCCAGCCAGGAAGAATGGGCCAAGGCCTTTGCGCTGTACCAGGGGTTCGATGTCGACAAGGGCGTGGCCGATGTCGCCGCCACCATGGCCGTGGCGCGCACGCTGCCTGGCGTGAGCGGCAAGGTTGGCGTGGTCGGCTTTTGCCTGGGCGGCCTGCTGACGTTTTTGACGGCCACCCGCTGCGCGCCGGACGCTGCCGTGTCGTACTACGGCGGGCGCAGCAATGAATTCGTCGGCGAACTTGCGGGCATGTCCACGCCGCTGATGATGCACCTGGCCGGCGCCGACCAGTATATTCCCAAGCCGGCGCAGGACGTCATCGCCGCCGCCGCGGCAGCGCTCGACAATGTGCAGGTGTTCGTCTATCCGGGCCAGGACCACGCTTTTGCGCGCGTCAATGGCCAGCACTTCAATGCCGACGCTGCCGCCCTCGCCGAGCAGCGCACGCTGGCCCATTTTGCGGCATTGCTCGTTTAGAGCCAGGACGCTAAGCTTGCAGGTAACCGCTTTTTTTGGCAAAGCGCACGGCCGCATACAGCATGAGCCACAGCCCGAGCCCGAGCCAGACGGGCGCCGGGTCGGGCAGCGCTGACTGCCCATAGGCCATGTAGTCGCCACAGGTCCAGCACAGCCCGGCACGCGCCGGCAGTAGGCCAGGTACTGCTCCCCAAACTGCTGGCGCAGATAGTCTTCTTCCGCTGCGACGATGCTGGTGTAGGCCACGCCGATAAACGGCAGGAACAGCGCGTAGAAAGCCGGTGCGTTGATCACCACCGCCAGCCCCAGCGCAATGAGCAGGTTACCCACATACAGCGGATTGCGGCAGGCGCCGAACATGCCGGTATCGACCACGCCTTCGGCGTACACCCGCCGGCTTTTGCCGCCGCGGATAATGTAGGCGTGCCCGATGGTGACGATGCGCAGCGCCTGGCCAGACAGCGCAAGCAGCCAGCCGGCCAGCGCCAGGTGCGGCTGGCGCACCGGCACGCTCAAGCCGAGTGCGAGCGCGAACGCCAGCGGAAAGAGCCAGTTGCGGTGCCTGAAGACGAGGTTCCCGAGCCTTAAAAGCACGCCGCCGCCCCTTTCACGGCGACGATGCCGGCAAAGTTATACCACCGGAAAAAGGTATCGGCGGCGTGAAAGCCGTTACGGGTCAGCAGCTCGACGTTTTCTTCCAGCCGGTAAGAAATCAGCACGTTTTCAAGTGCCTCGCGTTTGCGCGCGATTTCGGTTTCGGAGTAGCCATTAGCGCGCTTCATGTTGTAGTAAAACTTGATGAAATCACGGTTGATCCGGGTGTCGGCGCTGAGCACTTTTTCACAGGATCAGGCCGCCGTCATGATGCAAGGCGTCGGCAATATGGCGTATCAACTGCTCGCGGTGCAAGGGCCGGATGAATTGCAGCGTCAGGTCCAGTACAACGACGGACGCGTTGCGAATGCCCCGGTAAGCATTCAGGTCGGCCTCGACCAGCGTGGGGCGCTGGCCTTCCTCAAGGGCGGCGAAGCGATCGCGGCATTTATCGAGCATGGGGCGCGAATTGTCCACGCCGACCAGCCACGGCGCCTTGCCGGCCGCGCGCGCCTTCGCGCAGCGAGGCCAATGGGAGGCCGCGGGAACAGCCAAGGTCATACACGCCGCTGCCGGTGTGCGCAAATTCGCCGGCGATTTCCCCGATCATGCGCTGCAGCTCGCCATACATGGGAATGCTGCGCCCGAGCATGTCGTCAAAGACCGCAGTGGTGCGTTCGCCGAAATCGAAATCGGCAATCGCCGCATCGGCATCTTGAAAAATCGTGTCATGCTGGTTCATTGCGCGCTCCTCGCGGTGGGATGTGGCAATAGCGTGGCGCCGAACACGTTAAGAAAACGTTAACGCATTGGCGTGTGCCCGCGCGCTGTCTCACTTGTTTGATCTACACCAAAATCCGCTGGGTTCGCGGCCTGTGACCTTAGCGTCGGCATGGCGCTGGTATTGCTATGGCAGAAAGATATTTAACTGTTGCCTGTTATGGGGAATTGACGACGCGCCTACCGAAACACAGGCCACTTGTGAGCATAATGTTTCTTGGGAAATTTTGACCGAGGAAGAACTTCATGATCAAACGACGCGCGGCGCTTGCCATTTTGTGTATCGCACAGGCAATCGGACCGGCGCAGGCGCAGTTCAGGCTGCCCCGGCCAACGGTCATCAGCGGCGTGCCCGCGATTGCGGCAACCACCACCGCCGATCCGGCACTTGCCTTGAGTGCATCGGGCCTGAACGCGGCGCTCGACAATTTTGATGCCAGCAAGATTGTCATGGGCCACCCGCGCTTGTTTAAAGGACAAGCCGATTACCGCGAGATCGTTGCGGCCACAAAACTTGAACGGCTGAAGTCGATTACCGCGTTGACGGGCTACCTCAAGCGCAATAGCGTCACCCTGGCGAGCGACGCGCTCAAGGGGCAGATCGAGGCCGCCAGCGACAGCACGCGCATGGCCAGCTGGTGGCAGCAGGACCGGCTGCTGGAAGGCATGGCCGAAGCGGCGGTGGCCTGGTACGTCACCCGCGACCCGTGGTTCCTGGCGGAGATGCGCGGGCGGATGCACTTGTTTGCGCCGGCCGTGCTGGCGCGCTCCTGCAGCGGCGACGTGGCCGAAACGCGCGACTACGTTTGGTACTACGCCCTCGCCTATGATTTTGCCTACGCCGAGCTGACCGCCGCCGAGCGCAAGAGCGTCCTTGATATCGTCCGGGTGTGCGGCAACGCCGGCTTGCTCAAGACTGCCGAGACGGTGCGCCAGTTTCCCGAAAACGCGATCGCCTTTAACGCGCTGGGCAAATTGATCGGTGCCTTGCTGATCGTGCGCGGCGAAACGCCGGAACTCGATCCGTGGCTGCGCGCCATCTTGTCGACTTATGTGTCGAGCGTGAGCCCGTGGGGCGGCGTCGACGGCGGCTTTGCGAACGGTTCGACCTACGCCGAATGGGATGCCGGCGAATCGCAGTTGATGTGGGACCTGGTGGAACGGGTGCTTGGCGTGCCCTTCTATGGCAAGAGCTGGCTGGCCCAGTTCCCCCGTTTTATCGCCTACACCCTGCCCCCTGGCACGCCGGCCGGCGTGTTCGGCGACGGCGCCGAAGTCAACCGCGCCGAAGAATGGGCGCGCCTGGGCAAGGCCACCATGAACCGCTCCGACACTGCGCTGTCGCACTGGTACGCCACGCAGCAAAGCGGCGAAGACTACGCGCGCCTGCACATCTTGCTCAGTCCCCGCGAATATGGCGGCGAGGCCGCACTGCCTGCGGGCCAGCCGAACGGCGCGTGGTTCCCGTCTGTGGGCTGGGCCGCGATGCACAGCGCGCTGGGCGACCGCCAGCGCACCTCAGTGCATTTCAAGAGCAGTCCATTCGGCTCGATCAACCATTCGCACGCAGACCAGAACAGCTTTGTCATGGTCGCGCAAGGCCAGGTGCTGGCCATGGACAGTGGCGTGTACGACGCGTACAACTCGCCGCACTGGCGCAACTACTACAAGCAGACGCGCGCGCACAATGCCATCACCTTTGACGGCGGCATCGGCCAGGCGCTCGGCGCCGCGGGGCTGGGCGAGCGCGCGGCGGCAGGCCGGCTGACGCGCTTCGTGCAGGGCGCAAGCTGCGACCTGGCCACCGGCGAAGCGGCAGCGGCCTATGGCGGGGCGCTCACGCGCGCCACCAGAACGGTGGTGTTCATCCGCCCGTCGACGCTGGTCACGGTGGACCAGCTCGATAGCGTGGCGGCGCGCAAGTACGAGTACAACCTGCACACCGGCGCCGCGCTGTCCGGAACGGCAGCGGGGTTTCGGGCCGATATAGCGCCGGCGCAGCTGTGCGGGATGGTGGCCTCGCCCGAGGCACTGGCGATGACCGCGAGCGAGGGTTACCCGGTGGCGCCGGCCACGCCGGCCGGGCCCCATCACTGGAACAAATTTGTGTTCGAGAATGCGCGCGCGAGGGGTTTGATCGTCTCGGTGCTGCGCAGCGATTGCGCCGCGCCTGCCCCGAAGGTGACGTTTGCCGGCGCCGGCGCCACCATCGAGGCGGCTGGGCGGGTGATCAGCGTGACGGAGGCGGATGTGACGGTGGAGTAGCCAACGACTGGAGGCTGAATAAGGGCAGGCTGTCGCAAAAACCGCAACGATGCAGCATAGTTACATCGTCCTCGCCTGCGCGAGGACGATGTGGGTGAGGTCTTCGAGTTGCCAAGTGTCGTGATGGTTTGCGCAGTCGCCGTTGACGCTATCTGCAAGTATTACGGCGTGCCAGCGCTCTCCCACAGCTTGAACTTGAGCTGTACCGAGATGCCTCCATGCAGCCGGTTTTTATAGTTCGGCACCACGGCAACATTCACGCCCACCCGCTTGTACTCGAACGTTGCCGCGGGAATGGCGGCCAGGAACCAGCCGCCATCGTGCATCTTGGGGTAGCCGTCAAAGGCGCCGACCACCGCCCCCAGCTTGATCCCCTTCACCGTCCACGGCTGGTAGTACAGCCCGGCGTAGCGCGAGTGGGCGCGGTCGCTGTTATAAAACCGCCCCGCCGTCAGCGCCATCGTGTCCGACAAGCCGTATTCAATCCCGATGCCCGGATTGCGCCCGTTCAGGTTCTTGTCGCTCTGGAAGTGGTACGTCGCAAAGCCCGTATCGAGCCACACTGCGTGGCCTGCGTTGCCGGCGCCTTCCTGCGCGAACGCAGGCGCATATGCAAACAGGGTAAGCGCAAGCGCGCCACATCGTTTCAAAGTTGTCATCAATGTGCTCATCAATCTCAATCGTCGTCGTTGGGGTCCATGTCCGGAAACATGACTTCGGTGTAGCCGAACTTTGAAAAGTCCTCGATGCGCATCGGGTACAGGATGCCCAGCAAATGGTCGACCTCGTGCTGCACCACGCGCGCATGAAAGCCCGTCACGTCGCGGCTGATCGGCTTGTTGTGCTGGTCGACGCCCTCGTAGCGCAAGTGCGTAAACCGCGGCACGCTGGCGCGCAGGCCGGGCACCGACAGGCAGCCTTCGAAGTCGTCTTCCTTGCGCTCGGACAGCGCGGTGAGCACCGGATTGATCAGCACCGTCTCCGGCACCGACGGCGCATCTGGGTAGCGCTCGTTCTGCTTGAAGCCGTAGATGACGAGCTGCAGATTGACGCCGATCTGGGGCGCTGCCAGCCCGGCCCCGTTCGCGTGGTGCATGGTGTCGAACATGTCGGCGATCAAGGCATCGAGTTCGGGCGTATTAAAGTCGCGCACCGGTTCGGCCACGCGCAGCAGGCGCGGATCGCCCATCTTGAGAATTTCACGAACAGCCATTATGTTCCTTGTTCCGATTGCATCTGTGCCAGAAATTCGCGGTACCCGGCGCCGGTTTCGGGGTGCTTGAGTCCCATCGCCGTGGTGGCCTTCAGATAGCCAAGCTTGGAGCCGCAATCGTAGCGCGTGCCTGCATAGCGATAGGCCAGCACGCGTTCCGAAGCCATCAACGCGGCAATGCCGTCGGTGAGCTGGATTTCGCCGCCGGCGCCGGCGCCAATGTGCTCCAGGCAGTCGAAAATGCGCGGACTGAGGATATAGCGCCCGACCACGGCCAGCGTGGACGGCGCCACGTCGGGCATCGGCTTTTCAACGATGCCCGTGACTACGGCCAGGTTGTCGCGATAGGCGTCGGCCTTGACGATGCCGTACTGGCGCGTTTGTTCGCGCGGTACGTCCTGGACCGCCAGGACGCTGCAGTTTTCATACCCGAACACCGCCGTCATCTGGGCCAGCACCGGCGCCACGCCGGGGCTGGTGTCCATGAAGTCGTCGGCCAGCATGACGGCGAACGGCTCGTCGCCCACCACCGGGCGCGCGCACAGCACCGCGTGGCCCAGGCCGAGCGGCGCCGACTGGCGGATGTAGATGCAGGTGACGTTGGGGGGAATTACGCTGCGCACCATCTGCAGCAGCTCGGTCTTGCCGGACGCCTCGAGCATCGATTCAATTTCGTAGGCGGTGTCGAAATGGTCTTCGATGGCGCGCTTGTTGCGCCCCGTGATGAAAATGAGCTCGGTCACGCCGGCGGCGACGGCTTCTTCGACGGCGTACTGGATCAGCGGCTTGTCGACGATGGGCAGCATCTCTTTAGGCTGCGCCTTGGTCGCGGGCAGGAAACGGCTGCCCAGGCCGGCAACGGGGAACACTGCTTTTCTAACTGGCTTCATCGGGGGAATCCTTTACAGACCTGGCTGATTCAAGCAAAGCGACCAGCGCCGCTTCGTCAAGTAGGGTGATGCCGAGTTCCTGCGCCTTGGCCAGCTTGCTGCCAGCCTCCGCGCCGGCCACGACGTATGATGTTTTCTTCGATACCGAGCTTGATACTTTACCGCCTGCCGCCTCGATCAGGGCGCCGGCCTGGTCGCGGCCCATGGTGGGCAAGGTGCCGGTGATGACGAACGTCTTTCCGGCCAGCGCGCCGGTAGCCGTCATCACATGCGCGCCATCCTTCCAGTGCAGCTGCGCGGCGAGCGCATTGACCAGCGCCAGGTTGTCGGCGTCGGTCAGGAACTCGGTGATGGAACGGGCGACGATCGGGCCCACATCGGCCACTTCCAGCAGTTGCAGGCCGCCTTCGTAGGCGGCCGCGTGCAGCAGCGCCGGCAGGCTGCCGAAATGCTGGGCCAACGCCTTGGCGGTCGATTCGCCCACGTTGCGAATGCCCAGCGCGTAGATGAAGCGCGCAAAGGTGGTGGCGCGCGATTTTTCCAGCGCGTCGAGCACGTTTTGCGCGGACTTGGCCGCCATGCGCTCCAGTCCCAGCAGCTTGGGTTTGTCCAGCGCGTACAGGTCGGCGGCGGTGTTGATCAAGCCCTTGTCGACCAGTTGTTCGATGAGCTGGTCGCCCAGGCCCTCGACGTCGATCGCGCGGCGCGATACGAAGTGCATCAGGCCGCCCTTCTTTTGCGCGCTGCAATGGGTCCAGCCGCCCGAGCAGCGCGCCACCGCTTCGTCTTCCATGCGCATGATGGGCGAGCCGCACACCGGGCACTCGGTCGGCATGACGAATTGGCGCGCGTCGTCCGGGCGCCGCTGCGCGACATACGACACCACTTCCGGGATCACGTCGCCGGCGCGGCGCACGATGACGGTGTCGCCGATACGGATATCCTTGCGCCGCACTTCGCCTTCGTTGTGGAGCGTGGCGTTGAGCACGTTGACGCCGCCGACAAACACGCTGGCAAGGCGCGCCACCGGCGTGATGGCGCCCGTGCGCCCGACCTGCACATTGATGTCGAGCACTTCGGTGAGCGCTTCTTCGGCGGGAAATTTATGCGCGATCGCAAAGCGCGGCGCGCGCGACACAAAGCCCAGCTGCTGCTGGTCTTCTAGCCGGTTGACCTTGTAGACGACACCGTCGATTTCGTAGGCCAGGCTGGCGCGCCGCTCGCCGATATCCTTGTAATACGCCAGCAAACCTTCGGCACCGGTGACGGCTTTGCGCTCTCTAGAAACCGGCAGGCCGAGCTGCTCGTACCAGTCCAGCAGGGCCGAGTGCGAAGCGGGCATCGGCGCGCCTTCCAGGGCGCCGATGCCGTACGTGAAAAACGACAGGTTGCGGCTGGAGGTAATGCGCGAATCGAGCTGGCGCAAGCTGCCGGCGGCGGCGTTGCGGGGATTTTGGTATTCCTTGTCGCCGGCGTCGCGCTGGCGCGCGTTCAGATTTTTAAAGTCGGCCTTGAACATCAATACTTCGCCGCGCACTTCAAGTACGCTCGGCACCACGCTGCCGTGCAGGCGCAGCGGAATGGTGCGGATGGTGCGGATATTGACCGTGACGTCTTCGCCGGTGGCGCCGTCGCCGCGCGTGGCGGCCTGCACAAAGACGCCGTTCTCGTAACGCAGGCTGATCGCCAGGCCGTCGAATTTCAGTTCGGCCGCATAGTCGGCCTGCGGCGCGCTCAAGCCTTCGCGCACGCGGCGGTCGAAGTTGTCGATGTCGTCATCGGCAAAGGCGTTATTCAACGACAGCATCGGCACCGTGTGCGTAACCTGCTTGAATTCCGGCAGCGGCGCCGCGCCTACGCGAAAGGTCGGCGAATCCTGCGACACCGCTTCCGGGTGCGCCGCCTCGAGCTGCTGCAGTTCGCCGAACATGCGGTCGTACTCGGCGTCCGGGATGGTGGGCGCATCCTTGACGTGGTAGGCGTAGATGTGGCGGTTCAGCTCTTCGGTGAGCCAAGCCATCCGCTCCAAATAATCCGGCGCTGTTGTTACGGTAGTTGTCACGCTAGTTGTCACTGTCGCTCTCCCGGGCCTTTGCTAGCTGAACAGACGCAGCGCGCGGGTCGAGCCGGCGGCAATGTCGGCCGCTTCCATCTCCTGGTAAAAATCAAGCACCTGGTTGTTGATTTCGCCAAGCGCCTCGTCCAGCAGCGGCTGGTCGCTGTCGTCGACGATCAGCGCGTCCAGCCGGCCCACGAGCGCCTTGGCGCACAAGACCATCGCGCCAAAACCGTCGCTCACCGGCGCCACGCACGGCACGTCGAGCAGCAGCGTCAGACGCGAGGTGGTATCGGCGCCCAGCGTGACGTTGGTCGAGAGCGTAAACAGTTGGCCGCCGTCGCCGTCTGGCATGATGAAGCGACCGTCGGGACGCACGTCGAAGCCCTGCTTTTCCAGCGCCCCGATCAAGGTCGCGATCGACCATGGCGCGCCGTTCGAGAGCAAATTTACGCCCAGCTGGGCGTCGTGGCCCGACACGAAACGGTGCAGCGTGCGCGCTTCGCCCATGACTTCGATCATGTCCGGGATTTCGGGCTCGGCGCCGATGTCGTCGCACAGCGCGCGCAAGCGCGTGACCAGTTCCGAGTATTCCAGTTCGTTCAGCGCGGTGGTGCGGCTGGCCATCTGCACGCCCGCCTGCAGCTGCGTGTAGACGCCGCCATGGGTAATGGGCTCGTACTCGCCGCTGACGGCCAGGCCGATGAAGTGCACCGGCTTGTTGCCGACGTGGCGCAGCCTGTGCAGCACAGGCAGGATCTTGTCGCCGCGAACAGGCGTTTCAAGCGAGAGCGGAATGAGGCAATCGATCAGCGGGTCGACCAGGCTGGTGGCCTTTTCGGCCGGCGTGGTGTCGGGCGTGTCGGTGCCCGGCAGCGGCGGCGTGATCAGGCGCGCGTTCTCGTCCTCGTCGCCATTGCCGCCATTGCCGCCGCCGAAGCCAGGCTCGGAGCGCGCTTCGTCAGAGCGCATCAGCACGTCGTCATGGTCGGACGAGAAAGCCCGCGCCACGCTCTTGCGGGCCTTGTACTCCTGCCACTTGTTAAAGGCGAACACGCCGACCACGATGGCGACGGCGATGCTGATGCTCATTTCGATGTCTGTCATGCTGCTTGTGCCTCAGTAGCGAAATTTGCGGCGGACTCCATGTCCACCGCCACAATGCGCGATACGCCCTGCTCCTGCATCGTCACACCGATTAGTTGATTGGCCATCTCCATCGCGATCTTGTTGTGCGAGATGAAAAGGAATTGGGTATGTTCGGACATGCGCTTGACCATGCGGCAAAAGCGCTCCGTGTTGGCGTCGTCGAGCGGCGCGTCGACCTCGTCGAGCAGGCAGAACGGCGCGGGGTTCAGGCGGAACATCGAGAACACCAGCGCCGTTGCAGTCAGCGCTTTTTCGCCGCCCGATAGCAGGTGGATGGTGGCGTTCTTCTTGCCCGGCGGCTGGGCCATGACCTGCACGCCGGAGTCGAGGATCTCGTCGCCCGTCATGACCAGCTTGGCGTTGCCGCCGCCGAACAGGATCGGGAACAGTTCGGAAAAATGGTGGTTCACCTTGTCGAAGGTGTCTTGCAGCAGCTCGCGCGTTTCCTTGTCGATGCGGTGGATCGCGTCCTCCAAGGTGTTGATCGCCTCGGTCAGGTCGGCGTTTTGCGCATCAAGAAAATTCTTGCGCTCGGAGGCCTGCGCCAGCTCGTCGAGGGCGGCCAGGTTGACCGCGCCCAGGCCCGTGATGGCATTGGTCAGGCGCGTAACCTCGCCCTGCAGGTAGGACGGCTTGAGGTCGGGATGGAGCTTTTCGGACAGGGCCGCTTCATCGGCATTGACCGCTTTCAAAGCCTCGGTGAACTGTTCCTGGTTCAGGCGCGCGGCCTGCTCCTTGAGCTGCATCTCGGTGATCTTGTCGCGCTGCGGCTGCAGGCTGCGTTCGGACAGCATGCGCGTTTCTTCGGCCGTGCGCAGCTGCTGCGTGATCTGGTCGAGTTCATGGCGCGCGTCGGACAGGGCGCGCTCCTGGCTGGAGCGCCGGTCCAGCAAATCCTGCAGGCCGTCGCTGGCGGCGGAAGTCTCGAGCGACTCAAGTTCCTGCTGGCCCACCTCCAGAGATTCGCCCACTTGCGCGGCCTGCTGGGTGGCGGTGGCGATATTGCGGCGCAGCTCCTCGATCTTGCTGCGCTGGGTCTTTTCGGCGAACTGCGCTTCCTGCGCCGCGCGTTCGAGTTCGCGCAGCTTGTCGCGCGCGTCGGCCAGCGCCTGTTCCTTGATTAAAAAGTCGGTCTGGCCGTCTTCGTGGGCGCCTTGCAGTTCGCCCAGCGCAATGTCGAGCTGCTCGAATTTTTCTTCGGATTCCATGCGGATCTGGTTCTGCTCTTCTTCCTGGGCCGCGATCTCGGCCAGGTCGGCCTGGATCTGGTTGCTGCGCTGATTGAAGCGGGCCTCGACTTCGGACTGCTTGACGACCTCGATCTGCAGCGCGTGCACCGCTTGGGTGAGCAGGGCCACGCGCTGGCGCGCGTCCTGCAGGCGGCGCGTGAGCTCGGCCACTGCCGCATCGGCGCGCACCGCGCGCGCGCGTGCTTCATCGGCCAGCATGGTCTGCGCGCGCAGCTGCTTGGTGATGTTCTCGATTTCCTGCTGGCGAGCGAGCAGGCCGTCCTGTTCGGCGTCGGCGGCGAAAAAACGCACGCTCGACTGCGTGATCACGTGACCTTGGCGCGTGATGAAGGAGCCTCCCGGCGGCAGCCTGGCGCGTTCGGCCAGCGCGGTGGCGGCGTCTTCGGCGGCGAACACATTGTGCAGCCAGTCGGTAAGCACGCCGCGCAGGCCGGCGTCATTAAGTTTGAGCAGGCTGGCAAAGCTCTTGAGCCCAGGGGTATCGGCGACCGGTCCGGCGTTGGCCAGCGACGGCGAATACAGCGCCAACTTGGCCGGTGGCGCATCGCTGAAAAACGCCTTGGCCCAGTCGATATTCGACATTTCAAGCGCCGTGGTGCGCTCGCGCAGGACCGACTCCATCGCCGTTTCCCAGCCCTCCTCGGTGTGCAGTTTTTGCCACAGGCGCGGCAGCGTATCGAGTTCGTGCTTTTGCAGCCACGGCTGGACCTTGCCTTGCGTTTGCACCCGCTCTTGCAGCTGCTTGAGCGCCGACAGGCGCGCTTCGAGTTGCGCGTTGGCGCTGGTCTCGCGGTTGACCTGTGCTTGCGCCGCGCCGCGCTCTTCTTCGGTGCGCTGCTGCTGGTCGGTCGCTCCCTCGAGCTGCATGGTCTGCTCTTCGAGCGCCTGCTGCTTTTCTTCGAGCTGCATGCGCAGGTTGGACAGGTGCGCGCTGTCGGGCAGATTCAGGCCGTTTTTTTCCTGCTGCAGCCGCTCGCGCCGGGTCAGCAAGCCATTCAAAATATTCGAGGCGTTGCGCTGGTGGGCCGATTCCAGCTCGATTTGCTGCTGCGCTTGCATGATCCTGGCGCGCGACTCGGTGGTTGTGTGCTGCGCGGCGCGCCACGCGGCGTCCAGCGCGGGCAGGCGTTCGTCCTGCGCCTCGGCCGCCATCTGCGACTGTTCGACGCGTCCGCCGAGTTCTTCGAGCAGGTAGTCAGCTTCTTCGATCTGCTGCTGATAATCCTGGCCCTGGGCCTGCCACTGGTTGCGCTGCGCCGTCAAGGCGGCCAGCTGGTTTTGCAGGCGGCTGCGCGACTCGATGACGAACTTGATCTGCGCTTCCAGGCTGCCGATTTCGGCATTGGTCTGGTACAGGTGGCCCTGGGCCTGGTGCAGGCGGTCGCCCACGGCGAAATGGGCTTGGCGCATGTGTTCGAGGTCGAGCTCCACGTGGCGCAACTTGGCGGTCTGCTCTTCGAGGTCGGTCTGGGCTTGCGCCATCTCGCGCAAAAACTTGCCCTGCTCGGCCTGCGCTTCGTTCTTGCGCAGCAGCCAGAGCAGTTTTTGCTTTTCTTCCTGGTCGGCCTGCAGCGAGTGAAACTTGTTGGCCACGACCGCCTGCGCCTCAAGTTTTTCAAGGTTGGCGTTCAGTTCGCGCAGGATATCCTCAACCCGCAGCAAGTTCTCGCGCGTATCGTTAAGGCGGTTTTCCGTTTCGCGGCGGCGCTCCTTGTATTTGGAGACGCCGGCGGCTTCCTCGAGGAACACGCGCAGCTCTTCCGGGCGCGATTCGATGATGCGCGAGATCATGCCCTGGCCGATGATGGCGTAGGCGCGGGGACCCAAGCCCGTGCCCAGGAAAATATCCTGGATATCGCGCCGGCGCACCGGCTGGCTGTTGATGTAATAAGTGGAGGTGCCGTCGCGCGTGAGGGTGCGCTTGACGGCGATCTCGGCGTACTGGCCCCACTGGCCGGCAGCCTTGCCGTCGTTATTGTCGAACACCAGTTCGACCGACGCGCGCCCGGCCGGTTTGCGGTGAGTGGAGCCGTTGAAGATCACGTCCTGCATCGACTCGCCGCGCAATTCCGACGCTTTCGATTCGCCCAGCACCCAGCGCACGGCATCGATGATATTCGACTTGCCGCAACCGTTGGGACCGACAACGCCCACGAGCTGACCCGGCACCTGGAAATTGGTGGGATCAACAAAAGACTTAAATCCCGACAATTTTATTGAGGATAGTCGCACGTTGGTGGGCAGGCTCGGGAATCAGAAAGAGGCCCATCATACCATTTGTTGCTTTCATTCCGGTAGGGGCAGTGCGGGGCTGGCGATGGTGAATAGCTTCTAATTCGGCAACACCAAAAGCGGGCTCAGACCTCCATCCGGGAAAATGGGGTCAGACCTCAAACTTGTGGTGAAGGAAAGCGTTGCAGTCGCAGATGTCGATACCCGCTATGACGATTATGGCGCTCGACATGCAGTCAAGTATCCGCAAGCACGCCATTATTGCGCGATCCGGTTTGAAATCAAGACGATGCGGGGTCAGACCTCACCGTTGCAACACGTTGCAAGCGCGAGGTCTGACCCCGGTGGGGGGGGGTCAGGCGGCGGCGGTGATGTCGGTGTCGTTGACGGCGCCGGCGCCCATCGCTTGCGAGAGCGCGCGTTCAACGACGCCGTCAAGCTGGACGATGCTGACCTTGTTCTGGCGCAGGCCGGCGGTGAGCTTTTCCACCGTGAGCGAAAACGAATCTTGGCGCGCGCCGAGCGAAAAGATGTACAAGGTCTTGAGCGGACTGACCCACGCCAGCTTGGCCTTGCGTACGCTGCCATCCGACTGGGTAAACGCTAGCCAGCCCCCCCGCTCTAGCCCTTCCACCGTCACTTCCGCCTCGTCCGGCACCACCGGCAGCGCCGTTTGCGCCGCCTGGTCTTTTTCCAGGCGCCGCATGGCATCCTGCTGCGCCACTTCGACGGCAATCTCGAGCTGGCGCTCTGGGCTGATGTCGAGCGGGGCGCGCACGATCGAGGCATGGCATTCGGCCAGCTCGGCAAAAAACTGCAGCCGCTCGGCTTCCTGCCACTTGATGATGTCCAGCCATTGATTGAGCGTGGAAAGCAGGCCCGGCAGCTTGGCAATCAGCGACTTGCGCTCGTCGCGCGTGATTTTTGGCTTGACGCTCCAGATCAGGTCATCCATGGTGCGCGTGGCGCTGCCGACCGCACCGGGCTTTTCTTCTTCGACGCTGTAGGCCACCGTTAGCACCGACGTCCAGCGCTGCTCAAGGAACGTTTCCAGCACCGCCACGACTTCGCCGCTGCTCACGCGCGCGGCCACGGCCGACTTGGCCGAACGCGTCGCCGCCACGACTTTTTCTTGCTTGAGCGCGGCCTCGATTGGTGCGGCAATGGCCTGCACTTCAAACTTTTCTTCAGCCTTGATCGAATCTTCCAGCTCGGCCACGGCCGTCGTGAACAGCCCGGCGGTGTCGTCCGCTTCATCGCCCACCCGCTCCACGCTGCGCTGCATGGCCTTGAACAGCGGGTCGTCGGCGCTGCGCTGATCGAGCCCCATGCTCGAGAGCAGATTGATCATGCGGCGCGCCGGATGCGCTTCTTCGAAGAAGAAATTCTTGTCGGCCAGCGCCGCCTTGAGCACCGGAATTTGCAGGAACTGGATCAAGTTCCGCATTTCCTTCGGAATATTCGGGTCGATGAAGACGGTGTCGAAAATTTTCGACAGCAGGTCGATCGTGCTTTCATCGCCGCGCGTAAGGCTGCCTTTCGGAATACTGGCTTTTAAGCGCGGCAAATAGAACACATCGGCGCCCTGGGCCGGGCCGGGGCGCGATGGCGACGCGGCGAATTGTTCTGGCATGCGTGCCTGCAGCGTCTTGAGCATGTCGAGCAGCGGCGCGGGCGCCGCGCCAAAGCCGGCCTGGTCCAGGATCTGGCCCGCCGCGGCATACGCCGCCGGCTGGGCGCCGCCAATAAAATGGGCGCCGCCATGCTCGCCCTGGAAGGCCTGGGCGCCCGCCTGACCGGCGCCTGCAACATGACCGCCCTGGTGCGTTGACGAGACGCCGTGCCCGCCATGGCCGCCATACTGGGACGCCGCCGCGCCACCTTGCATGAAATGCGGATGCGCAGTGGCGCCCTGTCCTGTTGGCGCGCCCCCCATGAAGTGGGCAGCTGCGCCATGCGCGTGAGCGGCGCCTGCGAACGCGGCGGCGAAGCCAGGCCCCGCCTGCAGCGAGGCGCCTGGCGCATCCGTCGCCACGCCCAGGACGCCGCTCGGGCGCCAGCCGCCGCCCGCGCCGCCGGCCCCTTGCGGCAGGTCGGGAATCATGGGAATGTCGTCAAACCCGCCATCGGCGCCGCCGTCGAGGAACTGGCGCAATTGCGACGCCAGCGCGGCCTGCTGCTTGGCGCGCTTGGCCTTGGCCGAGCTGGCCCCTTCGGTCTTGCGGATGTTGTAGGCGTCGACCGAGCCGGGCTGGGTACCCTTGCTCATCAGCGCGTCGCACAGCGCGTCGTACATGGGGCCAAAATCCCACAGCAGCGCCGGGCGCAGTTGCGAGGTGATCAGCGCGTGGCTCTCTTCATTGGGCTCGAATTCCTTCCAGGCGCTGTTCAGCGCGGATAGGAACATTTCGGGCCGGAATGGATTTTGTGCGATGTTGAGGATGTCGCGGTTCAGCAGAAAGCCGAGCCGAACGTTCAGCGTGGCGATTTGGGTCGCGTATTTCATTTCGAACGGGCGGCTCAGGCTGTCGAAGGCGACACGGGTGTCCATTTCTTCGAACGGCACCAGCGACAGCGCCGCTTCGGCGATCAGGGCGCTGCGCGGACGCGGCAGCAACGCCGCCACTTCCTTGCGCAGGGCTTTTTCCAGCCCGTCCGAGGCCAGATGCACAAACGCGTAGTGATGATCCTTGAGCAGGTTGCCCGATTTTACGCGCAGGAACACATCGCGCGCGTCCAGCGTCGGGCTGTCCACGTCCAGCAGGGAAGCAACCAGGCGCGTGCTCACGCCGCCCCACTGCTCGCTGGCATGCTTGGCGACAATTGCCACGAGGGCGTCCAACAGCTCATGCTGCGACACTGCCGCCTGTTTTGCACTTGCTGTTCTGGACGCTGGCGTTGCCATGATCGGTTCGTCTCCGGGAATGTTAAGTTGACTATTGAACTTCTATTCTGCCACGTTCTTTCCACAAGGCAATACCCAAAATGAAAGTAACGCGCTTTTTATCCGGCTTTTTTTCGTAAATACCTATTCTGGGCAAAGAAGAGCTCGCTTCTGTTGTTTTTGTTGCCACTGGGACTTTTGATCTGACGCAAAGGTGGCCTTGCTCGTTTCCCTAAGATAAGGAAACACACCGCCGCAGCACTCCCCTCGCAAAGGACGTCACCATGTCACTCCTCCGCCGGCTCGATCCACACCATAAACTGTATGCCAGCTTCGCACTGCTGCTGTGCTTGAGCATGGGCCTGTCGCTCTGGATGCTGAACCAGCTCGAACAGATGAGCCTTTTGACGGGCCTGGCGACGAGTCTGGCGCCGGGATCGGGCCAGAAAGCGGGCGCCGTGCTCCAGGCCCACGCCGGCTACGAAGGCGCGCGCCTGCTGGCCTGGGTGGCAATCGCGGTCACGCTGGGCGCGGCGGCAATGCTGGTGCTGTGGCTGCGCGCCGAGCTGGCCCACCCCGTGCAGGCGGCAACCGCAATGGCCCGGCGCGTGTCCACGGGTGACCTGAGCGGCAAGATCGGCGCAGCAGAATCGGGCGAACTGCTCAGCACGCTGCAAGCAATGAATGACAGTCTGGCCGGCATGGTGCTCAGGGTGCGCGCCGGCACGGAAAGCATCAGCGGCAGCGCCGGCGCCGTTGCGGCAGACGGCAAGGCGCTCGCAGCCCATGCCCGGGAGCAAGCGTGCGCGCTGGCCCAGGCCGGCGCATCGATGGCGCAACTGGCCGACGGCGCCACGCAGTACGCCGGCCAGGCCCAGCTTGGCAGCGCCGCAGCGCGTTTGGCCGCTGACATGGCGGCCGAGGGCGGCGCGGCGGTCGCTGGCGTGGCCGCCACCTTGGCCTCGATGAGCGCCGCGTCAGTCCGCGTTGCCGACCTGGCCGGCGTGATCGATGCCATCGCCTTACAGACCACTATGCTGGCCCTAAATGCGGGCGTTGAAGCGGCGCGCGCCGGTGAACACGGGCGCAGTTTCGCGGTCGTCGCCGCCGAAGTGCGCACCCTGGCCCAGCGCAGCGCTGCAGCGGCCAAGGACGCCAGGCTGCTGGTCGACGACGCGCTGACGGCTGCTGCTGCGGGCACGGCATTGGCCACCAAGGCCGGCGGCGCGCTTGATCAAGCCATCGACCAGGCCGCTCGCGCGAGCGCCATCAGCGCCGACCTGGCCTGCGCCGGCGCGGCCCAGGCGGCGGGAACGGAGCAAGCCCGCCAGTCGCTCGCGGCACTGGACAAGGCGGCGCGGCGCGGCGGCGCCCTGGCCGCACAGGCCGCAGCGGCGAGCGCTGCCATCCGCGACCAGGCCGCCGGCCTGTCGCGCGCCACCGCCGCTTTTGTACTCGGGTCGGAACACGGGGCCGCCGCGCCGGGGCTGCGCCTGGTGTCGAGCAATTCCGGTCCGCTGGCCAAGCCAGCCCAGGCGCTCGACATGCGCTTGCGCCACGCGCCGGCGCGGGTCATTGTGTCGCTGGCGAGCGTGCCTGCGGCCAAACGAAGCCGCGGCGCCTTTGGCCGGCGCGCCATGGACTGGGAAGAGTTTTAGAAAGACATCATTAATTTCAATTTCGTAGGAATATCTCCTACACTGGTTCGAGCGATCTTCTGATACCGAGCAAAGGATGCAACTCGCATCATTGTGCCACCGGAAACACATTTGAGAACGCAGTTGAAACACTCATCATCTGTGTTATGGCGAGCACGGCATTTTCAAACTCTTTAAAGGAATGAACATGAACGCAAATAAAAAAGGCGACAAGAACAGCAAGCAAAGCGACAACTCCAGCGACAGCAAGCAGTCGGGCAACCAGGGTTCGGGCTCCCGTTCGGGCTCCCGTTCGGGCACGGGAACCCAGGGTGGCACGCATGAGCAGCATGTCGAGGCTGGCCGTCAAAGCCACAAGAATGATGAAAAGCAAGGCAACAATCAGTCGGGCAATCAAGGTTCGGGCGGCAAAAGCGGTTCAAATCGCTGACAGGCGCTAAGCCCGCAGACTTGTAGATATGCTGGGCGGGCCGCGTTTCCGGGCTGCGCTGAGACAGTTGCCACACAGGAAGCATTGAAAGAGTCTGTTGCGCCGACGGCGTTGCAGGCTCTTTTGCTATGGCAATACGGCCATAGCAACGCGGCCATAGCAACGCGGCCATGGCAATACAGCCTTGCCTTGCCTCTGGAGCGCCATTTGCCGCCCCCTGTCGCACCGATCGATCGCCAGGCGATTGGCAAGTCGCGCGCCTGCGACCGGCGCGAAAGTGCTGACCGACTAAATATTGCGAATCTGCGTGCCGCGCGGCGGCGCAAAGTCGGCCACGTCATCGATCATGCCCGCCGTCTTGGCGTCGCGCGAGGTCAGGTGCAAGTCCGAATACTGGTGTATGCCCCACTGGTCCGGCGTGAACTCGATATGCTTGCGCAGAATCGATTCGGTGCGCGCATCGTCGGCGCGCAAGCCTTCGACGATGATATTGAGCGCGTCCGGCCGCGCCCCGGGCGAGGCCGTCGCGTGCGACTTGTGCACCATGAAGCGCGCCGTCTCGCTGGCATAGCGCCGGCTGCCTGCCAAATACAGAATCACCGCGATCGAGGCCACCGCGCCGCCGTTATACATGACAAACTTGATCGGCGCGTTCGACAGGTAGTTATACAGGCACAGGCCATCGCTGACGTACCCACCGTTCGACTGCAGCAGCACATGGGCCGTCTCGATGCCCGCTTCGCTCATGCACGATACCGCCTCGAACACGCGGTGCACCATGTCGCTGTTGACGTCGCCCGACAGCGTGAAATACGCGTCGGCGCCTGGTTTGGTCTGTTCTTCGTTCATGATTGTTTTACCCCCAAACTCGATGGTTTATTTTAACAAATAGCGCCTGTGAAAGGCTCCGTCGCGAGGCCATTCGTGCGCAGCCCCGCCCGGCCCAAGGTTGACAGGCCGTGGCCGGTGGCATATGCTCTGCACTCTGATCGGGAGAGGGCAGCCACGCGCTGCCGCCGAAGGGGCATCACCCAAAAACTCTCAGGCAAAAGGACCGGTCAGGGGTCGGCAGCGGGCAAAACGCGGCCGGTCAAACTCTGGAGAGCGGCCGCGGCGTACTGCCGGCGGCCCACCGAAGGGGCAGGCGGAAGCAGTTCCGCTATCTCTCAGGTATCAAGGACAGAGGGGCGAACAACCGAGCACCCGCAAGCGGCTAATGTCCTCTTGCGCGCTGTTCGGCGACCCCTATTCACCTGCTCCGAGGATTTCCATGACGCTTAAAACGACCCCGCTCAATTCCGCACACCGCGCATCCGGCGCCAAGATGGTCGATTTCGGCGGCTGGGACATGCCCGTCAATTACGGCTCGCAGATCGAAGAGCACCACGCGGTGCGCCATGACGTGGGCATGTTCGACGTCTCGCACATGTGCGTGGTCGACCTCGAAGGCGACAACGTGCGCCCTTTCCTGCGCGCCCTGCTGGCCAATAATGTCGACAAGCTGCAGGCCGCCGGCAAGGCGCTGTATTCGTGCATGCTGAACGAGCAAGGCTTCGTCATCGACGACCTGATCGTCTACTATTTCAGCGAAACCTGGTTCCGCCTGGTCGTCAACGCCGGCACCGCCGAAAAAGACGTGGCCTGGATCATGGCGCAAAATGCGGCCACCGGCAGCGGCGTGAAAACCACCCAGCGCCGCGACGGCAATGAACCGATGGCCCTGATCGCCGTGCAGGGGCCGAATGCGCGCGCCAAGGTGTGGCAGGTGCTGCCGACCACCCAGGCCGCGTCCGAGCCGCTCAAACCCTTCAATGCCGTGATCGTCAAGGACACCGCGTTTGGCGAAGTGATGGTTGCGCGCACCGGCTACACCGGCGAAGACGGCTTCGAGATCGCCTTTCCCGCCGCCCAGGCCGACGCCATGTGGCATGCCCTGGTCGCAGCCGGCGTCAAACCGGCGGGCCTGGGCGCGCGCGACACGCTGCGCCTGGAAGCGGGCATGAACCTGTACGGCCAGGACATGGACGACAGCGTCAATCCTCTGGATGCCGGCCTGGCGTGGACGATCGACCTCAAGTCCGAGCGCGACTTCATCGGCAAGGCGGCCCTGCTGGCGATGGGCCAGAAAGCGCAGTTCGTGGGCCTGATCCTGCGCGAAAAAGGCGGCATCTTGCGCGCCCACCAGAAAGTGGTTACCGCCACCGGCGCGGTTGGCGAAATCACGAGCGGCACCTTCAGCCCGACCATGCAGGAAGCGATCGCCCTGGCGCGCCTGCCGCTGGAGGTGACCATCGGCGACAGCGTGCACGTGGAAATTCGCGACAAGAAGCTGTTGGCGACCGTCGTCAAGCTGCCTTTTGTACGCAACGGTAAAATCCTCGCTGCCTGACCCGCTGTTCCACCCGCAGTTCGACCCGATGTTCGACCTTATACAATACGCATTCACCACTTACCGGAGCCCATTATGAATATTCCTGCAGATCTGAAGTACACCGAGTCCCACGAATGGGTGCGCGCCGAGGCCGACGGCACCTTCACCGTCGGCATCACCGAGTATGCGCAGGATGCACTGGGCGACATCGTTTTCGTGGAACTGCCAAAGGTGGGCAAATCGATGACCGCCGGCGACGACGCCGCCGTGGTCGAATCGGTCAAGGCCGCCAGCGACATCTACGCGCCCGTATCGGGCCAGGTTGTCGCCGTCAATACCGCCGTGGCAGATGCGCCCGACTCGATCAACAGCGACGCCTATTCGGCCTGGTTGTTCAAGCTGATGCCGAGCGACCCGAATTCGTTCAACGGCCTGCTCGACGCCGCAGCCTACGGCAAGAACACCGAAGCGTAAGCTACACGCGCCGCAGCGCCGCGCCGCCGCCTGACGGGCGGCGCGGCGACATTCCCGTCCCTCCCCCTTTTTTGTGCCCCTTCCCGACATCATGACCCGCTCCAGCCTGACCCAACTCGAAGCACGCGACTCCTTCATCCCGCGCCACATCGGCCCTTCCGACAGCGAACAGGCTGCCATGCTGCAAACGCTAGGCTACGCTTCGCGCGCGGCGCTGATCGACGCCATCGTCCCCGCCCATATCCGCAAAAAGAGCAAACTCGAACTGGGCCAGTTTTTTGACCCGATGCCGGAACAGGCGGCGCTGGCCAAGCTGAAAGGAATCGCCTCCCAGAACAAGGTCATGAAGTCGATGATCGGTCAGGGCTATTACAACACCCACACGCCCGGCGTCGTGCTGCGCAATATCTTCGAGAACCCGGGCTGGTACACCGCCTACACGCCCTACCAGCCCGAGATCTCGCAGGGCCGCCTGGAAGCGATCCTGAACTTCCAGCAGATGATCACCGACCTGACCGGCATGGGCA
This sequence comes from Massilia sp. TWP1-3-3, assembly GCF_049897805.1. Classification (NCBI taxonomy): domain Bacteria; kingdom Pseudomonadati; phylum Pseudomonadota; class Betaproteobacteria; order Burkholderiales; family Oxalobacteraceae; genus Massilia; species Massilia sp. TWP1-3-3. The sequence goes on from NZ_JAFCWX010000003.1 coordinate 141,074, forward strand.
TCGCCAACTCGTCGATGCTCGACGAAGGCACCGCCGCCGCCGAAGCCATGACGCTGATCCAGCGCGTGGGCAAATCGGCCTCGAACGTGTTCTACGTGGCCGACGACGTGCTGCCGCAGACGCTGGAAGTACTCCAGACGCGGGCGCGCCCGATCGGCGTGGACGTGCGCGTGATCGCCGCCGCCGACATCGAGTCGCTGGCCGAGCCATGCTTTGGCGTGCTGTTGCAGTATCCGGGCGTGAACGGCGACGTGCGCGACTACCGCGCCGCCGTTGAAAAGCTGCATGCCGCCGGCGCCATGGTGATTGCCGCGGCCGACCTGCTGGCACTGACGCTGCTGGCAGCGCCCGGCGAATGGGGCGCCGACGTAGTGGTCGGTAACAGCCAGCGCTTTGGCGTGCCGCTCGGTTTCGGCGGCCCGCACGCCGGCTACCTGGCCACGCGCGACGAATTTAAGCGCAGCATGGCGGGCCGTCTGGTGGGCGTGACCATCGACGCGCAAGGCAACCAGGCTTACCGCCTGGCGCTGCAAACGCGCGAGCAGCACATCCGCCGCGAAAAAGCGACGTCCAACATTTGCACCGCGCAGGTGCTGCTGGCCGTGATGGCGTCGATGTACGCCGTCTACCACGGGCCCCGGGGCCTGGCGCAGATCGCCAATCGGGTGCACCGCTTCACCAACATCCTGGCCGCGCAACTGGGCCAGCTTGGCTATGAGATCGTCAACGCAACGTACTTCGACACGCTCACCATCAAGACCGAGCGCGCCGAGCAGCTGCATGCGCTGGCCAATGAAAAAGGCCTCAATTTGCGGCGCGCCGGCGACGGCCTGATCGGCGTTTCGCTCGACGAAACCACCACCCGCGAAGACATCGCGTTGCTGTGGTCCGTGTTCTCGCAAGGCGTCTCGAAGGCGACGGCGGCGCCGCAGTTCGACGCCATCGAGGCCCTCGACGCGAGCGCGCAGACTGCGTTCCCCGAAAAACTGCGCCGCACCAGCACCTACCTGGCCCACCCGACCTTCAACCGCTACCATGCCGAGCACGAGATGCTGCGCTACCTGCGTTCGCTGGCCGACAAGGATCTGGCGCTGGACCGCACCATGATCCCGCTCGGTTCTTGCACCATGAAGCTGAACGCCACCAGCGAAATGATCCCGGTGACCTGGCCCGAGTTCTCCAACATCCACCCGTTTGCGCCGGACGCGCAGACGGTCGGCTACCGCGAAATGATCGGCCAGCTCGAAGAAATGCTGTGCGCGCTGACCGGCTACGCCGCCATTTCGCTGCAGCCCAATGCCGGCTCGCAGGGCGAATACGCCGGCCTGCTAGTGATCCAGGCGTACCACGCCTCGCGCGGTGAAGCGCACCGCAACATCTGCCTGATTCCATCGTCCGCGCACGGCACCAACCCGGCCTCGGCCAACATGGTGGGCATGAAAGTGGTCGTTACCGCTTGCGACGAGAACGGCAACGTCGACCTGGCCGACCTGAAGGCCAAGGCTGAAAAGCACAGCGACAACCTGGCCTGCGTGATGGTTACCTATCCGTCGACCCATGGCGTATTCGAAGAAGGCATCAGCGAACTGTGCGAGATCATCCATTCGCACGGCGGCCAGGTCTACATTGACGGCGCCAACATGAACGCGCTGGTCGGCGTGGCGGCGCCGGGCAGCTTCGGGGGCGACGTCAGCCACCTGAACCTGCACAAGACGTTCTGCATTCCGCACGGCGGCGGCGGGCCTGGCGTGGGTCCTATCGGCGTGGGCGCGCACCTGGCCAAGTTTTTGCCCAACCAGCGCTCGACCGGCTATTCGCGCGACGAAGCGGGCATTGGCGCCGTCAGCGCCGCGCCGTATGGCTCGGCCAGCATTTTGCCCATTTCGTGGATGTACATCGCTATGATGGGCGGCGAAGGTTTGACCGCCGCCACCGAGACCGCGATTTTGGCGGCCAACTACATCGCGCGCCGCCTGGCGCCGCATTATCCGGTGCTCTATACGGGCCACGACGGGCTGGTGGCGCACGAGTGCATCCTCGATTTGCGTCCGATCACCGACGCCACCGGGATCAGCAACGAGGATGTGGCCAAGCGGCTAATGGACTTCGGTTTCCACGCGCCGACGATGAGTTTTCCGGTGCCGGGCACGCTGATGATCGAGCCGACCGAGAGCGAATCGAAAGCGGAGATGGATCGTTTTATCGATGCGATGATTGCGATCCACGCCGAGATCGTCAAGGTCGAGCGCGGCGAGTATGACCGCATGGACAATCCGTTGAAGGGTGCGCCGCATACGGCCGAAGTCGTGACGGCCGACGTGTGGGAGCACAAGTACAGCCGCGAAGTGGCGGCGTTTCCGGTGGCGTCGCTGCGCAAGCAGAAGTACTGGCCGCCGGTTGGGCGGGCTGATAATGTGTATGGCGACCGGAATCTGTTTTGTGGTTGTGCGCCGGTCAGCGATTACGAGTAGTCAGGCGGTTTAGGCGGGATGGTGGGAGAAGGCGGATTTTGTCTTCTTCCACCGGTTGGTTCAGGCGTTTGGGCGACGCTTGGCGCAATGCGCTGCGCTTTTCCGCCCTACGGTTTAGGCGTTTGGGCGACTCTTGGCGCAATGCGCTGCGCTTTTCCGCCCTACGGTTTAGGCGTTTGGGCGACTCTTGGCGGAATGCGCTGCGCTTTTCCGCCCTACGGTTTAGACTTCCGGCGACTCTTGGCGCAATGCGCTGCGCTTTTCCGCCCTACGGTTTGTGTTGACTGTAGGGCGGAAAAGCGCAACGCATTCCGCCATTTTTGATTATTCGCCACATGTCATCTCGGACACGTCCGTCATCCAATCCAAGGGGTACACTCCAGCTTTGACGTAGCGGTGAAACGTCGAATATGGCCAGTCGCGCACGTGCGCCACCAAGCCGTGCTTGTACGGATTCAAATGCACATAGTCGATGTGCGCCGCGTAATCGGCATCATTGCGAATCGTAAGCTCCCAAAATCGCCGCGCCCAGATGCCCCGCGCACCGGTCCTCTTGCGCACTTCGTCACGATACTCCGTCTTGGGCAGCGCCCTTGAAAACGTCGCCTTGATGTTCTTCCAACGCGTCGAGAAATCATTGTCGCACTCCGGCAGCGTCCAGACACAGTGCATGTGATCGGGCAGCACAACCCACGCATCTATATGGAAGGGCCGTAACGCGCGTTCCTTGCGAACCGCTTCGCGCAGCAGCGCAACATGGTCGAGCAACAGTCTGCTGCGCCGATCAAGCAGCGTGACGGTGAAAAAATAGGTGCCGCCGGCCACCCGATTGCGCAGATACGCACTCACTCACTCACTCGCTCGCTCGCTCACTCACGCTTGGACGCCAGCCACAACTTGGGCCTGCCCACCTCGCCCCCCTCGTCCAGCTTAAACCCGGCCACCGCCTGCGACAGGTTGTACGCCTGCGCCTGCAGGCTGGCCGCCGCGCCCGCCGCCTCCTGCACCAGCGCCGAATTTTGCTGCGTCATTTGATCCATCTGCACGATCGCGCAGGTGACGTCCGACATGCCGCTGGCCTGTTCGGCGCTGGCCTCGCTGATCTGGCTGATCATGTCGCCCACCTGGCGCACCGAGTCGGCGATGTCGGCCATGCTGTAGCCCGCTTCGGCCGCCGCCGCGCTGCCGCCGTCGATCTGCGCCACCGATTGCTCGACCAGCTCGCGAACTTGGCGCGCCGCTGCAGCGCTCCTCTGGGCCAGCAGCCGCACCTGGCTGGCCACCGCCGCAAACGCAACCCCATGCTCGCCGGCGCGCGCCGCCTCGAGCGCCGCGTTCAAGGCCAGCGTGGCAGTCTGGCCAGCCAGGTGGTCGATCAGGTCGGCGATGTCCACCACGCGGCGCGACTTGCCCTTGATCGTGCCGAGCGTGTGCACCAGGCGCCGCACCACGTCGCCACCGCGCTGGGCAAGGTCGGACGCGCTCGCAGCCAGCCGGTTGGCAGCCAGCGCATGGCCGGCGTTCTGGTTCACCGTGGCCGACAGCTGCTCCATGGTGGCGCTGGTCTGTTCAAAGGAACTGGCCGCCTCGCCCGCGCGGTCCGACCAGCGCGCGTTGCCCATCGCGATGCTGCGCGAGGCGCTGTCGATCGAACGCGCCGAATCGAGGATGTCCTTGAGCGTGTGGTTCAGCGTGCGGATGCTGGCGTCGAGCGTGCGCGAGGTGTCGGAAATTTCGTCGCCGCCGTAGTTACGCGCGCGCACCGTCAGGTTGCCGCTGGCCAGGTCGAGCGCGGACTGCCCGATGTCGTGCACTTCGCGCAGCAGCGCGCGGCGCACCAAAAAGGTAATGAGCAGCGACAGCAAGATCGAGGCCGCCACCAGCGCCGGCATCAACAGCCGGAGCAGCTGGAAGTCCGATGCCGCGCCGCGCGAGGCCGCTTCGCTCAGCGCCTGCTCGTGTCCTGCCAGCGCGGCCAGGCGCCACGCTTCGCGCTCAAAAGCCTGCTCGGCCTTGACCATGGCGTTGGCGGCCACGGACTGGTCGCCGCCGGCCAGGTCGATCACTTCCAGCACCGCGCCCACGTAGCGCGCGTGCGCCGCTTCGGCCTGTTTGAGCAGGTCGCGCTCGGCGCTGCCAGGCGCGCGCGCCGCAGCCAAACGGGCGAAGCGCTGCGCAAGCGCCGCGTGGCGCCGGTGGATGTCGGTTTCGAGCGCGTTGATGCGCGCGGCCGAGACGCTGGCGCTGATCCAGGTCAGCAGCTGGTAGCTGCGCGCATGTGCGCCCTGGGCTTCGGCCACCAGGTCGCTCGCTTCTTTGATGCGCGCCGCGCGCACTGCGACGATGGTCTCGAGCGACTGGTTCTGGCGCAGCATGGCCCAATACGCGGCGCTGGAAGAAACGATCAGCAGCGCCAGGACCAGCCCAGGAGCAAGCAACAACTTGGGCCCGATACGCAGGCGCGCGAGCAGGGAGGCGAACATGTCAGCGCTCCAGCGACGCGCAGGCGGTCGTCATGCAGTACTTGTCCATCCCGTTCTCCCCGTTGCGTTGTACGCGCCAGCCGGTGCAGGGTATGATTGTTTCCGATTACCTACCCGGTAAAAAGTTTCCTGTGCGCATGAAGTAATCTACGCCGTCAAGCGTCCTCCGGTTTGCGCTGGATCAAAGTTTAAAAATACAAGGATTAGCATGGACCGTTCACTCAAGGCTGCCCTGCTCTCGGGGCTGGTGTTCCCGGGCGTGGGCCAGCTGTTTCTCAAACGTCCCTTGCGCGCGCTGGCATTTTTGGCGCCGGCGTTGCTGGCGGCCATTTATTTCAGCAGTGCCGTGCTGGAGCCGGTGTTTGCCATCGCCAATGAGATCACCAACGGCAGCATGGTGCTGGACCCGATCCTGATTGAGCAGCGGATCGCGCAGAGCCACATTGACACCGGCATGCTGAACCTTGCCGCGCTGGTGATGGTTGCGGTCTGGATCGCCAGTACGGTCGACGCCTGGCGGCTGGGCCGCACCACTGCTGCAACGTAGGGCGGATGGCAATCCGCCATGCATGGGCCGTGTTGGCGCATGCATGGCGGATTGCATCCGCCCTACGATAGGCCAACGCGCCGCTGTAGGGGGGGATGCCAATCAGCCATGCGTGGGCCGTGTTGGCGCATGCATGGCGGATTTCATCCGCCCTACGTTAGGCCAGCTTGGCGGCGTGTTCGCGCGTGGCGTGAAACTTCAGCTTCGGCCAGCGCTCTTCGGTCAGGCGCAGGTTGACGTTCGACGTCGCCAGGTAAGCCATATTGCCGGCCGCGTCATAGGCCACGTTGTGCCCCAGCGCCGCTTCGAAGTCCGCCAGCACCCGCTTGTCCTCGCCGCTGACCCAGCGCGCGCTGCTGATGCTGGTGCCCTCGAACACGGCATCAACGCCGTATTCGTTGAGCAAGCGGCTGGCCACGACTTCGAACTGCAGCACCCCGACCGCGCCGAGCACCAATTCGGCGCCCTGCACCGGCTTGAACACCTGCACCGCGCCCTCTTCACCGAGCTGCTGCAAACCCTTGTGCAACTGCTTGATCTTGAGCGGATTGCGAATCCGCACCGAGCGGAAAAAGTCCGGCGCAAAATACGGGATGCCCGTAAATACCAGCATCTCGCCTTCTGAAAAACTGTCGCCGATCTGCATGTTGCCGTGATTGGGCAAACCGATGATGTCGCCAGCGTAGGCTTCTTCGACCTGCTCGCGCGAGGAAGCCATGAACGTCACCACCGACGAGACCTTGATTTCACGCCCAAGGCGCAGGTGCTTGACCTTCATGCCGCGCTCGAAGCGCCCCGAACAGACGCGCAAAAACGCGATGCGGTCGCGGTGCGCCGGGTCCATGTTGGCCTGGATCTTGAAAACGAAACCGGTGAACGCCTGCTCACTCGGCGCCACCACGCGCAGCGTGGCGTCGCGCTTGCGCGGGGCCGGCGCCCAGTCGACCAGCGCCGACAGGATCTCGCGCACGCCGAAGTTGTTGATGGCCGAGCCGAAGAATACGGGCGTTTGCACGCCCGCCAGAAACTGCTCCAGGTCGAAAGGATGCGAGGCGCCGTGCACCAGCTCCACTTCCATCTTGAGCTGCTCGATCTCGAGCGGGAACATCTCGGACAGGCGCGGATTGTCGATGCCCTTGACGACTTCGAAGGCGCCGTCCGCTTTTTCTTCGCCGGCCTTGAACAACATGATCTCGTCGCGCAGCAGGTGGTACACGCCGCGAAAATTCTTGCCCATGCCGATCGGCCAGGTCACCGGCGCGCATTGAATCTTGAGCACCGATTCCAGTTCGTCGAGCAGTTCGAGCGGATCGCGGCATTCGCGGTCCATCTTGTTCATGAAGGTGACGATCGGCGTATTGCGCATGCGGCAAACGGCCAGCAGCTTGATGGTCTGCGCTTCGACACCCTTGGCCGCATCGATCACCATCAGGGCCGAGTCGACCGCCGTCAGCACCCGATAGGTGTCTTCCGAAAAATCCTGGTGACCGGGGGTGTCGAGCAGGTTGATGACGTGCTCGCGATGCTCGAACTGCATCACCGACGAGGCCACCGAAATGCCGCGCTGCTTTTCGATCTCCATCCAGTCGGACGTGGCGTGGCGCCCGCTTTTACGCGCCTTGACCGTGCCGGCCATCTGGATCGCGCCCGAAAACAACAGCAGCTTTTCGGTCAGCGTGGTCTTGCCGGCGTCCGGGTGGGAAATGATGCCGAAGGTGCGCCGGCGCGCGACTTCGCGCGCGATCAGGGCCGGGGCCGTCTGGCGGCTGCTTGCCGCACCGCTGTCGGCGTCGGTCATTATTGGTTCGATATCGTTGGCCATTTTCTCAGCCATAGCTTGGCCTTTTGTACAAAACCCTCGATTTTACCGATTCTTGCCCTGTCCGTGTGAACTGATTGGCGGGCAAGCGGGACGACCGGGGGTGCGCCGGGGTTCAGTTGCGCGGAAAACGCACCGACAGCAGCATGCCAGCATTGCCCTCGCCGCCGCCGATGGCAACGGTGGCGCCGTGGGCCAGCGCAATGTCGCGCACGATGGCCAGGCCCAGGCCGCTGCCGGCGCTCTTGTCGTCGAGCCGCACGAAGCGTTCGAACACCATGCTGCGCTGCTGCGGCGCGATGCCGGGGCCCGAGTCCTCGATCTCGAGCACGCCGTGGCCGTCGTCAAGATAGCAGCGCACCGTCACCGTGCCGCGCGGCGGCGTGTAGCGCACCGCATTGTCGACCAGGTTGTCGATCAGGTCGCGCAGCAAAAAGCTGTCGCCCGCCACTGGCGTGGGCAGCAAGTCGAAGCCGATGTCGATCTGCTTCTTGCCCGCTTCGTCGACAAAATACTGCACCACCTGTTCCACCAGGCGCGCCAAATCGATCGTCTCTAGCCGCGTTCTTTCAAAGCGGCTCGGTTCGGCGCGCGCCAGTGCCAGCAGCTGGTTCGACTGGCGGATCATGCGTTCGTTCGAGACCAGCATCAGCTGCACCGAATGGACCGTGTCCGGGTCGCTCGCGTGGCGCGCCGCCAGGTGCTCGAGCTGCAGCTTGAAGCCGGCCAGGGGCGTACGCAGCTGGTGCGCCACATCGGCCAGAAAATCGTGCTGGGCGCTGGCGCCTGCCTGCACTTTGTCGAGCAATTCGTTAAAGGCGCCCACCACCGGCGCCAGTTCGTACGGGACGTCGCCGCCGTCGATCGGCGCCAGGTCGCCCGCCTCGCGCCGGTTCAGGTTGGCCCGCATGCGCGCCAGCGGCAGCAGGCCGCTGGAGACCGAAAACCAGGTCAGCCAGACCAGGGCCAGCGTGATCACGGTTTCGAGCAGGACCAGCGCGCGCACCACCGCCGAACGGATCTGCAAACGCTTGCGCATGGTTTTGGCCACGCCGATCTGGATCGCCTCGCCGCCGGCGCGCGCGCTGCGAAACGCCACCCGCACCGGCTCGTTGTTGATGCTGGCGTCATAGGCGCCGCTTTCGCCGGCGCGCGCACGCGGGAAGCCGGCGTCGCCGGCCAGCAGGCGCCCGGCGCTTGACCTGACCGAAAAGTAAAAGGCATCGACGTCGTTGGCGCGCAGGACTTGCTCGGCTTCGGCCGGCAAGTCAATCGTCGCACCGCCGGCGCCGGCGCGCAGGCGCAGCGACAAGGCACCGGCGGCGTCTTGCAACCCCTGGTCGAACGCGATCTGGGCCGGCATCCACGCCAGCATGTAGGTCAGGCCGGCGCCGGCCAGATTGACCAGCAGGATCGGTCCGATCAGGCGTTTCAGAAGGCGCAGCCGGATGCTGTTCACGCGCTATGTTCGAGCATGTAGCCAAAACCGCGGATGGTGCGGATCGACACGCCCGCGTCGGCGATTTTCAGGCGCACGCGCGAAATGTACACTTCGACGGCGTTGGTGGTCAGGTCGTCGCCCCACGGCAGGATGGCGTCGATGATCTGCTGCTTGGACACCACGCGCCCGCTTTGCTGGAGCAGGTATTCAAGCACCGCCCATTCGCGCACCGACAGTTCGACCGTGCGTCCGTCGACCAGGGCGCGCCGGGTAAACGTGTCGAGCGTCAGGCGTCCCAGCGTCAGCACGGCCGGCTTGGGCGCATTGCGCCGCGCCAGCGCCTTGATGCGCGCCACCAGTTCGGCCGTGGCGAACGGTTTGACCAGGTAGTCGTCGGCGCCCAGTTCAAGGCCGCGCACCCGGTCTTCGATGGCGTCGCGGGCAGTGAGCAGCAGCACCGGCACGTTGGACCCGCGCGCGCGCAGGCGGCGCACGACCTCGAAGCCGTCGATGCCGGGCAGGCCGATGTCAAGCACCACGACCGCCACTTCAGCGCGTTGCAGCAGCACGTCGGCCGCGCTGCCATTGCCCACCACGTCAATGACCATGCCATGGCTTTGCAATATGCGGGTGAGCCCGTCGGCAAGGACAGCGTCATCTTCCACCAGTAGGACGTGCATGGGTGCGATTCGGTAGTTGCAGGAACGCACATTATGCGACATTTAAGCAGGCTCGCCCAAGCCGCCGGGCAAAATGCGGTCGCCACGTCGGGTCGCATGGGTGCACTTCAACCCCTCTGATCATATTTTCCTGAAAACATAGCGGAAATACGGACCGTTTTCAGGCTTTTCTCCCAGTAGGACCAGGACTACATAATATTATGCATACAGCCTACATAGGGGCGACTGCTAATCTTATGTTCGCCAACACACAATAGCTTTAATGTTCACACATCGCGTTTCTGCCGGGTTGTCCGCAGAGCGTCCATGGTGTGATGCATAGATAGTGAGGAAAACAAATGAACAACACTCAACTTGGTGGTACCGCGCAAAAGGCGCAGACCGTAAACCAGATTCCTGTCGGTTCGCAGGAGTTGAAAGTTGTGTCCCGGCCCGTTGTCAGCTACAGCGGCACCCAGCAGAACGAATTGCTGGCCGCCCTGCCCCGCCATGATCTGGAGTCGCTCTTCGAGCACCTGGAACTGGTGGCTCTCCCTTTTGGCAAAGAATTGTTTGAATACGGCAGCAAGCTTCAAAATGTGTATTTCCCCACCACCGCGATCGTCTCGCTGCTGTACGTCATGGAAGACGGCGCCACCACCGAAATCGCTGTCGTCGGCCATGAAGGCGTGGTCGGCATGTCGCTGTTCATGGGCGAGCGCGCCATGTGCAGCGCCGTGGTCCAGAGCGCGGGTTATGGCTACCGCCTCAAGACCCAATACCTGCGCGACGCGTTCAACCAGGGCGGCGCGCTGCCCCAGTTGCTGATGCGCTACACCAATGCCCTGTTCGCGCAGATGGCGCAAAACGCCGTGGGCGGTCGCCACAGCTCAATCGAGCAAAAGCTGTGCCGCTGGCTGCTGGACCGGCTCGACCGCTCCGCCTCCAACGAACTGAAGGTTACGCAGGAGCTCATTTCGATCATGCTGGGCGTGCGCCGCGAAAGCATCACGGCGGCGGCCGGCAAGCTGCAGGACGACGGCTTGATTCAATACCGCCGCGGCAACATCACCGTACTTGACCGTCAAGGTCTGGAGGCGTATGCGGGTGAATGCTACAAAGTGGCAAAGACGGAATATGACCGGCTGCTGATGGATGTGGCGCGCTAAACGGTAACGGGGACAGCTTTTCACGCTGTCCTTTTTTTTCGTTATCGGCCGGCTCGCCCAGCGGTATGCTGGCCTTGACGCACGTGCCGCGGCCCTGCATGCCGCGTGCGATGCTCAAGCTGCCGCCCAACAGAAAGGCACGCTCGCGCATGCCCAGTAAGCCGTGCGACTTGGGCTTGGCCAGTTCTTGCGCATCGATGCCAACCCCGTTGTCCATGATTTCCAGTGCCAGCATGTCGCCTTCGCGCGCGATGTGCACGGTGACCTGGCTGGCCTGGGCGTACTTGGCGACGTTGTTGAGTGACTCTTGGACGATCCGAAATACGGCGATCGACTGCATCGCGCCGGCGCAATCGATATCGCCTACGACCAGCGCTTCGCAGTCGAGCCCGGTGACGCGGCCAAAGTCGCCGCAATAGCTTTGCAGCGCCATTGACAGGCCCAGGTTGTCGAGCATGCTGGGGCGCAGATCTTCGACGATGCGCCGCTTCAATTCCACGGTATCGAGCAAGGTGCCCCGTGCACGGTCGAGCATGCCGGCCAGTGCGGGGGCGGTGGTGCGGAGGCGGTCGGCCACGGCATTGATATCAATGTTGATCGCCGTCAGATTCGCGCCCATTTCGTCGTGCAGCTCGCGCGCCAGCCGGGCTTTTTCCTTTTCGCTCACGCTGATGAGGTGGCGCGACAGCACCGACAGTTGCTCGGTGCGCAGCGCCACCGTCGACTCCAGGTTGTCGTTTGCGTTTTGCAATGCGCACGCGCTGGCCAGGCGGGCGTGAAAGGCGCGCCGGATCAGGCGATAGAACAGCGCCAGGACCAGGATTGCCACCGCATTGATGCCGATCCCGGCGATCACCGCGTACTGATATTCATTGTAGAAAGCGCCGCGGCGCGCGGCCAGCAACTCGTTCTGTTCCTGCACCATGATGACGACCTGCAGCCGGATCTCGTCTTGCAGCGTCTTGTCGTCATGGGTGCCGGCGATGGCCACGATATCGTTCAGCCCGCCCTTGCGATAGACCTCGAGCGCCTGGTACATGGTTTCGAGCTTGCGCGTGACGAGCGCACGCAACTGGGCCAGGTTCTTGCGCTGCGACGGGCTGTCGGCCAGCAGCACATTCAGTTCGGCAAACTGGGCGTCGATCTCCCCGCTGGCGGTGCGCAGCGGGCCCAGGTAGACCTCGGAACCGGACAGGAAGTAGCCGCGCAGGCTGCTCTCGGCATCCATCACCAGCACGTTCAGATACTGGACCTGGTCGGCCACCTTAGCCGTTTGGCTCTGGACCGAATTGGCCCCCTTGAGGGAGGAAAGGTTATGAAACAGACTGACGCCGTTTGCGACCAGGATCAGCATGCAGATCAGGGCGACGACGGTTTGATACCAGGGTAAACCTGCTTTGACCGGTGGGTCAGTGGTGAAATACATCCGGCGTCCTTTGCAACCTAGTCGTGGAGGCAATTATAGCCCTGCTCAAGCGAAACGCTGCCGAGCATATTTGGCAGGTGGTCGCAATGACAAGAACGCGTACAGGGTGGGATGAGGAAATACCAGCTGACCTGGGCGCAGGTTGCGCAGGTCAGCATAATCGGCGTCTGGTAGGGTGGAAGAGCGCAGCGCATTCCACCATGGATGCGCCACGTTGCCGCACGCATGGCGCAATGCGCTCGCGCTTTTCCGCCCTACTTTCGTGCTCGAATGGTTAATCGAGCAGGTTGTTTTTCATGGCGTAATACGTCAGGTCGCTGTTCGACTGCAGCCCCATTTTTTCCATGATGCGCGTGCGGTAGGTGGACACGGTCTTGATGCTGAGCGAGAGTGCAACGCCGATATCGGACACGGTTGCACCCTTGGCAAGGCGCAAAAATACCTGGAACTCGCGGTCGGACAATTCCGTGTGCAAAGCCGTGCTCGGATCGCGGTCAAAACTTTGCGCGAGCAGCTCGCCCACCGTGGAACTGACGTAGCGCCGGCCCTGAAACACCGTGCGCACGGCCGTTTTGAGTTCGTCCGCCTCGCACTCCTTGTTCAGATAACCGTTGGCGCCCATCTTGAACAGGTTGAGCGCGTACTGCTGCGCCGGATAGCCCGACAAAATGAGCACAGGCAAATTGGGCTGCCCCTGGCGAATGGTGCGCAGGATATCAATGCCGCTCTGGTCGGGCATGGCAATGTCGAGCAACAGCACGTCGCAAATTTCGCGCCGTGCAATGTCGAGCGCTTCGCGCCCGGTTGCGCCTTCGGCGACGACGTCAAAGTCGCTGGAAGACGAAAAAATCTGTTTGAATCCTGCTCGTACTATCTGGTGATCGTCACAAATGGCAACGCGTATCATTGTCTTCCCTTAAATTTTCCCTGATATAGGAAAGAGCCCGGCCTACCTTAGCCCGGTACTGCGCATCCATTGGTATTCTAGCACCGTGATTGTTTTGTACAAACACGGGAGAATCCGAACAACGCGCAACACGGCAAGGAGGTGCACAAGGGTGGAGTAATCATTATATAGGAGACAAGCCCCTACGGTTCACACGCCCGGCGTGAGCAGCGCGAGTATGGCCGTCAGTTCGGCGCGCAGGAAGGCGTTGTCGAGCCGCGCCGTCACAACCTCCATGGCGCCGTTGTCAGGCGCGTCATCAACCGGTACTTCGCCACCACGGCCGTCGAGCTTGTTGCGCGCACCGCTGATCGTAAAGCCCTGTTCGTACAACAATTCGCGAATACGGCGTATCAATAACACCTCGTGGTGCTGATAATAACGGCGATTCCCACGTCGTTTGACTGGCTTTAGCTGGGTAAATTCCTGCTCCCAGTAGCGAAGGACGTGCGGTTTGACGCCGCACAACTCACTGACTTCACCAATGGTGAAGTAGCGCTTGGCTGGAATGGCCGGCAGCACAATCAGATCAGTCTTGCTCGGACGATCATTCATAAATTGCTTCTATCGCCGGTTAAGCGGCACGGGACAGGGGGCTGGTTTCTTCAACCATCCCCTTGAGCTTCTGGCTCGCGTGGAACGTGACGACGCGGCGGGCAGTGATCGGGATTTCTTCCCCGGTCTTGGGATTGCGCCCCGGCCGTTGCGGCTTGTCGCGCAGCTGGAAGTTGCCAAAGCCGGAGAGCTTGACCGCTTCGCCACGCTCGAGCGCATTGCGGATTTCGTCAAAAAACGTCTCGACCATGTCTTTCGCTTCACGCTTGTTTAGACCGACCTGCTCGAACAACAGTTCAGCAAGCTCGGCCTTGGTCAAGGTCGGTAAATCTTTCTCGGCCTCCTGGCGCACCTTGGCGTCAAGCATCGCGCGATGCAGGTCGGCAGCCAGTGCCGATTGGAGTACGGCCGAATCCACGTCGTTGTTATTAATTTTCCAGCCCCGCCTTAAATTTCTGTGCTCTTCGATTATGAACGCAGCTTCGCGTCATGTTTTTTCTTCGCAGCGTCGCTCATGGCCGTCATCACACCGTCGACCAACTCGTCCTGCAAGGTGTTTTGAGTATCTTGCAAGCTAAAGCGGAAAGCAAGGCTTTTTTCGTCCGATTCGACCCGTTCGCCGCGATATTCATCAAACAAAACAATGGCTTGCACAATCTTTCCAGCGGGATTGGCCGCCAGTTCCGCTGAAAAAGTATCGATCAAATCTTGCATCGCGACGGTTTGCTTGACGACCAGCGACAGGTCGCGCGTGGCGCCTGGAAACTTCGAAATCTCATTATATTCCGGCACAACACGTTGTTGCAAGGCAATAGCATCCACCTCGGACAGCACCGGCGCGAGCGGCAAGTCGTACTTTTGCAGCCAGCGCGGATGCAGTTCGCCGATGAAGCCAATTTCCTGGCCGTCCAGTTCAATGGCTGCCGAGCGGCCCGGATGCAGCGCCGGGTGCGCGGTTTTTACAAACCGTAGCACGCGCGGTGCGAACATCGCCTCAACGTCGGCCTTGACGTCGAAATAGTCCACCACCCGATTCGGCTTGGCGGCCCACTGTTCGTCCAGCGCAGGGCCGTAGGCAATAGCGGCGACGCGCTTGGGCTGGTCAAAACCGGCCACGGACAGCGGGCCATCCACGGCCTGCGCATTGCGCTTGAAGACGGCGCCCACTTCGAACGCGCGCACCCTGCCCGCCTTGCGGTTCAGGTTGTAACGCACGTTGGCCACCAGGCTGCCGATCAGCGACGAGCGCATCACGCCCATCTGGCTGGCGATCGGATTTTGCAGCTTGATCTGGTCGTTATTGGCCGAAAAATCGGCTTCCCACTGCGACTCGACAAAGCTCATGTTGACCACTTCCTGGTATCCAAGGTCGGCCATCTGGTGGCGCACGGCGAACAGCGAGCGCGTGTTCTCGGGCGCCAGGATGATCTGGCTGGCAGCCACTGGCGGCAGCGCAGGAATGTTCTCGAAGCCGTACACGCGCGCGACTTCTTCGATCAGGTCTTCCTCGATCTCGATGTCGAAACGGTAGGACGGCGAGGTCACCGAAAACAAGCCAGGCTGCTGCGTGAACGGCAGGCCAAGGCGGGTGAAAATGTCGGCCACCATGGCGTCGGTGACGGGCACGCCGATGACTTTTTGCGCGCGCGCGGTGCGCAGCAGGACCGGAGCGCGCTGCGGCAGGTTGGCGACAATGTCATCCACCGGGCCAACCACGGTCTGGGTGGTGCCGCAAATTTCCACGATCAGCGCGGTGATGCGCTCGATGTGTTCCACCGTCGTCGCAAAATCAACGCCGCGCTCGAAGCGGTGCGCCGCATCGGTCGAAAAATTCAGGCGCCGCGCGCGGCCCTGGATCGCGTTCGGCCACCAGAAGGCCGCTTCAAGGTAGATGTTCTCGGTGTCGAGCGAGACGGCCGTGGCGTCGCCACCCATGATGCCGGCCAGCGATTCAAGTTCCTTGTCGTCGGCAATCACACCAAAAAATGCGTCGATCGCGATGGTGGTGCCGTTCAAGAGCTTGAGCGTTTCGCCCGGCTTACCCCAGCGCACATCCAGGCCACCATGGATTTTATCGAGGTCGAACACGTGCGACGGCCGGCCCAGTTCGAGCATCACGTAGTTGGAGATGTCGACCAGGGCCGACACCGGGCGCTGGCCGCTGCGCTCAAGGCGCTGGCACATCCACTGCGGCGTGACCGCCTTGGCGTTCAGGCCGCGGATCACGCGGCCCGAAAAGCGCCCGCACAAATCCGGCGCGCTGATTTTGACGGGCAGTATCTCGCTGCCGTTCACCGGTACGGTGCGCATTAACGGCATCACCAGCGGCGTGCCGGTCAGCGCCGACACTTCGCGCGCCACGCCCAGCACCGACAGGCAGTCCGCCTTGTTTGGCGTGAGCTTGATGGTAAATTTGAGGTCGTTCAGGGCCAGGTAGTCGCGGATGTTCTGGCCGACCTGTGCGCTCGGATCAAGTTCCATCAGGCCGCTGCTCTCTTCCGAGATCTTCAGTTCCTTGGCAGAGCACATCATGCCTTGCGACTCGACGCCGCGCAGTTCGCCCACCTTGATGAGGAACGGCTTGCCGTCCGCGCCCGGCGGCAGCACGGCGCCGGCCATGGCGCAAATGGCCTTCATCCCGGTGCGCACGTTGGGCGCGCCGCAGACGATGTTGAGCAGCGTGCCGGTGCCCACGTTGACCTTGCAAACGTTCAGCCGGTCCGCGTTGGGGTGGCGCGTCACTTCCAGTACTTCAGCGACGACGACGTTCGAGAACGGCGGCGCGACGGCTTCGACTTCTTCGACCTCGAGGCCGGACATGGTCAGCAAATGGGCCAGTTCATCCGACGTCAGGGCCGGATCGACCATCGTACGCAGCCAAGTTTCAGAAAATTGCATATCTATTCGCCTTTAAAGCAAAGATCTTGTTGTCTCGATGAGTTATCTTGATTAATTAAATTGCTTCAGGAAGCGCAGATCGCCTTCGTAGAACAGGCGCAGGTCGTTGATCCCGTAGCGCAGCATCGTCAAGCGCTCAAGGCCGGAGCCGAACGCGAAGCCGATAAACTTTTCAGGATCCAGGCCAAAGTTCCTGACCACCGTCGGATGCACCTGGCCGGCGCCCGACACTTCCAGCCAGCGTCCTTTGAGCGGGCCGCTGCCAAACGCAATGTCGATTTCCGCCGACGGTTCGGTGAACGGAAAATACGAGGGGCGAAAGCGCACCTGCAGATCGTCGGTCTCGAAGAACGCCTTGACGAAGGCGAGGTAGACGCCCTTCAGGTCGGCGAACGAGATGTCTTCGGCGATCCACAGGCCTTCAACCTGGTGGAACATCGGCGAGTGCGTTGCATCGCTGTCGACGCGGTAAGTGCGGCCGGGCGCGATGACCTTGATCGGCGGCGTATGGGTGCGCGCATAGCGCACCTGCATCGGGCTGGTGTGGGTGCGCAGCAGCAAAGGCTTACCGGTGCTGTCGTTGCCTTCCACGTAAAAGGTGTCCTGCATCGACCGGGCCGGATGGTTTTCCGGGCTGTTGAGGGCCGTGAAGTTGGTCCAGTCGGTTTCGATTTCGGGGCCGTCGGCCACATCGAAGCCGATCGAGCGGAAGATCTCCTCGACCCGCTCCCAGCTGCGCATCACGGGGTGAATGCCACCCATCGAGCGCCCGCGCCCGGGCAGCGTGACGTCGATGGCTTCCGCGTTCAGGCGCGCGTCGAGAATGGCGTTGGCCAGCGCATCGCGGCGCTCGGTCAGGGCGGTCTCGATCTGCACTTTGGCGGCGTTGATCAGCGCGCCCTGGGTTTTTTTCTGGTCGGGATCGAGTTTACCGAGTCCCTTCATCTGTTCGGTGATCTGGCCGGTCTTGCCAAGGTACTTGGCTTTGGCGTTTTCGAGTGCGGCAGCGTCTAAGGCGGCGCTAAAGTCAGCCTGGGCCGAGACGACGAGGTCTTCGAGGGAATTCATGCGATGTCTTTTTTTGGTTGAAGATTGAGCCAAGACGCGTCGCGCACGCGCCACAATCAAAAACGGGGCACAGGTTTGAACCTCTGCCCCGCTTCGTGGCGCCACCCGGGGGCTGCGCCTGACATGATCACAAGCTTACGCTGCGATTTTTGTCTTTACTGCGGCGACAATCGCGGCGAACGCCGGCTTGTCCATCACAGCCATATCGGCCAGGACTTTACGGTCCAGTTCGATAGATGCTTTCTTCAAGCCGTTCATGAATACGCTGTACGTTACGCCATGCTCACGGGAAGCGGCGTTGATACGGGCGATCCACAGGCGGCGGAATACGCGCTTCTTGTTGCGGCGATCGCGGTAAGCGTATTGGCCGGCGCGCATGACTGCTTGCTTGGCAACACGGTATACCTTGCTGCGGCGACCACGGTAGCCTTTAGCTTGGACAAGAATTTTCTTATGACGGGCACGAGCGGTAACCCCACGTTTTACTCTAGGCATAGTATCTCCTTAAATTGAGTGTGAGATTAAGCAGACGGCATCATACGCATGACGGAACGTACATCCGCAGCGTCGACGTTCGTGATTCCGCGCAATTGGCGCTTGCTCTTGGTGGTTTTCTTGGTCAGGATGTGGCGCTTGAAAGCGTGACCCGCTTTGACGGTTCCACCTGGACGCACGCGAAAACGTTTCTTCGCGGAGCTTTTGGTCTTCATTTTAGGCATAGTAGTTCTGTCCTTCCGGACAGCTCCAGTAGCAGGATTGCAGGTGGCAACAACGCGCTGCGCTTAGATGCCTGCTTTCACATGATTCCTCATTCTTTGCAGAACGAAGCCCGAGATCATAACACAGATGTGTCGAAAAAAATACATTTTCAACGAAATGTAGGGCGGAAAAGCGAAGCGCATTCCGCCATAAGCCGCCGGGGACTCATGGCGGAATGCGCTACGCTTTTCCGCCCTACGGGTGTAACCTGTGCCAACTTTTTGCGCCGGCGTCGAACCGGGGTCCGACCCCGCGCCAACACGACTCGACGGCTTACTTCTTCTTTTTTGGCGACAGGATCATGATCATCTGGCGGCCTTCCATCTTCGGGAATTGCTCGACCTGGCCGTACGGCTCCAGATCAGCCTTCAGACGTTCCAGCATGCGAAAGCCAATGTCCTGGTGCGCCATCTCACGGCCGCGGAAACGCAGTGTGATCTTGGTTTTGTCGCCTTCGTCCAGGAACTTGATCAGGTTACGCAGCTTGATATTGTAGTCACCATCATCGGTACCCGGACGGAATTTGACTTCCTTCACGAGGATGATCTTTTGCTTCAATTTCGCTTCGTGGGCCTTTTTCTGCTCCGAATACTTGAACTTGCCGTAGTCCATGAGGCGGCATACCGGCGGCTGCGCCGTCGGAGCGATTTCGACCAGGTCGACGTTAGCCTCTTCGGCCAGACGAAAAGCTTCGGCCAGGCTCACAATGCCAAGCGGCTCGTTTTCCACCCCCGATAAACGCATTTCAGGGGCGGTGATTTCGCCATTGATGCGATGTGACTTGTCAGTAGCTATGTTGTTTCCTTTTAATGTCTGATGAATTAGCCGCGCGTCAAGCTTTGGAATCGATCTCGGTTTTGAGTCGCTCCACGAGGGCTTCGATGGACATGACGCCCAAATCGACATTGCCCCGTGCTCGCACGGCCACAGTGTTGGCATCCCGCTCTTTGTCGCCGATCACAAGGATATATGGCAGTTTTTGGACGGAATGTTCACGTATTTTATAGGTTATCTTCTCGTTTCGCAAATCAGCGTGAACGCGGTACCCGGCTTTGCGCAGTTGCGAAGCAATTTCCTTCGTATAATCGGCCTGCGCATCCGAAATGTTCAGGACAGCGATCTGCACCGGCGCCAGCCACAATGGCATCGCGCCGGCATGGTTTTCGATCAGGATACCGATAAAACGTTCGAGCGAACCGACGATCGCGCGGTGCAGCATGACCGGCACCTGGCGCGAGTTATCCATCGCCACGTACTCGGCGCCGAGTCGCTCCGGCATGAAGAAGTCCACTTGCATGGTGCCCACCTGCCATGGACGGCCGAGACTATCTTTCAGGTGGTATTCGATCTTCGGCCCGTAAAAAGCGCCCTCGCCCGGCAACTCGGTCCAGGTGACGCCGCAGGCGCGCAAACCCGAACGCAGCGCTTCTTCCGCTTTATCCCACACTTCGTCCGTACCGATGCGGTTATCCGGACGCAGCGCTAGTTTGACGTCAATATTTTCAAAATGGAAGTCGGCATACACTTCCATCGCCTGTGTGTGAAACGCAACAACTTCAGGCTGGATCTGCTCGTCGGTGCAAAAAATGTGGCCATCATCCTGCGTAAAACCCCGCACGCGCATGATGCCGTGCAGCGCGCCGGACGGCTCGTTGCGGTGGCACTGGCCGAATTCGCCGTAGCGCAGCGGCAAGTCGCGATAACTGCGCATGTTGCTGTTGAAAATTTGCACGTGACCGGGACAATTCATCGGCTTAAGCGCGTAGGAGCGGTTTTCCGATTCCGTCACGAACATGTTTTCGCGATAGTTATCCCAGTGGCCAGTTTTGCCCCACAGGCTGCTGTCGAGAATCTGCGGCGCCTTGACTTCGTCGTAGCCGTTGACCTGGTACTTGTGGCGCATGTATTGCTCCACCTGCTGCCAAATGATCCAGCCCTTGGGATGCCAGAACACCAGGCCCGGCGCCTCTTCCTGGAAGTGGAAAAAGTCGAGCTGCTTGCCCAGCTTGCGGTGGTCGCGCTTTTCCGCTTCTTCAAGATTGTGCAGGTACAGTTCCTGATCTTCCTTCTTGGCCCAGGCCGTGCCGTAGATGCGGGTGAGCATTTCATTTTTCGAGTCGCCGCGCCAATAGGCGCCGGCCACCTTCATCAGCTTGAATACCTTGAGCTTGCCGATCGACGGTACGTGCGGGCCGCGGCACAGGTCGGTGAAGCCGCCCTCGGCATACAGCGACACGTCTTCCCCGGCAGGAATCGAGCCGATGATTTCGGCCTTGTAATCTTCGCCGATGGACTTGAAGTAGGCAACCGCTTCGTCGCGCGGCAAGACGGTGCGGGTGACTTTTTCATCCTTCTTGACCAGCTCGCCCATCTTTTTTTCGATGGCAGCCAGGTCTTCCGGCGTGAACGGACGCTTGTAGGCGAAGTCATAGTAAAAGCCGTTCTCGATGACCGGGCCAATGGTGACCTGCGCTTCCGGAAACAGCTCCTTGACCGCGTAGGCCAGCAAATGCGCCGTCGAGTGGCGAATCACGTCCAGGCCTTCGGGGTCCTTGTCGGTAATGATCGCCAGCTCGGCGTTCTGCTCGATCAGGAAGGACGTATCGACGACCTTGCCGTCGACCTTGCCGGCCAGCGCCGCCTTGGCAAGTCCGGTGCCGATGCTGGCGGCGACCTGGGCTACGGTGACTGGGCCGTCGAACTGGCGCTCGGAACCATCGGGAAGTCGGACTGAAAGCATGCTGTTCTCCTGAACATGAAACGAAATGGTGTGTCGATCAAAAACGCGGACGAAAAAAAACGCGGGCTAGCCGCGTTTACTTTTCGTAGAGCAAAAGGAATCACCTCGACTAGTGTCGCTGGAACAACTCCGTCGTAGTTCGCGGTGTCATAACCATGATGCCTTTCTCACTTTTACTGACTACTACCGTTTTTAAAACTCTTAATCTGGTGGGCGGTGAGGAATTCGAATCCCCGACCCCTTGGATGTCGACCAAGTATTCTAACCAGCTGAACTAACCGCCCGAAGACCCGAATTATAGAGAGGCATTTCGAGAAGCACAAGGGCTTTTTAAGAACTAAATATATCACACATAAAAACCCTGTCGGGCGCCGCGAAACACGGGCTAGGGACGGGCCTGCGCCGGGCCGGGAATTTTATATTACACTTTAAGCATGCCATCCAACACACCCCCTTCACCGTCCGCGCACCTGCACGCCCACCACCAGGGTGACGCCAAGCACGTGCACGTGACTGAAGAACGCAGCAATAGCGCACTGGCCGTAGCGCTCATGCTCACGCTGCTGTTCGCCGTCGTGGAAGTCGTGTTCGGATTGATTTCCAATTCGCTCGCGCTCGTGTCGGACGCCGGCCACATGGTGACCGACGCCGCCTCGCTCGGCCTGGCGCTGCTGGCCCAGATGATTGCCAAGCGCCCTCCTTCGGCGCGCAATTCCTTTGGCTATGGCCGGGCCGAAGCGCTGGTCGCATTCGTCAATGGCCTGGCGATGCTGCTTGTGGTCGGCTGGATCGTGTTCGAGGCTGTGCAGCGCTTTTCCGCGCCGCGCCCGGTTGCGGGCCTTACCGTCCTCATCGTCGCCAGCATCGGCCTGGCGGTCAATCTGGGCGTGGCTTGGCTGCTCGCGCGTGACCAGGCCAGCATCAACACGCGCGCGGCGCTGGTGCACGTGATGGGCGACGTGCTCGGCTCGATTGCCGCCATCGTGGCCGGCGCCGTCATCTGGCTCTCGGGATGGATGCAGATCGACCCGCTGCTGTCGATCGTGGTGTCGCTGCTGATCCTCAAGTCTACCGCCGCCATCTTGCGCGAGTCCTATCATTCGCTGATGGAGGGCGTGCCGCACGCGATCGACTACCTGCAGGTGGGCGCCGACCTGGCGCAAGTGCCCGGCGTGCTGTCGGTGCATGACTTGCATGTATGGGACATGTCGCCCGGACAGCCGGCGCTGATCGGGCACCTGCACATCCGCAGCATGCGCGAATGGCCGCAAGTGCTGGCCTTGGTCCACCAGATGCTGCTTGCCAAACACGGCATCGATCATGTAACCCTGCAGCCAGAGGCCCACGATTAAACCTTGTCGTCCCCGTCTTACCTGACGGCGGCGCGCGCACCGATGCACGCCCTGTTACGCCGCATCCAGAATGCAGCATGGACAATGTATATGACACCCTGATTATCGGCGGCGGCCCGGGCGGACTGACAGCGGCGGTCTACTTGCGCCGTTTTAGGCGCGAAGTGATGCTCGTCGACAAAGGCAACAGCCGCCTGGACTTAATTCCTGTGACCCATAATTTCCCTGGTTTTCCAGACGGCATACGGGGACTGCAATTGCTGGACAACTTGCGCTGCCAGCTCGGCAGATATGGCGGCGCGGTCACGCCGGGCGAGGTCAGCGGGCTGCGGCGCGAGGGCGACTGCTTCGTGGCCGAATACGAAGGCGGCGAAGTGCGCTCGCGTACCGTACTCATTGCCACCGGCATCGCCGACGCCGGCTTGCCGGTGGAAAACTGGCGCGAGGCAGTCGCTGCGGGCGCGGTGCGCCTGTGCCCCGTGTGCGACGGATTCGACGTGCTCGACAAGCGCATTGCGATCGTCTCGTCACCCGAAAACCCGGTCAGCCACGCGCTGTTCATGCGCACCTTCAGCGCCAGCGTCACGCTGTTCGAGCGCGACCGGGAGTCCGCCATGCCCGCAGAACACCAGCAGCAGTTGCGCGACGCTGGCGTGCGCTACATCGCCTCGCCGGTGCTGGGCGTGACCATGTCGCACGCCATGAAGCCAGTGATCCACACGGAAGATGGCGAAGACCATCATGCCGACGTGGTGTACCCGATGCTCGGCGAGAGCGCCCGCTCCGACCTGGCGGCGGGGCTTGGCGCGGCGACCGCCGACTGCCTGGCGCTGGAGGTGGATGAATACCAGTGCACCACGGTTGCAGGCTTGTACGCCATCGGCGACGTGGTCAAGGGCTTGAATCAGATCAGCGTGGCCGCGGGACACGCGGCCATTGCCGCCACGCATATTCACAACACGCTGCCGCGCCGCTTTCGCTGAACAAAATCACAGGACGCTGGTCCAAACGAGTACGCAATAGCGCGTGCAAGGAGATGCGGCATGAATCCGATCAGCCCTGAAATGGAGGCGCTCAAGGCGCGCCTCAAGACAACCTGGATGTCCGGCGACTATGCGCATTTCGCACAATACATGGAACCGGGCGCGCTTGAATTTCTCTCTCGCTTGCACATTCCGCCGGGCGCGCACATGCTCGACGTCGCTTGCGGCGCCGGCCAGATCGCCATTCCTGCGGCCCGTGCGGGGGTGCGCGTGATCGGCGTGGACATCGCCTCCAACCTGGTCGCCAAGGCACGCGCGCGTGCAGCCGCGTCCGGCGTCAATGTTACCTTTGATGAAGGCGACGCCGAGATGCTGCCCTACGGCGACGCTTCATTTGACATCGTGGTCAGCCTGATCGGCGCCATGTTCGCGCCGCGCCCCGACCTGGTGGCCGCCGAACTGTTGCGGGTATGCCGCCCGGGCGGGCGCATTGCCATGGCCAACTGGACGCCGGAAGGCCACGTTGGCCAAATGTTCAAGGTTGTTGGCAGTCATGTGCCGCCGCCACCGCTGATGGTGTCGCCACTGAACTGGGGCGACACTGCCACCGTGCGTGACCGGCTGGGACCGGGATGCACCAGCGTTGCGGCGGAAAAGCGCATGTATCCCATGCGCTATCCATTTCCGCCTGCGGAAGTGGCACAATTTTTCTTTGAATATTACGGCCCCACGGTGCGCGCCCTGGCCGCGCTCGACGATGTCAGCAAGGCAGGCTTGCGCAAGGATTTGGTCGAACTTTGGACGCGCAACAATCAGGCGACCGATGGTACGACGCGGGTGGAGGCGGAATATTTGGAGGTCGTCGCGCTCAGAGCTTAGTTTCTGGTGAAGGGCCGGCGACGTTTATAACGCCGCTTGCTCTCCGGCGAAAAATGAGGTGCTGCGCGGGGACGTGGAGGCCTTGGTTTGCAAGTGCTTGCAAGTCGCGTTTGGCAGGCCAATGATCCATTGCCGCGCCCTTCGGCACGCCTGGTTGGCAAGGAAGAGAAAAATCAACGTGATAATGCTCGTCATGGCGCACCCACGGCTTGGCGACCATGAACGGAATATTTTTCTTGACCCAGGGACCGCGCGGGCTTGCCCACAGCATGGCCAAAAACTCCCGCGCGAGAATAACGTTGGCAATCCGCGCGCCATGGGCGCGGGCAGCGGCGTCTAGCTGGTACAGGTGTTCTGCCAGCGCCGGGAAATCGATGCGCAACTGCTGGTATCTGGCATTGCGATCGAATTCGATGTCATAGCCGAAACGCGCTTTTCCCTGGGTGGGCAACGCCACAGACACGTCCCGCGCATCGCGCACCGGCACGAAAAAATCGATCGACAAACCGTTCTGATGCGTCCTGTGCGGCTTGAACAGCCCGCCCGAGGCCAGCCCCGTCTCGCCGTACACATAGCGATTGGCCGGCGAACCGGCGTTCAGGCGCGCATACGCGTCAACCACGATGGCGGCGCTGGTGGCGTGCAGATAGGTGCGTCCGGCGCCTGCCGCCACCGTGCTGTAGGCGGAAAAATTGTCGCCTTCAAGGGGCAGCTGGACGCCGCCCTCCAGGCGCCCCTTGCCTGGCCTGCCGTAGCATTGACTGGCAGCGGCCGGCGGCAATGGCGCCACGACTGCAATTGCCAGTGCAAGGCGAAGTGCGCGCCTCATCTTGCGCGCCTCATTTGGTCAGCAGCGCCAGGTCGATGCGGCGCTGTAGACGCGCCGCTTGCGCGCTGTCGCCCGCCTCGCTGGCGCGCTTTAGCGCCACGCCAAGCCACATGAGCAGCGGCCGGCGCCAGCCTTGCAATGAGGCTGTCTCGGTCGCGACGTGGATATCGGCGGGGGACATGCGCCCTGCCTTCATCAGCACGCCCGCCGCCACCAGTTGCGAGAGCGGGTCGGCGATGGCGCCGATGCCGCCCTTGCCCTGCACGATGGCGCGGTGCTGCTCGGGCAGCAAGGCGGCGTCGAGCCCCTGCCAGTGGCCCGCCAGGTAGTTGGCATAGGCGCGCTCGTTGACGGTGGCGTCCTGCGCCAGCGCCAGAAAACCCGGGCAGTCATCGTATTCCAGGCTGGCCACGCGCGTGGCGCAGCGATACAGTTCGGCGTGCGCCACCAGGTCGGGCCGGCCGGTGCTGGCCATCTCGACGCGGGCGCGCGTAAATTCCGATTCTGCCGCGCCGCTGTCGCCTTTCAGGTAAGCCTGGCTGAAGCTCTTGAGCGAGCCGCTGGCATTCGACTTCCAGTCCGGCTGCACCGGTTTGCTGCCGCAGGCCGCCAGTCCCAGGCAAAGGCCAAGGGATAGTGGCATGACTAAGAAAAACTTGTTCATGGAAGCTTCAACTCCGTCTCGCGTGTAAAGGGCCACTTGCGGTTGATTTCGTCGATCAAGCGCGTCACCTTGCGCAGGCTGGCGTCGACCTCGCTGCGCAGCGCGCCGATGTCCTTGGTCGCTTCGTTGGCGTTGCCCGCCACTTTCTGCGCTTCGGCCAGCACTGCATCGACTTTTTTCAAGCTCGCACTGGCGTCTTTCAACACCACGTTCAGCTGGCGCACGGCGGTTTGCGCGTCGTCCATCACGCCCTGCTTGCCAAATACGCGCTGGTCGGCCTTGATCAGCAGCGAGTCGACCCGGTCCAGCGTCTGCATCACCTTGCGCGCTTCGGTCTCGCTGCCAAGGGCGCCACCCAACACGCCGTACTTGCCGCCAAAGCGCCCGGAAAGCGTCTCGATATTGGCCAGGCTATTGTTGATCGCCGAGCCGCTGCTGGTCATGCTCTCGAGGTTTTCGAGCAGCGTGCGCGCGCTGGCGACGAGCTTGGGAATTTCAGCGGCGGTGTCGCCGCGCAGCACGGTGCGCATCGCGTCTTCTTCGATCGGCGGGTCGGACAAAATGCCCGAATAGGCGCGGATGCGCGTCTCGCCCACCATGCTCTTTTCCATGGTGAACACGCTCGAGGCGCGCAGCCACTTGGCGTCCTTGCGATTGATGTCGACCAGGATGCGCGCCTTGCCGTCCGGCGCCAGTTCGACGCGCTGCACGCGCCCGATGGGAAAGCCGGAGAACGTCACGTCCATGCCGGGGATGACGCCCTCGGAGTCTTCCGACACCAGCACCAGGCGCTGCGTGCTCTCGAACACGCCGCGCGCGTACATCACGTACAGCAAAAACGTGGCCACCAGCGCGGCCATCAGCACCAGCAGGATTACTGCCTTGATTTCGACATGGGCGATGGGTTCGGCGGGGGCGTCGGCTTCGTTTTCAGTCATGCTCGCTCTCTTAAATGTATTTGACGGCCAGCGAACCGGCCTCGATGACCAGCAATACGAACAGCAGCCGTATCGCGCCCGGCTGCACGGTCGACGAAGACCGGCGGCCGAAGCGGTGCAGCTCCAGGATGGCGGCGGTCGGGATCACGGCCACCGCCAGCCCGAAAAAAATCGTCTTGGCGACAAAGCCGACCGTCACCGCCGGGTTGAACACGCGCCCGACGGTGCGCGTGTAGTCGAGCACGCCCCAGGGCGAGGCGCCATACACGCTGATGTAGGCCAGCACCAGCACGATCACGCTGCTGACCATGGCCAGGCTCAAGACGGCAAAGGCATTGGCGATCACTTGCGGCACCAGTTCGCGGCGCAGACGGTTTTGCGCGGCGGCCGATTTGTCGGGCTGCGCATTGGCGGCGACGGCCAGCGCGCGCGCGTCGCCGGCGTTGAACGCCAGGCCCGCACGCAGGGCCACGAACATGGCCGCGGTCAGGGGAATGAGTTCGAGCACCAGCACCCGCACCACCATCTCGAGCGCATAGCGCGACAGGCCGTAGCTCAGCGCGGTCACGACCACGATGCGGATCAGGACCAGGCTCACCAAGGCTGCCAGCAGCGTGAACCAGGGCAGCACCTCCCAGGTGCTGGTGTAGATGTAGCGCGAAGTGGTGAGGCGGTTCTCGCGGTTGTAGGTAGACGGCGAAAACGCCATCACGAGCGCGATGGCGCCCAGGTGGACCATGTACCACCAGCTGGCCACGAAGCGAAACACGAAGCCGCCCCATTCGGAGGGTTTGGCGTAAAGGAAGGAGTGGGGGCGCATCGGGTCCATTGTCTTATCAAAAACCATAGCTATAGCGTGATGCTGCCGCCACTGAACGTGTGAACAACGCAGCTGAACTTTTACTGCCGCCTGGCCTCCTGCACGCCATTGACTTCCATAATCGCCAGCAGCGCCTTTTGCAACTGCCCGGTCGAGCCGATTTCGGCCGTGAAGGTCATGCGCGCCTGTCCTTTGGCGCTTTGCGTATTGACCCCGATGACATTGATCTTCTCGCGCGAGAACACCTCTGAAATATCGCGCAGCAGCCCCTGGCGGTCGCCCGCCAGAATAAACAGGTCAACCGGATACACGGTATCCTGCCCCGCCCTGCCCCAGTCGGTATGAATCACCCGTTCCGGCGCCTTGGTGCGCATCTCGTGAAAATTCTTGCACGTGGCGCGGTGGATCGACACGCCCTTGCCGCGCGTGACGAAGCCGACAATGCCGTCCGGCGGCGCCGGTTTGCAGCACTTGGCCAGCGCCGTCAGCAGGCCGTCCGTCCCCACCACCAGCACGCCCGACTTGGCGCCTTTTTCCACGCTCGAGGCGCGGCTTTTGTTGAGCACCACCGCGTCTTCGGGGACGATGACTTCGCCCGTGTCATGCAGGGCCTGCTCCACATGGCGCAGGCTGAATTCTTCCTTGCCCACCGAGATGAACAGATCGTCCACCTTGGCAAAGCCCAGCTTGTGCGCCAGCGACTCCAGGTTGACGGCGGTTTTCCCTTCGCGCTGCAGCGATTTTTCCACCAGCGCGCGGCCGTGCGCCAGCGTTTCTTCCAGGTCGATCGCGTGGAACCACGCGCGCACCTTGGAGCGCGTCCGCGTGCTGACCGTGTATTCGGGATTGAGCCAGTCGCGCGACGGCCCGGCCGTTCCCGGCGCGCCCTTGGCGGTGATGATCTCGCAGGTCTGGCCGCTTTTCAGCGCCGTATGCAGCGGCACCATGATGCCGTCCACGCGCGCGCCGCGGCAGCGGTGGCCCACTTCGCTGTGCAAGTGATACGCAAAGTCGATCGGCGTGGCCCCCACCGGCAGCTCCAGCACCCGGGCCTGCGGCGTCAAAACAAATATACGATCGTCCAGAGTTGTGGATTTTAACTTCTCGACCCATTCGCGCTGGATGTCTTCCTGGCCGACCACGACGTCGGCCACGTCGGTCTTCCAGGCCAGCAGCTGGCGCAGCCACGCGATTTTTTCGTCGTACTTCTGGCCCTTGAAGTTCGAGCCGCCTTCTTCCTTGTAGCGCCAGTGGGCAGCAACGCCGTATTCGGCAAAGTTATGCATTTCTTGGGTGCGGATCTGCACTTCGAGCGGTCGTCCGTCTTCGGCATTGACCACCGTGTGCAGCGACTGGTAGCCATTCGACTTGGGACGCGAAATATAATCGTCGAACTCCTTGGGAATCGGGGTCCAGATATTGTGGACCACGCCCAGCACGCTGTAGCAGGTCTTGTCGTCAGCGACGATCACGCGAAAGGCGCGCACGTCGTACAAGTCCGAGAACTCAAGCTCCTTGCCGCGCATCTTGCTCCAGATGCTGTAGATATGCTTGGGCCGCCCGAACACTTCAGCCTTGATGCCGGCCGCCGCCAGTTCGTCCTGCAAACGCAGGATCGACGACTGCACGAAGCCTTCGCGCATCATGCGTTTTTCTTCGAGCATCTTGGCGATGCGCTTGTAGGTCTCCGGCTCGATAAAGCGGAACGACAAGTCTTCGAGCTCCCATTTGAGCTGCCAGATGCCGAGCCGGTTGGCCAGCGGCGCATACAGGTCGAGCACCTCGCGCCCGTACGCCTGCGTCATGTCATTGAACAGCTTGATGTCGGCAAAGTAGCGCAAGGTCGTCACGCACGAGGCCAGGCGCACCAGCACCACGCGCATGTCGCTGGCCATCGCCAGCAGCATCTTGCGCAGCGTTTCCACCTGGGCCACGGCCTGCTGCGCCGCGTTCTTGCCGCGCCCGACGCTCTCTTTGCCAATCGTCATGTCGCGCAGGCGGATCAGTTGGCGCACGCCCGTCACCAGATCGGTTGCCTCCTTGCCGACCAGCCCTTCCAGGCCGGCCACCGCTTTCGGGTCCAGCACCGTCAGTTCGAACATCAATCCGGCGATGCGGGTCTCGGCGTCGGTGCGCAAAAAAGCCAGCGTGTTGGCCACGCCGAGCGCAAATTCAAGCGCATTTTGGCCCGACGCGCACACCTTGCCCTGGTAAGCGCCGGTGGCGTACGCAAGCGCCGCCTCGACCTGGGCGCTGTCGTGCGCGCCCAGGCCTGAGAGCACTTGTATTGTTGCGCCGCCTGGCGCTGCAATCGCTACCATACGGGCTTAACGCAGCGCCGCGGTGACGCAGATCTCGACCAGGCAGGCCGGGTTGGCCAGCTTCGCTTCAACGGTGGCGCGCGGCGGCGTGTGGCCTGGGGCCACCCAGTCGTCCCAGACCTCGTTCATGCCGGGAAAATGCGCCATGTCGGCAATGAAAATCTGGCACGTCAAGATGCAGCTCTTGTCGCTGCCCGCTTCGGCCAGCAGGCGGTCCACGTGAGCGAGTACTTCGCGCGTCTGGCCGACAATGTCGGCCGCCGTGTCGTCGGCGATCTGGCCGGCCAGGTAGACCGTGCCGTTATGGATGGCCACTTCGGATAATCGTTTTCCTACGTACAGTCGGGTAATGTCCATGATGCGTTCTTTCAGAGCTCAAGCAATCAAAAATTGGCGTGCGATGGCGATCTGGTCGTCATGCATGAAGGTGGGTGCGTGGCCGACGTTGGCAATTTCAACCAGCTGCGCATGCGGCCCGCGCCCGGTCATTTCGACGGCGGTCGCGTGCGAGAGCAGGTCCGAATTGGCGCCGCGCACCAGCAGCGTCGGACACCGGATCGCGTCGTACGCGGCCCACAGCGCGGCCTGGTCGGCCATGGCGGTGTCCGGCGTGGCGTTGGCAAACGGCTGGGCCAGGCCCATGTCGTAATGGCGCACCCATGCGCCGTCTTCCTGCTGGCGCAGCACGTCGCTGGCCAGCTTGGTCCATTGTGCTTCGGTGTGTTCGCCGAACGAGAGCGACACCTCGCGCACGAAACGCGCGGCCCGCTCGAAGTCGGGAAAGCGCAGATCCTGCCCGATGTAGTCGCCAATGCGGCGCAGCGCGGCCGGGTCGAGCGTGGGCCCGATATCGTTGAGCACCAGCTTGCGGATCGGGTTTCCCGGCAGCGACGCGAGCGCCATGCCGATCAGCCCGCCCATGGAGGTGCCGAACCAGTCGATGCGGGCCGCGTCGCTGTGCGCGGTGATGCGCGCGATGAGCGTGACCATGTCGCTGACATACTGGGGAATGCCGTACAGGCGCGCATCGAGCAGGCGGCCGGAGCGGCCACGGCCCACCACGTCGGGGCAGATCACGCGGTAGTGGCTTGACAGGGCGCGCGCGAGCACGTCGAAATCGTCGCCCACGCGGGTGACGCCGTGCACGCAAATAAGGATCTCGGGATTATGCTCGTCGCCCCATTCCTTGTACGACATGTGGTGCAAACCTGTTGGCGAACAGCACTGGACGGAAGTGATTCTTGCTACGGTCATGCCGACTCCTTGTTGGGCGCTTATCCGTCGCCATATTCAAATATGTGTTTCAATTCCTGCTACTACGAATCACAACGCTGACTAACGTTTAGAATTCTACATCATCAACCACGCAATCATTCTCCCAGAGGACACAATGAAAACAAGCATGTTGAGCGGCAAAACGGCGCTCGTGACAGGTTCCACCTCCGGCATCGGCCTCGGGCTGGCGCGCGCGCTGGCCGAGCAAGGCGCCAACATCGTCTTCAACGGCTTTGGCGATGCGCAGCAAATTGAAAAACTCCATACCGACGTCGCCCAGGAGTTCGACGTGCAGACTGCCTATCACAATGCCGACATGTCCAAGCCGGCCGAGATCGCCGCCATGATGCAGTTCGCGCAAGACAAGTTCGGCGGCGTCGATATCCTGGTCAACAATGCCGGCATTCAGTTCGTCGCCAACGTCGAAGACTTCCCGCCAGAAAAATGGGATGCGATCCTCGCCATCAATCTGAGCTCGGCCTTCCACACCTCGCGCCTCGCGCTGCTGGGCATGAAGCAAAAGAACTGGGGCCGCATCATTAACCTAGCGTCGGTGCATGGCCTGGTCGGTTCGGAGCAAAAGTCAGCCTACGTGGCGGCCAAGCACGGCCTGGTGGGACTGACCAAAGTTACCGCGCTCGAAACGGCGCATACGGGCATTACCTGCAATGCGATTTGTCCGGGCTGGGTGCTCACGCCGCTGGTGCAAAAGCAGGTGGACGACCGCGCTGCGCGCGACAAGGTGAGCAACGAGGAAGCCAAGAAAGCATTGCTGGTTGAGAAACAGCCTTCCGGCGAATTCGTCACGCCAGAAGAGCTCGGCGCGCTTGCGGTATTTTTTTGCAGCCCGGCCGGCAATCAAGTGCGCGGGGTGGCATGGAATGTCGACGGCGGCTGGGCCGCGCAATAGCAGTACAGGGATGGCATGCTGTAGGCGGCGCAGTGACAGCGCCGCCCGCCAACCGGCCCCCGTGCGCAATCCGTGGCGAACGTCAAAAACCGCTTGCAAGTGATAATGATTCTCGTTTAGAATCACAAATCATTCTTGTTTACGGAGTTTCGCCTTCATGTTCATCCCTCGCAAAGCCATTGCACTGGCCATCGCGCTCATCGTGACCCTTCCCGCCAGCGCCGACGAAAACCTGTTGGGCTACGTGCGTGGTGCCGAGACATTGCCCAAGGGAGCGAGCGAATTCTACCAGTGGTTCACGCAGCGCTCCGACAAGGGCGCCGGCCACTACAGCGCGCTCGATACCAAGACGGAATTCGAGTATGGCGTGACCGACCGCTTCCAGGTCTCGGCCGAAGTCAACGGACTGGCCATCAATACCCACGGCTTGCTGATCGACGGTTACCTGCCGGCAGACAGAAAAACGGGCTTGCGCGCGCGCAGTATTGAATTTGGCGTCAAATACAATTTCCTCAGCCCGGCCAAGGATGACATCGGCCTGTCGGCCATCAGCTCCATCGAGTTCGGTCGCCTCGACCCCCATTCCGGCCAGGCAAAAAGCGAAGTGGAAGTCGAACTTGAGATGCAGGTCCAGAAATACTTCCTGGAAGGCCAACTGGTCTGGGTCGGCAACCTGGGCGGACGGGCGGCGCGCGAAAAGCGCAAATTCATCGCCAACTTGCCGGACGGTTTCGACTGGCCGGTCGAGCCTGAAATGGAATTGCAAACACGCATAGGCACAGGCGTTTCGTACCGCTTTGCACCGGGATGGTATGCGGGCGCCGAAGTGCTGCGCGAGAGCGAGTACGAGACCGAAGTCGGCCTGGAGCGCTGGTCGACTTTTGCCGGCCCGAGCATTCACTATGCGGGCCAGAAATGGTGGGCCACGCTGACGGCGTTCCGGCAAATGCGCGGCGGCGGCGAACAATACGCCGGCCAGGCCGACACCAGGCTACACTTGATCGAGAAGACGAAAAACGAATTTCGCGTCAAGCTCGGCTACAATTTTTAAGGAAGCGCCATGCGCCGTCCCCTCGACCTGACAATGTTGCTGCTGCCGCTGGCGGCAGTGAGCGCGCCTGCCTACGCCACCGATTACCTCACCGTGGCGGCGGCGCAAACACTGCTCTTTCCCAAAGCCAGCTCCTTCGTCGAGCATCCGCTCAAGTTCAGCGCCGAACAGCGCGACCGGATCAAGGCCATGGCGGGCGTGCGCCAGCGAACCGACGAGCAAAAACTCTGGCGCGTCGAACGCGACGGCCAGTTGCAGGGGTGGTTCATCGTCGACGAGGTAGTCGGCAAGCATGAATTTATCACCTACGCCACCGCGATTTCGCCCGACGGCCACGTGCTCGGCCTGGAAGTGATGAGCTACCGCGAAACGCACGGCGGCCAGATCCGCGACATGGCCTGGCGCAAGCATTTCTTTGGCAAGACGCTGGCCAGTCCCTTCAAGCTCGACGAGGACGTGCCGAATATCAGCGGCGCAACGCTGTCGAGCCGCAACGTGCTGGACGGCGTCAAGCGCTTGCTGGTCATGCATAAGCTGTTTCTGAGCAATGCCTGACATCAGGCGGATGCAAGTGCTGCTGGGTACCTATGTCGAGGCAGGGACCCGCGGGCCGGCCGCCGCACTCGACGCGGCATTTGCCAGCATGGCCCAGGCACAGCACTTGTGGAGTTTCCATGATCCGGACAGCGAGTTGTCGCGCCTGAACGGCGCGCACGGCAAGGCCGTGCCCTTATCCAATACTACGCTGCGCCTGCTGCGCGCCGCGCGCGCGATGATGGCGGCCAGCGGCGGCGCCTTTGACTGCACGGTTGGCGCCATGCTGGTGCAGGCCGGCGCCCTGCCCGACCACGGCGCCGGGCCTTGCCTGGCGCGCGGCAGCGCCGCCGATATTGTCATTGGCCCAGGCTGGGCGCGCTTGGCGCGGCCGGTGCGCATCACGCTCGACGGTATCGCCAAGGGGTTTGCGGTTGACCTTGCCTTGCGCGCCATGCGCCGCGCGGGCGCTACGGCCGGATATGTCAACGCCGGCGGCGACGTGGCCGTGTTTGGCGAGCTGGCGCTGCCGATGCAGCGGCGCGAACTGGACGGCAGCCTGACCGAACTTGGCTGCCTGCGCCGCGCGGCCATGGCCAGCTCGCGTACCGGAGCGCCGGACGCGCGTTTCCCGGCGCACATCGTGGCGCCTGCCGGACTGCAGGCGGCGCCTGGCGTATGGACCGTGGTCGCGCGCAGCGCCTGGCGCGCCGATGCCCTGACCAAAGTTGCCGCTACGCTTGCCATGCCGCGCCGCGAAGCACTGGTGCGGGCACTGGGCGGCGCACTCATCCATCGTTCACCGGAGTTTGCTTCATGAAAGGCTATCCAGGCTGGTTCGTCACTGCCTTGCTCGGCGCTCTGCTGCTGGTGTTTGCCAGCGGCTGCCTGCTCGCGCCCACCACCCTGGTGATGCGCTTTGACACCGACATCGCCTGGCGCCTGCCGGGCACCGGTCGGGTCCTCGTCGCCGCCGCCCATGCCGGCGCCGGCTTCCTGGTGATGATGCTGCTCGGTTCCTTGTGGACCGTGCACATGCGCGGCAATTGGCGGCGCGCGCGCCAGCGCATCAGCGGCTCGGTGCTGGGCGCGGCCATGCTCATATTGGCGGTGACGGCGGTGGGCGTGTATTACCTTGGGGACGATACGCTGGGCAACGCCGCCGCGCTGCTGCATCTGGGAACCGGCCTGGCGCTGTGCGTGCCGTTCGGCTGGCATTGGGTGCTGGCCCGCCGCGCCGCGCGCGCCGACGCGACAAGCCGCAGCGGTGGCGCAACGCGCCCCGTCACCGACACTGCTTAACAGACAAGCAATGCCAAAGCGCGCGAGTTGTTGCCACACGGACACTCACGCAATTACTTCCATGTCACTACGCCATGTTTCGGCATGAAGGGGAACGAACAAGGTGAGAATGGCGCCACGTAATCGACAACCGGTAAGCAAGCCAGTGATGTCGCCGTCGCCATTTCCCTGGAGTTTCCTTGTTCGCTGCTATCGCCCGTCCCCATCATCCTGCCCTTCCCCCTCTACTGTTGTTCCTGGCCGCCCTCGGTCCCCACACGGCGTTCGCCGCCGATGGCGACAGCATCACCACCGACCGTCCGAATTTCGTCGAGTCGAGCAATGTCGTCGGCGCCGGGCGAGTGCAACTTGAAACCAGTATCGGCATCGACCGCAGCAAGGTCGACGGCGTGCGCGAGCACACGATCGCCACCCCAACCCTGCTGCGCTTTGGCGTGAGCGATACGGTCGAACTGCGCGTGGAAACCGACGGTGCCATGCGTTCGCGCACCACCGACGGCAGCAGCCCCCGTCAAAGCAAGCGCGGCTATGGCGACGTCTCGCTGGGCCTGAAATGGCATGCTGTCGACGCCGCCGGCGCGCTGCCTTCGCTTGGCCTGCTGTTCCACGCCGACCTCGACACCGGTTCGGCGCCGTTTCGCGGCCAGGGCACGCGTCCCTCGGCGCGCATCGTGGCCGAATGGGAACTGGGAGCCGGCATGTCGCTCGGTGTAATGCCCGGCTTTGTCTACGAGCGGCATGCCGGCGGCACCCACGGCATTCTGGGCGTAGTCGTGGGCAAGGCCTAGAACGATCGTTTTCGCAGTTTCGTGGAAGCGTCCGCGCCCCGCATCGCGCGCCCGAAAGACGGCGGCACCGAAGCGAGTGCAACGGTCGGCATGGCTTACCTTGTCACCAACAACTGCCAAGTTGACAGCGCACTCTCGCGCGGCCTCAACCGGCGCACGCCTGACCTGAGCGTCACGCTTGGTCTCTCCTTCAAGCTGTAAGTATTGCAACCGGGACCTTGACCTATGAATATCACCATCCGCAAACGCTTGCTGCTTGCCAACCTCACCACGCTCGCCTTTGTCGCTGTGGCCGGCCTGATCGGCCTGCGCGCCGTGCAAAAACTCGACACCGCGATGGGCGCCGTCATCGCCAACAGCGAGGCCATGAAAGACCAGATGCAAGCCGACCAGGCCCATGACGCGCTCAGGGGCGACGTCCTGAAAGCCTTGCTCGGGGCCGTGAACGGCGACCCGTCGCAGCAGGCCGAGGCCGCCAAGGAAGTGGCCGAGCATGTTTCCCTGTTTCGCACGCGCCTGGCCAGCATGGATGCCAAGACCAGCGACCCGGCGCTCAAGCAAGCCATGGCGCTCGTGCGGCCCGACGCCAATGTTTACTTAACCAGCGCCACCAGGATGGTCGCCACTGCCGCCAGCGACAAGGACGCGGCACTGGCCGCCTACCCCGACTTCCTGCGCCACTTCTCGACACTCGAAATGAGCATGGGCAGCTTGAGTGAGCGCATCGAACGCAATTCCACCGCGGCGGCCGAAGCGTCCGACACCGTTGCCGCCGGCGCGCGCGCGCAAATCATTGGCGCTTCCCTGTTGTCGATGGTGGTGGCGCTGATGCTCGGTCTACTCAACAGCCGGGCCATCATTCGTCCGCTCGACGCCGCCATCGCAGCGGCCGCCTGCATTGCCGACGGCGACTTGAGCGCAGCCGCGCAGTGGCGCCGGGGACGAGGCCAACGATACCGAAACGGGGCGCTTGCAACAGGCACTGTCCGACATGCGCGCCAGCCTGCACCAGATTGTCAGCCAGGTGCGCGAAGGCACCGATGCCATGTCCACCGCGTCCGGCCAGATTGCCGCAGGCAATATGGACTTGTCGGCGCGCACCGAAATGCAAGCGGGCGCGCTGCAAGAGAGCGCGTCGTCGCTGGAAGAATTGACCTCGACGGTGCGCCAGAATGCCGGCAATGCGCGCCAGGCCGCGCTGCTGGCAACGTCGGCCTCGGACGTGGCCGTCAAGGGTGGCGCGGTGGTCGCCCAGGTGGTCGACACGATGGGCGCCATCGACCAGGCGTCGCACAAGATTGGCGACATCATCGGCGTGTTTGAAGCGATCGCGTTCCAGACCAATATCCTGGCGCTCAATGCCGCCGTCGAAGCGGCCCGGGCCGGGGAACAGGGGCGCGGCTTTGCCGTCGTGGCGGCCGAAGTGCGCGCGCTGGCGCAGCGCTCCAATGTAGCGGCCAAGGAAATCAAGGACTTGATTGGCGCCTCGGCCGACCATGTCCAGCGCGACAGCAAGCTGGTGCGCGATGCCGGCAGCACCATGGACGATATCGTTGCCAGTATCGGCCGCGTGACCGCGATCATGGACGAGATCAGCGTCGCGTCCAGCGAACAGGAAATCGGTATCGGGCAAGTCAATACGGCGGTGTCTGCAATCGATGGCATCACCCAGCAAAATGCGGCGCTGGTCGAACAGGCCGCAGCAGCCGCCGCGTCGATGCAGGACCAGGCCGGCATGCGCGCGTCGATTGTCAACGTGTTCCGCCTGCAGGGCGGGACAATGCCAGCGGCGGGGTGATCGGGGGGGGTGAACGGGGGGTAATCGACCCAGCGGACGATTGCGCTATCATGGCCGCTGTCCGTCATCGCTGGAGTCCGCATGAAAAGCTGGTT
This sequence comes from Massilia sp. TWP1-3-3, assembly GCF_049897805.1. Classification (NCBI taxonomy): domain Bacteria; kingdom Pseudomonadati; phylum Pseudomonadota; class Betaproteobacteria; order Burkholderiales; family Oxalobacteraceae; genus Massilia; species Massilia sp. TWP1-3-3. Next base: position 178,594 of record NZ_JAFCWX010000003.1, read on the forward strand.
CATTGCACTGTTTGCCCTCTCGTTTGGTTGCGCCCACGCGCAAGCGCTGCTGCTCACGCCCGACCGGGTGTGGACCGGAGAAGGTGAAGCCAGGGTCGGCTGGTCGGTGCTGGTCTCACAAGGCCGGATTGAGGCTACCGGTCCCGCCAGCAGCATGACTATTCCCGCCGGCACCGAGCGCATCGCCCTGCCGGGCACCACGCTCGTGCCCGGGCTGATCGACCTGCATTCCCACCTGCTGCTGCACCCGTACAACGAAACGTCGTGGGACGACCAGGTCATGCGGGAACAGGTCGAATACCGCACGCTGCTGGCGGGCAAGCACGCGGCCGCGACGCTGCAGGCGGGCTTTACCACGCTGCGCGACCTGGGCAGCGAAGGCGCCAACTACGCCGACGTTGCCGTCAAGCGCGCCATTGATGAAGGCGCCATTCCCGGGCCGCGCCTGTTCGTTGCCACCAAGGCCATCGTGGCGTCCTACAGTTACGGTCCGGCCGGTAAAAACTTCCGCCCAGATATGGATTTGCCGCACGGCGCACAGGAAGCGACCGGGGTCGATGAAGTCACGCGCGCGGTGCGCGAACAGGCTTCGCGCGGGGCCGACTGGATCAAGATTTACGGCGACTACCGCACCGGCGTCGATGGCAGCGCCCGCCCCACCTTTACGATGGACGAGCTCAAGGCCATGGTGCAGGCGGCGCACGTTACCGGGCGCAAGGTCGCCGTGCACGCCAGTACCGACGACGCCATCCGGATGGCGGTGCTGGCCGGGGCCGACACCATCGAACACGGCTATGGCGCCTCGGAAGCGACCTTCAAGCTGATGGTCGAGCGCAAGGTGGCTTACGTCCCCACGCTGAGCGCGCCCGAGGCGATCGGCGAGTATTTCCAGAAGCACGTGCGCGGCGGCCCGCCGACGCCCGCCATGCAGCAGGCCGAGCGCGCCTTTCGCCTGGCGCGCCGGCTTGGCGTGGTGATCGGCAACGGCAGCGATGTGGGCGTGTTCGCGCATGGCACCAACTACCGGGAACTCGAAGCCATGGTGCGGCTTGGCATGCCGCCGGCCGAAGCCTTGCGCGCGGCCACCGTCGTCAGTGCAGCCATTCTCGGCAAGAGCGCCGACCTGGGCCAGCTCAAGCCGGGCATGCTGGCCGACATGGTGGCCGTTGGCGGCGACCCCAGTAGCGATATCAAGATGCTACGCGATGTCAGGATGGTCATGAAGGGCGGCTTGATTTATCGCAAGGACAGCACAACAGTGCGATAATAAAATCGAAAGTTCCGCTTAAAACTGCGGATATCCACAATAGCTTCAGGTGTCCAACCGGTTGATGATGCAGCCATCCCAAACCGGTCGGAGACACCGCCATGAAAAAACCTTTTTACAAAATCCTGTACGTGCAGGTGCTGTTTGCCATTGTTTGCGGCGTCCTGCTCGGGGTGCTCAACCCCAAGCTGGGCGTCGACATGAAGCCGCTCGGCGACGGTTTCATCAAGCTGATCAAGATGATCATCGCGCCGGTGATTTTCTGTACCGTCGTGGCCGGCATTGCCGGCATGCAGGACATGAAAAAAATCGGCCGGGTGGGCGGCAAGGCCTTGCTGTATTTCGAGGTTGTCTCCACGGTCGCGCTGGCCATCGGCCTGATGGTGGCCAATATCATCCGCCCGGGTGACGGTTTTAACGCCAACCCCGCCACGCTCGACACCAAGTCGATCGCCGAGTTCACCGCCAAGGCCAAGGGACAGTCCACGACGGACTTCGTCATGAACATCATTCCCAACACCTTCGTCGACGCCTTCGCCAAGGGCGAGATCTTGCAAGTGCTGCTGGTGGCGATCCTGTTCGGCTTTGCGCTGTCCATGCTCGGCGAGCGCGGCAAACCAATTACCAAGCTGATCGACGACGTCTCGCACGCCATTTTCGGCGTGGTCGGCATCATCATGAAAGCGGCGCCCGTCGGTGCGTTTGGGGCCATGGCTTTTACGATCGGTAAATTCGGCCTCGCTTCGCTGGTGCCGCTGGCACGCTTGATGGGTTCGTTCTACCTGACGTGCGCCCTGTTCATCTTCATCGTGCTCGGCTTGATCGCCCGCTTCACGGGTTTTTCCATCTTCCGGTTCATTTCGTACATCAAGGAAGAATTGCTGATCGTCCTGGGCACCAGCTCGTCGGAAAGCGCCCTGCCCGCGCTGATGCGCAAGCTTGAAAAGCTGGGCTGCTCGAAGTCCGTCGTCGGCCTGGTTGTGCCTACCGGCTACTCCTTCAACCTGGACGGCACCAATATCTACATGACGATGGCAGCATTGTTCGTGGCGCAGGCTACCAATGTGGACCTCACGCTGGGCCAGCAACTGACCATTCTGGGCGTGGCCATGCTGACGTCAAAAGGCGCCTCGGGCATCACCGGCGCCGGCTTCATCACGCTGGCCGCCACGCTGGCCGTGGTGCCAACCGTCCCGGTGGCGGGCATGGCGCTCATTCTCGGCATCGACCGCTTCATGAGCGAGTGCCGGGCGCTGACCAACTTTATCGGCAACGGCGTGGCCACCGTCGTGGTGTCGCATTGGGAAAACGAGCTCGATCACGAGCGCTTGCAACAGCAGCTCAAGCATCCTACCCACCTCGAGGATGACCGCGAACTGTTCCCTGAGCGCAAAGCAGCATAAGCAACATAAGCAACATTGCAATCGACACGTCAAGGCGGGCTGCATACAAGTGCAGCCCGTTTTTTTAGAGAAGGTCGACAGCAAGGATTATTGAATGCGGAAAATCACGTCGACCGGCTGCTGCAGCTTGAGCGACGTCACCGTGACCAGCTCGGCGCGGTCGGCCGGCGCCCGCCGTTCCTGATTGTCCCGGAAATTGTTAAATTCGCTGGGCGACAAATTCATCGCCCGCGTCAGGTTCTTCAATTCGCCCGTGCTCACGGCGCTCACGGCACCGAGTTTGCGGCCCAGTCCGGCGGCCACGCCCTCGGCCTTGCGGCGCGCCATCCTGATCGCGTCGCCCATCAGGCCAATTTCGATCTTTTCGCGCTCCGAGCTGTCAAATCCGGTCATAAAGCCGTCGAGATTGGGCTTGTCCAGCAAGGGCTGCACCAGCATTTTCCAGTTCGACAAATTGCTTACGGTCAGCTTGACGCTGCAGCGCAACTCGTACAGGGGCGCACCAGGCTGGTCCGTCTTTTGGATGTCGCGCCGAATGTCACGTCGAATATCGCGCATTTCCAGGTCAGCCTCGGCCACGCCAAGCTGCTGCATCACTGCGCGGATGTCATCGATGCGCGCCTGCACCGTTGCCAGGGCCACGGCCGGATCGCCATCTTGCGCCGCAATCTCGAATTCGACGGTGCCAATATCGGGGATGACGACGGCTGCGCCATAGCCGTTGACATGGATGAAGGGATACGCGGGCAGGTCCACCGCTCCGCTGGTCAAGGGCAACAAGGCAAACAGGGTGGCAAGCAAGATTTTCTTCATGGAGACTCCGTCAGGTAAATAGTTTTTTTAAGTGCGCAAGGCCGTGGCCGGCAACATGCGCATGGCCCGTACCGTGTGGCGCGCGATGGCAGCGGCGGCAACGATTGCCACGCAGGCGAGCGCAACAAATGCGGGCCATGCGCCCATCGGCGCGCGTTCTACAAAGGCGGACAGGTAGCGTTCGATAGCAAGCAAGGCCAGCGGAATGCCGATCAGCGCGCCCACGGCGAGCAGGCCAATGAATTCGCGCACCACCAGGCGGCCGATGTCGCTGCGCTTGGCGCCATGAATCTTGCGCAGTACAATTTCGCGCGCGCGGCGCTTGACGCTGTACGCGGAGAGCACGTAAATGCCGAACCCGGCCAGTACGGTGGCCACCGCGCTGGCCGCCGTCAATATTTTGCCCAGCCGGCGGTCGTCGCTGTAATTGCCCGCAAATACGCTGCTTGCCGCAACCGCCTCGAATAGCGCATCAGGAAAGTGCCGCTGCCACAACAGCGCCAGCGCCGTCATCGCCGCCGCCCTGTCGCCGGTCGCCTTGACCAGCAAGACTGGCTGCACCGCATCCATCACATACATCATCGGCTGCGGCTTTTCGCGCAGCGTCCGGTAGCGCAGGTCGGGCGCAATGCCGACCACCAGGCTGGTGTTGTTGACGAGGCGCCCCACGGCGTCTTGCGGCTGGGCAAAACCAAGCGAGCGCGCACCCACTGCGTTCAAGATGACATTGGTGCTTCCCGGCAGGTCCCGCGCGGCATCGAAGAGGCGTCCCGTGTCCGCGTGCACGCCGAGCAGCTGGAAAAAATTCGCACTGACCGGCTTGGTTTCGATAGTCAATGCGGCCCCGTTCTGGGTGAGCGTGCGCATCAGCTTGTTGCCGTCGCGTCCGACCGCCTCCGAGATCGCCGCCACGCCGCTGACCTGCGGCAGGCGCACAAGTTCGGTCTGGAAAGCGCGCGCGGCGGTGGAATCCGGTTCACCCGGCAAGGTCAGCACCACCAAGGGCGCCGTGTCAAAGCCCGGATCGGCCAGACTGGCGTAATCGGCTTGCCATTGCACCGCCAGCGTCACGCCGATCAGGCAAATCGCCGTGCCGCACTGGAACACGGTAACGATGCGGCGCAGGCGCAACGCCCCGGGCGACTCGGCGCCGCTGCGTTCATTCAAGATGAGCACCACGGGCAAGCGCAGCGCGATCCATGCCGGATACAGCGCCGACAGCACCCCGGTCAACCCGCCCAGCGCCAGGGCGGCGGCGCACAAGGGCAGATCGAGCATGCCCGCCACTTGCCGGTTGACCAGTTCGCCAAACAGGGGTGCGGCCAGCCACGCCACTACCAGACCTGCCAGCGTGGCCAGCATGCACACCAGTAGCGACTCGGCAATGAACTGGCTTGCCAGGCGCGCAGGCCCGGCGCCAAGCACCTTGCGCACGCCTATTTCACGCTGGCGCGCCGCCGTGCGCACGGCGGCCAGGTTCACATAATTGGTGCTCGCCAGCAGCAGGATCAGCAAGGCCAGGGCACCCAGCGCGATCACCAGCGGCCGATTGCCGAACCGGGCGCCGGCGCGGCTGCGCAGCAAGCTTTCGTCGAAATACAATGCGTTCAGAGGCGCGACGGCAATGTCCGTCAAGCGGGCGCCACCGGCGCGCTCGCGCCACCGGCGCGCTCGCGCCACGTTGCGGGCATGCGCGCGTCCACTTCCCTGGCAACGGCCTCTTGCAACACGTTCTGCAGCGCGGCCGGATCGGCCGCGGCAGGCAGCTTGATATACAGTTGCCGCAGCGCGCTCCACGCCGGATCGACCGCGCCCTGCCCGGGCGGCACATCCCAGCCATGCTTGCCGACCCCGACCAGGGCGTCAAAACCGACCGTGCTGTTGCCGGGCTCGTCTTCCAGGATTGCCTTGACGGCGAACGGCGCGCCGTTCAGATGCAATATCATGCCGAGCGCGTCGGCGCGGCCAAACAGTTGCTGCGCTTTGCTGCGGGTGAGCACCAACGCGTCGGGACGCGCCAGCGCCGCTGCGGCGTCCCCTGCAATGGCTTGCTTGCCAAAAAATGCCAGGTAATTGGCGTCCACCACGCGCAACTCCAGTGCGCTCAGCGCAGCGCCGTAGCGCGCGCCCACATCGACCGTCTGCGCGCCGGTAGCCGTCACGCCGGGGCCGCTCGCCATCGCCACGCCGTGCAACGCCGCCGGACCGCGCACGCGCCATTCAGGCCGTGGCAGCATGTTGCGCCGTTCCTTGACCACGAAGATGTGCTCGCTGTCTTGCAGGTGCGCGTTATAGGTGAAGCAATACCGTACAAATCCCAACAGCAAAATGCAGACGGCAAACCCGACCGCCAGCCCGGCAATCGCCGCGCCCGAATACGCCGGCTCCTGGAGCAGCAAGCGCCACCCGACCCGAAAATCACGAACATTCACTTTGCGCACCCTTTAGTAGACAAGATTGTCTATGCTAGGGCCAATCGTAAAACCCGACAAGTTTTATTGTTGTTTTTCGGTTAATTTGGCGATAGACAAAACGGTCTAGTTGCGCTACCCTCAGTGGACCAGTTACTCCGTCCCGCCGCCGCCATGCCCAAGTCCCCAGCGCCACCCAAGCCCACCGCCGCCGAGCTCGATTTGCTGCAAACGCTGTGGCCGCTCGGCGCGGCGACCGCCAAGCAAGTGCACCAGGCGCTCCTCATGCAGCGCCCGGACGTCACTTACGCCACCGTACTGCGCCTGATGCAGATCATGCATACCAAGGGTTTGCTGATCCGCGACGAAAGCGAACGGTCGCACATCTACGCGCCCGCGCAGGCGCAGGCCAGCCTGCAGACCAACTTGCTCAAAGACTTGATCCAGAAAGCGTTTTCCGGTTCGGCCAAGGCCTTGGTGATGGCCGCGCTCAAGAGCGGCATTTCCAAAAAAGACCGTGAAGAAATTGAAAGCTTGCTCAAGGAGGATGACCGCGCATGAATGTTGCCACCCTGATCGACAGCGTTGGCTGGACGCTGCTGCACTTTCTCTGGCAAGGCTGCGTGATCGCCGCAGCCACCGCACTGGCGCTGCGCGTACTGCGCAAGGCCGATCCCGTGTATCGCTACAACATTGCCTGGGTTGGCATGCTGGCCTGTTTGCTGTGGCCTGCCGCTGAACTTTCCCTGCGGCTGCATGACGGCGGCGCGGCCGGCGCCCCATTGCGCCTGGCCGACGCCTTCCTGATCGGGCGCGCGGGCGCCACCGGTGGCCTGCTTGCATTCCTGCAGCAACACTTGCTGTGGATCGTTGGTTTCTGGGCGGCCTGCGCCGTGCTGCTGGCGCTGCGCATGGCGCTTGGCCTTATCTGGATCGGCCGCTCGGCGCGCGTGAAGGTCAGCGATGCGCGCTTGCAGGCAAGTGTGTCGCGCCTGGCGCTGCAGTTCGGCGTGACGCGCGCGGTACGGCTGCGCGTCGTCGCCAACCTGGCCAGCCCGTTGACCGTCGGCTGGCTGCGTCCGCTGGTGCTGGTGCCGGCGTCGCTAGTGCTGGGCATGCCGCACGAATTGCTCGAAGCGCTGCTTGCCCATGAAATGGCGCACGTCAAACGTTTCGATTACCTGGTCAACCTGGGCCAGAACGTGGTGGAAATCCTGCTCTTTTATCACCCTGCCGTGTGGTGGATTTCAGGGCGCGTGCGCGACGAGCGCGAACAGATCGCCGACGATATTGCGGCGTGTTACACGGGCGAACCTCGCACACTGGCGCGCGCCTTGTCGGAACTGGAAAAAATGCAGTTTTCCCGGCACCACCTGGCCGTCGCGGCCAATGGCGGCGACCTGCTCGCCCGTGTGCGGCGCCTGGTGCGGCCCCTGGTGCGGCCCCTGGTGCGGCCCGAAGCGCAGGCGCTGAACTGGAAAGCGGCCATTCCCGTCCTGGGGCTGGCCGCCGCCTGTTTCAGCCTGTATGTGCACGCCGCCGCGCGCACCGGCATCGCGAGCGCCGCATTGACCAGCCATGCACCCGTGGTCGATTTCAAGAGCTGCGCCAAGCCGTCCTACCCTCAACACGACATCGATGCCTCGCATGAGGGAACAAGCACGCTCGGCTTTGAGATCGACCCGCGCGGGCGCGTGCTGCACTCGGCCGTTGTGCGTTCCAGCGGTTATGCAAGCATGGATGCAGCCGCGCTGAACGCCATTAAACTGTGCACCTTCCAGCCGGCCCGGCAAAACGGCTCGGCGGTCGCCGCGCCGATGCGGATGCAATACGTGTGGACGCTGGAATAATTAAGTAGACAAGTCAATCTAGACAGAATATTCTACTTGCTCGAACATAAACAACTATAACCCAGTGAGGCGAATCGTATGTCTATCATTACATCATCCATGGCTGTTGCCGCCGTCGCGGCGCTGGCCTTTGCCAGCCCGGTCCAGGCCGGCGACAATACAAGCGACGGCAACCAGCCTGGGCAGGCAATCTTTAGCAGTTGTGAAAAGCCGCAGTATCCAAAAGAATCGATAGCGGCCAAGCAAGAAGGAACAGTGAACTTAGCTTACCTGATTGCCGAAGATGGTGCGGTGCTCGACGCAAAAGTGAACAAGTCGAGTGGCTACAGCGCGCTTGACACGGCTGCGGTGGACACGCTCAAGCTGTGCAAGTTCCACCCTGCAATGAAAAATGGCAAGGCCGTGCAAGACTGGGTCAGAATCCAGTATGTCTGGACCTTGAAGTAAGCGCAAAAAAATGGCATCTCATGGATGCCTTTTTTTACGCCGGGCCGCGCTTAGACGGCCGAAACATCCAGCTCAGCGCCGGTTGCTTCAACCACCTGCGCCTTGTCGACACCGGGCGCCAGTTCCACCAGCTTGAGTCCGTTGGGCGTGACTTCAATCACGCCCAGGTCGGTGATGATCAGGTCGACCACGCCCACGCCGGTCAGCGGCAAGTCGCATTTTTGCAAGATCTTGTAGGATGTTGAGCCATCCTTGGCGGTAGCCACGTGTTCCATCACCACCACCACCCGCTTGACGCCTGCCACCAGGTCCATCGCGCCGCCCATGCCCTTGACCATTTTGCCCGGAATCATCCAGTTCGCCAGGTCGCCCTGTTGCGACACTTGCATGGCGCCCAAAATGGCCAGGTTGATCTTGCCGCCTCGGATCATGCCGAACGAGTCAGCCGAGCTGAAGTAAGCCGCACCCGGCAGCGCCGTCACCGTCTGCTTGCCGGCGTTGATCAGGTCAGCATCGACTTCTGCGTCGGTGGGAAACGGGCCGATGCCCAGCAAGCCGTTTTCGGATTGCAGGAATACTTCCATATCTTGCGGCACATAGTTCGCCACCAGCGTCGGCAAACCAATGCCCAGATTCACATAAAAGCCATCCTGCAGCTCTTTTGCCGCGCGCGCGGCCATTTCATCACGAGTCCATGCCATGTTCTTCTCCGAATAGTCTTAAGTGGGCCGCACGGTGCGCTGTTCGATGCGCTTTTCCGGCGTTGGATTGACGACGATACGGTGCACGAAAATACTTGGCGTATGCACCTGGTCGGGATCGATCTCGCCCACTTCGACCAGTTTTTCCACTTCGACGATGGTAATCTTGCCGGCCATGGCGACGTTCGGATTGAAATTGCGCGCCGTTTTACGGTACACCAGGTTGCCCGCGCGGTCGGCCATGTAGGCCTTGACGAGCGACACGTCGGCCACCAGGCTGCGTTCCATCACATACTGTTCGCCATCGAACTCGCGCACTTCCTTGCCGTCGGCAACGATGGTGCCCACGCCAGTCTTGGTGAAAAAGGCTGGAATGCCGGCGCCGCCCGCGCGCAGCTTTTCAGCCAGCGTGCCTTGCGGCGTGAATTCGAGTTCCAGTTCGCCTGCCAGATACTGGCGGGCAAATTCCTTGTTCTCGCCCACATACGACGATATCATTTTCTTGATCTGGCGCGTGGTCAGCAACTGGCCCAGGCCAAAGTCGTCCACACCGGCATTGTTGGAGATTGCCGTCAGGTTCTTGACGCCGGAATCGCGCAAGGCAAGAATCAATGCCTCCGGGATGCCGCACAGGCCAAAACCGCCCACTGCGATGGTCTGGCCATCGCTCACGATGCCGGCCAGCGCCGATGCCGCGTCTGGATAAACTTTATTCATACCCGTCCCTTTTATTGATGAGCATGGTGCTCGTTCTGTACTTCTGAGTAGATTCTCAGCATAAAATACGCGGGCCAAAAGCACAATACCGTAGAAATACTCGCAACCTTGGATCACATGAACGAACAGCACGCCATCGACTTCGAAATGATTTTCCAGCACGCACCGGTCGGCATGTGCATTTCAATCAACCGGGTCATTCGCCATTGCAATAATGCCGTCAGTTCCATGTTTGGCTACGCCCATGGCGAACTGGACGGCAAGTCGTTCCAGGTACTGTATCCCACCGCCGACGAATTCCAGCGCACGGGCGACCGCATCATTCCCGTCATGAACGCCAAGGGCGTGTATTCGGACGAGCGCATCATGCGCCGCGCCAATGGCGAGCTGTTCTGGTGCCATGTCAGCGGACGCGCGATCAACGCCAGCGAGCCCTTGGGCGCGGGGGTGTGGACGTTCGAAGATGTCAGCGAAAAGCGTCCGGTGACGGCTGAACTGACGCCGCGCGAGCGCGAAATCGCCGCCTTGTTGGTAGAGGGAAAAACCAGCAAGATCATCGCGCGTGAAACTTCGCTCAGCCCGCGCACGGTGGAAATGCACCGTGCCAAACTGATGCGCAAGTTTTCCGCGGCGACGTCGTCCGAGCTGGTGCACAAGCTGGTGGGCGTGAGCCGCTAGCCGCTGGGCACCCGCATTACGGAGCGATGCTCGCGATTACTGTGCCATCATCCCGTCATCGGCGGTGATGATGGCGCCGTTGATGAAATGGCTTTCTTCGGCCGCCAGCAACAGCAGCAAGCCGTCGAGGTCTTCCGGTTTGCCTGGACGCTTGCGCGGCAGCATGTTGATCAGTTTCTGGCCCTGCTCGCTGGCAAAATAATCTTCATTAATTTCCGTCGAGATGTAGCCCGGGCAAATGGCATTAACGTTGATGTTGTACTTGCCCCACTCCACCGCCATCGCCTTGGTCATGTGCACAACGCCTGCCTTGCTCATGCAATAGACGCCGATCTGCGGCAGCACGCGCAATCCCGCCACCGACGCGATATTGATGATGCGATGCTGCTTTTTAGGGTCGCCCTTGGCGCGCGCGATCATGCGCTTGGCCGTTTGCTGGGCCACAAAAAAGGCGCCGCGCAGGTTGGTGTCCATCACGTAGGCGTAGTCTTCTTCGGACACGTCAACCAGCCGCTGCGTCATCGACACGCCTGAATTATTGACCAGGATGTCGATCGGCCCGGCTTCGGTTTCCGCATGCGCGATGGCCGACTTAATGCTGGCCATGTCGGTGACGTCCAGCGATACCACGTGGGCGGCGCCGCCTTCGGCTTCGATCTCGGCGCGCAGTTCCTTGAGGTGGTTGACGCGGCGCGAGGCCAGCACCACTTGCGCGCCGGCGCCGGCAAGCGCCTTGGCGAAACGGGCGCCCAGGCCACTCGATGCGCCGGTGATGAGCGCGATTTTTCCTTCGAAATTGACTTCTATGCCCACGTTAGGCTCCTGTACGGTGTGCTGGCGAAGGCATAATCATTACACATTTTGTCGCGATTAGACGGCGCAGTCTAATAATCGCCGTAAAATGGCGCCAAAGTTGCAATCTGCATTAATTTCCCGCACACTCGTGCTTAAATTTTCCTTCCCATGATGAGACCATGACAGAGCCCACAACAATGTTCGAACAATACGGCCCGCGCGAAGCGATGGAATACGACGTCGTCATCGTCGGCGGGGGCCCGGCGGGCTTGTCCGCAGCAATCCGTTTAAAGCAGCTCGCTGCCGAAAAAGGCCAGGAAGTATCGGTCGTCGTGCTGGAAAAAGGCGGCGAAATCGGCGCCCACATCCTTTCGGGCGCGGTAATGGATCCGATCGCGCTCAATGAACTCATTCCCAACTGGAAGGAGCTCGGTGCGCCTTTGAACACTGCGGTGACGGAAGACCGCATCTTGTTCCTGACCGAAACCAAGGCTTACCAGACGCCGGGTTTTGCCGTGCCAAAGTGTTTTGAAAATCACGGCAACTACGTGGTCTCGCTGGGCAACGTCACGCGCTGGCTGGGCCAGCAGGCCGAAGCGTTGGGCGTCGAAATCTTTCCGGGCTTTCCGGCTGCGGAAATTTTGTACAACGACAATGGCTCGGTCAAGGGTGTGGCGACCGGCAATATGGGTGTGGACCGCCATGGCGTGCCGTCGGCTGCCTTTCAGCTCGGCATGGAACTGCACGGCAAGTACACGCTGTTTGCAGAAGGCTCGCGCGGCCACCTGGGCAAGCAACTGATCGCCAAGTACGACCTGGACCAAGGCAAGGATCCGCAGTCGTACAGCATCGGCATCAAGGAACTGTGGGAAATCGACCCGTCCAAGCACAAGCCTGGCCTGGTCATTCACACCACCGGCTGGCCGCTCAAGCACGACACCTACGGCGGCTCGTTCCTGTACCACCTGGAAAACAACCAGGTCGTGGTTGGCTACGTGATCGGACTCTCGTATGAGAACCCTTACCTGTCTCCGTACGAAGAATTCCAGCGTTACAAGACGCATCCGGCCATTCGCCCCTTCTTCGAAGGCGCCAAGCGCATTTCGTACGGCGCGCGCGCGATCACCGCCGGCGGCCTGCAAGCCTTGCCCAAGCTGGTGTTTCCTGGCGGCGCGCTGATCGGTTGCGACGCGGGCTTTTTGAACATGAGCCGCATCAAGGGTAGCCACGCGGCCATCAAGACCGGCATGCTGGCCGCGCAAGCAGCCTTTGGCGCGCTGAAAGAACAGCGCCAGCACGACGAACTGTTGGCCTTCCCGGCCGCATTTGAAGCGTCCTGGTTGCATGAAGAGCTGCACGTGGCGCGCAATGTCAAGCCGTGGCTGTCCAAAGGCTTGGTGCTCGGTTCGATCATGACGGCCGTTGACCAATTGATTTTGCGCGGCAAGGCGCCGTGGACGCTGCACCGCAATTACGGCGACCATGAATGCCTGAAGCCGGCCGCCAACTACGCGCCGATCGCCTATCCCAAGCCGGACGGCAAGCTGACCTTCGACCGTTTATCGTCGGTATTCATCTCGAATACCAACCACGCCGAAGACCAGCCGATCCACCTCACGCTCAAGAACAACAGCGTGCCGGTGGCGGTGAACCTGGCCAGGTATGCCGGCCCTGAAGCGCGCTACTGCCCGGCAGGCGTGTACGAATACGTGAAAACCGACGCCGGCGAGGACCGCCTGCAAATCAATGCCCAGAACTGCGTGCATTGCAAGACGTGCGACATCAAGGATCCGACGCAAAACATCGTGTGGGTGACGCCGGAGGGCGGCGGCGGGCCGAATTACCCGAATATGTAAGCACAAAGGCCGCAGAGATTGCGGCCTTTTTTGATGGTATTCGCGTGCGTCATGTAAACACAACATCATGATAGCTAGTCTTGCAACGACCTGCTATTTTTCATAAAATATTTACAATAAAATAATTTCCGATCTTAAAGACACGACAGGATTCATAAACCTAGAACTGGGACATGCTCATGCCATCGCCTTTCACCCACAACGGCAACAGACTTGTTTTTTATTATCCTACTCTCATGAAATATGGCCTCGGCGGCGGAACGCTGGGACGCGAATATACTAAAGGAAAAATTTATTTCGCGGGGGTCCAAAACAGCCATGTCACAAAAACGCCGGATAAGCTACGCACTCATATTGCTAACGGTGCGACGGATATCGTCATTATGGGACATTCATCCGATCAGCCGGGTTCAGTAGTTGCAGGCGGCAGTGCATGCTTGCTTCCCGAGCCTAAGAAGACAGCAACAGAGATTGGGGAAGTGCTGTCAAGGATGCTCCAAGCGCCCACCACCGTCGAGCGAATCTGGGTGTGGACGTGCCATTCATCGATTAATGGCGTAGCACTCGCTATTCATAATGCTCGAACCAATCTGGCTATTCAGGTCTTTGGAACGCCGGTTGCCATCGGCAGCCCCTTTTACTTTCTGACTCAAACTGACAGACATGAAATGTTGGCGCCAATTCAACGGCCTGCTGTGGCCCAGCAGCTTGAACTCGAGGTGCAATCGAATAGTTTTGTACTAATCGCGTAGTTAAATCTCTTTTTTGAATCTTTTACATGTCATAGTTGCTAAATGCGAGGCAGGAGGCGTTGATATAAATGCCTCCATTTTCCTCGCTTCCAAGAAAAGACGCCGCCCTCATATTGCTTGCGCAAGCGTCTATTTGTCCGATGAGCCCGTATCGCAGGGTGAGCCGTATCGGAGATTCAGTGTGTCAAGCGCCGGAATGGCCGCCAGATCCCCAGAGGGAAATGAGAGAAACGTTAATGCGGCAAGCGCGGGACGGCCGCCATGGCCATCGCTTCAAACTCGCCGGCCGGCATGGGCCTGGCAAAAATATAGCCTTGGGCGTAGTCGCAGCCGGCGTCCACCAGCAAGGCACGCTGCACCTTGGTCTCCACGCCTTCGGCCACGACCTTCAACCCCAGCTTGTGCGCCATGGCGATGATCGCTTCGCACAGCGACAGGTCACCATCGTCGTCTTCCAGCGTGGCAATGAAAGATTGGTCGATCTTGACGAAGTCGATATCGAAACGCTTCAGGTGCGACAGCGACGCAAAGCCCGTCCCGTAATCGTCCAGCGACACCTGCAGCCCCATCGCCCGGTACTGGCGCAACCGTTCGATGACCTGCTCCACGCCGTCCATCAGCACGCTCTCGGTAATCTCGACAACGATGCTGTTGGCCGGCAGCGCCAGCTCCTTGAGGTAGGCGATCCAGCCCTCGTACAGGCTGGCGTCGCGCCGGAACTGCACGGGCGACTTGTTCACGCTGATCTGAAACGCTGGATCGACCAGCTCCTGCCAGCGCCGCGCCTGGCGCGCCGCTTCGCGTAATACCCAGTCCCCGATCTCGACAATCAAGCCATTCGATTCGGCAAACGGAATGAATTCGGCCGGCGCCAGCAAGCCGCGCGTGGGGTGGCGCCAGCGCAGCAGCGCTTCGGCCTTGTGCACGGCGCCCGTTTGCAGCGACACGATCGGCTGATACCAGATCTCGAACTGCTGGGCGGCGATCGCTGCGCGCAAGTCGGCAGCAATGCCCTGGCGCGCCTGCGCCGCTTCCTGCAGTTCCGGGGTGTAGTAGCTGAACCGGTTGCGCCCGCCATTTTTGGACGCGTACATGGCCTGGTCAGCCCGCTCGACCAGCACGTTCATGTCTTGCGCGTCCGGCGGATACAGGGCGATCCCGATGCTGCCCGACAAAAACACTTTTTCGCCCTTTAGGTCGAACGGCAGCGACAGCATTGAAATCATGGTGCGCGCAATGCGCTCGACGCTGCCTACATGGTCGAGCCCGGCCAGAATGATGGTGAATTCGTCGCCGCCCAGCCGCGCCAGCGTGTCGGTGCCGCGCACGCAGCTGGCGATGCGGCGCGTGGCCTCGATCAGCACCAGGTCGCCCATCGCGTGCCCGTGCCGGTCGTTCACTTCCTTGAAGTGGTCTAGGTCCAAAAACAGCAGCGCGAGAAAGGCGCCGTTGCGGTCGGCCTTGCGCGTTTCGTGCTGCAAGCGGTCAAGGAACATGTGGCGGTTGGGCAATGCGGTGAGCGCGTCAAAATTGGCTTGCTGCCACACCAGCTCAGTTGACAGTTTGTCGCCGGTGATGTCCGTCACCAAGGCCAGCGCGCCCGTGTAGCGGCTGGTGCCGTCAAAAATTGGATTGGTCGCCATCGTCGTCCATACCGCCTGCCCGTCGCAGTGCTGGAACTTGAATTCGTGACGCTCGAAAATCCCGTCCTGACGCCGCGCGATGTTTTGCTCCAGCATCAGCTTGCCTTCATCGTCCATGAAGGCCACCAGCGGTTTGCCCAGCATGTCTTCGATTTCATAACCGAGCATGGCGGCCATGCGCGGATTGACAAAGCTGGTACGCGATTGCGCATCCAGTTCCCACACGCCTTCTTCGGCACTGTGGACGATGCGCCGGCAGCGCTCTTCGCTGCGCGCCAGCGCACCGTAGCTGCCTTCGGCCGGTTCAATCAGCACCCGGCAAGCCTGCCCGCTGCAGTCGGCGCTGGCCACCAGCGTGACCTGGAAGCGCTCGCCGTCCAGGCGCTGCATCTGCAGCATGCATTGGCTCGGTTCGGCGCAGTTGAAAGCGTTACTGATGAAGCGGTCGTAGTCGGCATGGTAGCCGGGGCGCACAAACGCGCGCAGCCGGTGCCGCCCCGATGCGGCGCGCTCGATGCCAAGCATGCCGGCGCCCGCCAGGTTCACTTGCAAAAGGGCGCCATCAAAGGCGACCAGCAAGTAAGCAACAGGGGCGAGCAGATACAACTCGTTGTAATAAGCGTGCTCTTCCTCGAAGCGCAAACGCTCGGCCGTCATGCCGCTGCTGTCGAGTAAAGGTTCGCAGGCGCGCCCTGTCCGCGGGGGCAACAGCGGACCGTTTTGGGGTGCCGGAGCGAATTTTTTGTCCATTTCACCTCGCACGTGGATCGGTGGTAACAGCAGTCAAGACTAGACTAGCACGCGCGTGGGCGCCCTGTCGAGAATGCTAGCCGCGATGCATGCAATTAGGCGTCAGATGAGGCTTCAGATACGACGACATTTAACGGTGAGCGCGGTTCAAACGGCGCTCCAGCACCTTCTGCAGCGCTTCAAAGCCCAGGCTCATGCACCAATAGATGAGCGCGGCGGCGATATACAGCGGCAGTGGGCGAAACGTGGTGGCGATCACTTCTTTGGTCGATAGCATCAGCTCGGTCATGGTGATGACCGATACCAGCGACGTATCCTTGATCAGGCTGATCAAGGTATTGCTCATCGACGGCACCGCCACGCGCATGGCCTGCGGCAGCACCACGTGCTGCAGTGTCTGCCAATAGCCAAGGCCAAGACTGAAGCTGGCGCGCCACTGGCCCGGGTTAATGCTCCCGATGGCGCCGCGCAGGCTCTCCGACAAGAACGCGCCCGCATTGAGCGACAGCGCCAGCACGCCCGCGGTGACGGGCGAAAATTGAATGCCGATGCTGGGCAGCCCGTAGTAAATGACGAAGATTTGCACCAGCAGCGGCGTGCCGCGCATGATGCTCACGTACAGGCTGGCCGGCCAGCGCAGCAGCGCCCATGGCGACAGGCGCATGACCGCTGCGGGAAAGCCCAGCGCCAGGCCGCCGACCATCGACGCCAGCGCAAATATGACGGTGTAGAGCGCACCCGTGAGCATGACCGGCGCCGCCTCGCGCAGCAGCGCTGCCACATCTTGCACCTGGTGCAGCAAGTCTAAGTCGGGCGCCACGCTGCTACGGCTTGGCCACGGCGGGACGGCTGACGTCGCTACCGAACCACTTGACCGAAATCGCCTTCAGGCTGCCGTCGGCGCCGGCGTCCGTCAGCGCCTTGTCCAGCGCCGCCTTGAACTGCGGGCTGCCCTTCTGGAACGCGACCCCCACGCGCTCGATTGCGCCCACGCGCGCGCCGGCCTGGATCGGCAGGCGCGAGTTTTTCAGCAGGTACGACACCATCAGGCTGTCGTTGAGCGCTGCGTCCACGCGGCCGGTGGCCAGGTCTTGCAGGTTTTCCGGTGCCGCCGGGTAGCTCTTGACGTCGATCCCGGGCACGGCCTTGGCCTGCTGCTCGAACACGCTGCCCTGCCCCACGCCGACCTTCTTGCCCTTCAAGTCTGCCAGGCTGGCGTAGCGTGCGCTGTCGTTTTTGCGCACGATGACCTGGGGGCTGGAATAGGTATAGGGGATCGAAAAATCGAACACCAGTTCGCGCTTGGGATTGATGCCGACCTGGCTGATGATCACGTCGTAGCGCCCGGCGGCCAGGCCGGCGAGAATGGCGCTCCATTCGGTGGTCACGAATTCGGGCTTTACGCCCAGCCTGGCAGCGACCAGGCGCGCAACGTCAACGTCGTAACCGGTCAGTTGGCCCGTCTTCTGGTCCTTGAAATTGAAGGGCGGGTAGGTTCCCTCCATCGCGATTTTCAGCGTGCCGCGTGCCTTGGCCGTGGCCAGCAGGTCGCTGGCGGCAGCGGGGCCGGCCACCAGGGCCGCCCCCAGAATGGCAAGCGCGAGGGCGCGGCGGCGCGGGAACAAAGAGATCATGGCAGCGTTATCCGTAGCAGAAAGGAACTGAGAGAAACTGAGAGAAACCGAGTTTAACGCGAATACTGCACCTTCCGGCTGCGCGAACCAAAATTGTGTCCGCTAACCAAGGTCGTGCTGGCAACCAGACTGGACAGGCCGACAATCAGCTGAATCAGCTTGTCGTCCTGCAGTATCCACAGTTGCGCGGGCGGGACCGGGGTCTGGGTGGCGGCGCTGATCAGCGGGGCGATCCACTCCGCTTCCGCGTCCACGTCGAGGATGACGGCGTCGCCGCTGGTTTGCAGGTAGAGATTGCCCCCTTCGGTCAGCGTGAAGCACACGCCGACCCCGGTTTCCTGCGGGCCGATATTCTCCATCAGGCAGCGGTTGTGCTCGTCGATCCAGGCTTCGACATCCTGCGGCGTTTGCAGTGCAATCCACGGCACCGGGCGAAAGCGCGGCGCGGCCTCGTGGGGCTGCGTAGGGTCTTGATTCATTGCTTCCTGGAGTTTTGCGGTAACGGCACATATCGTACGGCATTTTCCCGCGCCCGTACATGGTGAACCTTTACCGGGCGGCAGGAGTCGAATCGGGTTTGAGGAGTCCCCCATGCCGGCCAAACCAGAACAGTATCGTCCCATGGCGGGCGGCTATGTATCCGAATTCGAGCAATTCCTGAACGGTTTCCTGGCAGAGCACCCCGAAGTGCAGGAAGAGCGCCAGCGCGGCTGGTACATCTGGTGGGACCACCGGGTCGATCTCGATGAGCTCGACAAGCAGCGCCAAGACGCAGTGGCCAGAAAACCGTACTCGTACGAATGATCCCGTGCCCGATTGAACCCCCGGGTAGCGGACCCGGACCGCATGTTAAAAGTCGCCGCAACTGTAGCGCTGCGCCAGCCCGATGCAATTGCTCAGGTTAGGCGTTTGCCGCACGCGCGACCATTCCATGGCCAGCGAATCGTTGGCGTCGCCCGCCCCCGACGCGCCGGCCAGCGAGCCACTGCCCACGCAGGCGCGCTGCATGCCGAAGTTTGCGCCGTACAAGTCGCTGGAAGGCATGCTGACGTCATGCGTGATCGACGGCATCAAGGCAAGCGCTGCGGTCACGCTCAAGGCTGTCAGGTTCGACGGCGCTTGCTGGAACACGTAATTGCGCGCGCTCAAGCCGCCGCCGTTGATCGGATACTGGCCGGTTGCCGTAAAGACGGGCGCGGTGCTGGCGAAACCGAGGGCGCCAGTAGTCGCGCTCGCCAGCGTGTCACCCCCCACCAGGCCGGTAACGGCGCCGCTGAACGCCGGGTTTGCGCGGCCTGCCGGGCGGCTGGCCGGGTTGGCCACATAAGTCAGCGTTACCGGCGTGACATTGAGCGTGCCGGGAACGGCATTGACCAGGTAGCCAAGGGGCGAACTGAACGCGCCCGGCACGGCATAACTGCCGACGTCGCTCGCCGCAGGAACGGTGTAGGCGCCGGCCAGCGACGTCGCCAGCGCGTCGCCATTGACCAAGCCGCTGGCGGTGAACGGGAAGGCGGGATTGGCCGTCCCGTACAGCCGCGTTTGCGTCGGCGTGTCGAGCGCCACGTTGAGCACGGGTTGCTGGCGATAGACAAAGTAATTGTTTTTCGCTGGCAGCAGGCTCATGCATCCGGCGCCGAACAGACAGTTGTAGAAATTGGCGGCAGGCGCTGTGCCGGTCAAGCCGCCGTCAACTTCCCCGATCCAGGTATTGGCAAACACGCGCCAGCGTCCGCCACCGCCCGGATTCAAGGTAGCGTTGGCCGGGTTGAGCAGCACGCCACCGGCCACCAGCGTGATGTCGCTGCCCAGGGTGCTGACATTTTGCAGCAAGCTCAGGCTGGCCCCCGCCTGCGCCACGATGTCGCCGGCGATGACGGCGTTGGCCGCCACGAACGACTGGGTCTGGCCGCTGGCCCCGTCAAAGCCCAGCGCGGTGAGCGGGCCGATGTCGAGGTTGCCGCTGCTGGCCAGATTGACGTCGCCGTCGGTCGGCGCCGCGCCCTTGACCACCTCGAAGCGCGCGCTGAAGCGGCCGATCGCATTGCCCGCGTCCATCAACTGAAAGCTGGACTGGGCCTGGGTGCCGTGCAACAGCAGGCGTCCGGCCACAATGGCCGCGCCCTGGTTCACGCTGCCCCCGCTCGACAGGGTCAGCATGCGCCCGGGAATGGACAGCCCGTTGTACAGGCTGATGCCGCCGCTGCCGGCGCCGTCGGTTTGCAGCGTCAAGTCATAGGTACCGCCCAGCGCGGCATTGGTTTGGACATGAATCGCCCCGCTCTGCGCGGCGCTGCCGACGATGACGGTCGGGGTGCCGGCCGCAATGCCGCTCACAAACACGTCTTGCGGCATCGAAAACTCGCCCGCCGTCGCGCTGGCGCCGATGTTGATGACCGACCCGGTCGCCTCGGTCAGCGCGCCGCTTGCCGACACGCCCCCCGGTCGGATATTGAGCACGCCGGCCGTCTGGATCGGACCGTTCGCGTCCAGCGTGCGCGCACTGCTGGTGTTGCTCGCCCGCAGCACGATATTGCCGGTCGTGGCGGCGCCGCCGATCGCCGTGCCGCCCAACAAGGCCAGGCCCGCGCCGCCGAACGCTTCGCCGGCCAGCGCGATGGCGCCGGTGGCGCTGCGCACGGTCGACCCGGAGGCGACGATGCCCGCACCCAGGCTCGCCCCACTGTCGGCGCCGCTGCGCCCGCGCAAGTCGATCGCGCCACCGCTGGTAGTGATTTGCGAGGCGCCTATCTGCACGCCCGCACCGCCCGCCCCGCCCTGGCCGCTGACATTGACCGCGCCCGCGCCGCTGCTGATTGCCGCCCCGTTAATTGCAACGCCACTACCTGCCAGGCCGCGCCCGCGCAGCGTAGCGCCGCCGTTGCCACCCGTGCCTCTGGTATCAATCGTGCCGCTGACGGAGATGCCGGCTGCCGAGCCGCTGGCGTAACCGGCAGCCGCGTTGCTCTGCCCATACATGATGACGCTGCCGCCATTGGTGGCGATAGCCGCCAGCGGCGCCATGACGATCGCGCCGCCATTCACGCCGTCCGCATCGGCGTTCAAGTTCACCTGCAGCGCCCCGGCCGGCGCCGCCTTGGCAATGCTGGCGCCAAGCGTGATGTCCCGGCCGGCGCCCAGCATGGCCGTCGCGTCATTGGCCAGCATGCTGATGCCGCCCGCAACGTTCAGATCGCCCCCCGCGTTCAGCGTCAAATCGCCCGCCACCACCGTCGCGGCGCTGGTGCTGAAGTTTTGCGCCAAATTGGTCGCGCCATCAAAACCCACGCCCGACAGCGGCCCGAGAAGCAAATTGCCGCTGCTGTACACATGCACGTCGCCGTCGCCCGCTGCCGCGCCCCTGGGCTGCAGGAACGTGGCGCTCAGCACATTGATCGCATTGCCGGTATGGGTCAGCGTAAAGCGCGCTTGCGGCTGCGTTCCGCGCAGCAGCACACTGCCGGCCACGACCGGGCCGCTCTGGCTCACCGCGCCGCCGCTGGAAAACGTCAGCATGGCACCGGGATTGGACACGCCTTGCAGGCTGATGCCGCCGCTGCCGGGCGCATCGTTTTGCAAGGTCAGGTTGTACCGGCCGCTCAAAGGCGCGCTTAGCGCTGTCGTGATGGCGCCGCTCTGCGCAGCGCTGCCGATCACGACGCCGGCCGAGCCGGGCCGCATGGCGGCGTCGAGCGCCGGCGCCGACAGGCTGAACTGGCCCGCAGCGATCGGGCCGCCCAGCTGGATCATCGTGGCCAGCTGCTCGGTCAGCAAGCCTGCCGCCGTCACCCCGCCCGGGCGCAGGTTGACTACCCCGCCGGTCTGGATGGTGCCGCCCAGCGACAGCATTTCCGCGCTGCTGGCCGTATTAAAGGCGCGCAAGACAATGTTGCCAGTAGCAGCGCTGCCACCGATGGCCGTGCTGCCCGACAGCACAATGCCGCTGGCCCCGGCCGATTCGCCGCTCAGTTGCACTCTGCCCGCGCCGCCCGCCACGATGGTGGAGTTCGTGACCGACAGGCCGGTCCCCGCCGTAAAGGGCGTGGCGTTCGAGACGGGTCCGCTGCGACCGCGCATGTCGATCGCCCCGCCTGCGCTGCTCGCCACGGTGGACGAGCGCAGGGCGACCCCATCTCCGCCTGCCGCGCCCATGCCGGTGATCGACAGCGCGCCGCTGGTGCTGGCGATAGCGGCCCCGTTCAAGGACACGCCCGTGCCGGACACAATCGATGGCGGGTCTGTCGGGAAAAATTGATTGCCGCGCCCGCGCATGGTCAGCGCGCCGCTGCCGGTATTGATGCTCGCGTTGCCGATCCGGATGCCGTCGGCATACGACTGGGTCGAACCGGACGCGTAGCCGGTGGCCGCGTCGCCCTGGCCATAGAGCCGCAAAGCGCCACCCTGGGTGAAGATCGACGCCCCGCCGTTGATGGCGATGGCGCCGCCGTTCAGGTCGTCGGCGTCGGCATTCAAGTCGAGGTTCAGGGGACCGCCCGCGCTGGAGAAAAATTGCGTGCCCCCTCCCAGCAGGATATTGCGCCCGGCGTTGACGCGCTGCACATTCGTCCCGCCTGCGATGTCCACAGCGGCGCCCACGACCACGTCGCCCGCGCCGCTCAAGCGCAGCAGCGCATTGCTGCCGGTCATGTTGACGGGGCCGAACACGGTGACGTCGCCCACGACCGTTTCTAGCGCCAAGGCGCTATTGACGCCCGTGAGTGTGAGCGCGCCGTTGGTGGTAATGTCGCCGTCGGCATTCAAACGCAGCAGGGCATCGGACCCGACCATGTCGATATTGCCCGAGGTGGTCAAAAAATCGACGGCGTTGACGGTCAGGCTGGAACGCTGGCCCTGCATGCTGATGCTGGCGTCAAGCGTGACGCCGGCGAGCGCGCCCAGCGTGACGGCGCTGTCGCTGCCAAGGGTGCTGATCAAGGAACTCGACGCCGCATTCAGGGCGCGCCCGGCGTCCACCGTCAGCGCGCCATTCGCGCCGTTCAGGTTGATCGCGCCGGCGATGGCGATGTCGCGCGTGGCCGCCAGCCGCATGCTGCTGTTGCTGCCATACGCATTGAGCGCGCCATTGACGAACAAATCGTTGTCGGTGCGCAGCGCCATCAGCACATTGCTGCCCATCATGTTCAGCGGCTGGGCGAGCGTCAGGTCGCCCGTGCTCTGGATGTCCAGGTCGCCTGCGATCACGCTCTCTGCGTTGCCTAGCACCTGGGCCAGGTTGGTGTTGGCGTCGAAGCCGGCGCCGGACAGTGGACCCAGCTGCAACGCGCCGTTGTTCACCAGGCGCACGTCGCCGTCCAGCACGCCTACCCCCTTGGGCTGGTCGAAGGTGGCGTTCAGCGTCGCGACGCTGTTGCCGGTATTGGTCAGGATAAAGTTCGATTGCGCCTGGGAGCCGTGCAGCAGCAAGCCGTCGGCCGTGATGGCGCCGGCCTGGGTCACGCCGCCGCCGGTCGAGAGCACCAGCGTGCGCCCGGGCAGCGACAAGTCGTTCGACAGCGCGATGCCGGCGCTGCCGGCGCCGCCGTTTTGCAGTGTCAGGTCAAAGCTGCCGCCAAGATTGAGGCGCGTGGTAATGTCGATCAGCCCGGTATGGGTGTCGCCGCCAAGCACCACGGCCTGGACCCGCGGGTGCACGACCTCGCCGAGAATGAGTTCGTTGACGGTAAAGCTGTCCGGCGGCGGCCCGGCGCTGAAGTAGTCCCCCAGGTTGATGGGAACGGCATCCTTGCGGGTCAGCCCGCCCGTGGCGCTTACGCCGCCGGGACGCAAGGCCAGCACGCCCGAGGTCTCGATCGGCCCTTGCAACGCCAGCATGGGGGCGGCGAGGTCGCTGGTGGCGGTGTTAAAGGCACGCAGCGTGATATTGCCGCTCATGCCAGGCGAGCCAAGCACCATTCCGCCAAGGGCAATGCCCGAGGCGCCCACCGCTTCGCCGCTCAGCACAATGTTGCCAGGCCCGCCAGTAGTAAAAATTTGCCCGTCGTCGGCGTAAATGCCGTTGCCGTAGAGATCGTAGTCCAGGTTCGGCACGGCCAGGCCACGCAGGTCGATCGCGCCGCCGCCGTTGGTGGAAATAGTGGGTGAGAGCATGGACAAGCCGGCGCCGCCCGGGCCGCCGATACCGGTCACGCTGATGGAACCGGCCCCGGCAAGGAGGATTGCACTATCGAGCGTGACGCCAGGGCCGGAAAAGGTGTCTTGCAAGCCCTTGCCGCGGATCATGATATTGCCCGAGCCGCCGCCAAGCAGCGCCGTCGTATCGATGCTGGCGCCCGAGCCGAGGTATACGCCGATCACGTTATTGCTCGACATGCCGGTGGCAAAACCGTTGACCGGATCGCCCTGGCCGAACAGGCGCACGTTGCCGCCGTTGGAGGCAATCACAGCATTGGCGGCGATATTGATATTGCCGCCGTCGGCGTGGTCAGCATCAGCGTTCAAGTCCAGCTGCAGCGCGCCCGAACTCGACCCAATGCGCACGCCCGACGCGATATTGATACTGCCGGCCGCGTTCAAGGTCAGCGCAGCGTCGCCGCCGCTTGACTTGGTGATGTTGGCGTACACATTGATACTGCCTTCTTGCGCGCTGTCCGGGTCGGTGTGCGGGCCGGTGGTCACGGTGACGCTGGTGCCCTTGTCGAGCGCACTGTCGATTGCCGTGCTGGACAATTGCGAGGACGGGGTGTCGCTGACAAAATCGGGATTGCTCCCGAGCGGCGTGCCTGAGGGCGAATCCACGATATCGATATTGTACGGATCGAGCAGCCAGGTGCCGGCCCGGCCGCGCGCGGCGGCTGCGTCGGCCCGCATGCCCGCAACGCTCAGCGTCTTGCCCGAGGTTTCAATCAAACCGCCGTTGCCCCCCAGCGCGCCGCCCATGGCGCTGGCCGCGCCGAACATGCGCGTGGCGCCGTCGCTCCACAGCACCACGGTGCCGCCGTCTCCCCTGCCAAGCGCGTCTGCACGCAGCGTGGTTTGCGCGCTCGCGAAGGTAGCTGCCGCGTGGCGCAGCAGCGGATCGCCGCCCTGCACGCCCCCGCCCACGAACACCTGGCCGCCGCCGGCGTCGCCGCTGGCGTCGATCAGCGCATTGCCGACCAGGCCTACATGGTGGCCCAGCACATTGACCACGCCGCCGGTCAGGCCCGCCCCGCCAGTCGCGTCCAGCGTGCCGCTGTTGAGCGTGACGCCATGACTGCCGCCGTCAAGCACGATCTTGCCGTCGCGTTCAACCAGCGAGCGGGCGCGCACCACGCCCTGCTGGTTGAGCACCGTGTCGGCCAGCGCCTGCGCCGCGCGCGCGCTCATCACGGCCTGCCCGCCATCCGCGATGATCATGCCGCGGTTTTCCACCATGGCCGCCACGGCGCCCTGCTCGACCCGGATCTTGGTCAAGCCATCGCCTTCGAAGTCGAGCGCGATTTTCCCGCCCGCCGACAGCGCGACCGTGCCCAGCCGCGCTGAAATGGTGCCGTCATTATTCACGCGTCCACCCAGCAAGGCGACCGTCCCGCGCTCGGCCGCCTGCAACTGGCCGAAGTTCTCGACAGCGGCGCCGCTGTTGCCGGCAAAATGAAAACGCCCGGACAGAAAATCGTCGTTTGCAATGTCCAGCGTGGAGGCCACCAGGCCGCCCACGCTGACCTGGGCATCGCGTCCGAACAGCACGCCGTTCGGGTTGACCAGGAAGACCTGGCCGTTGGCGCTCAGCCGCCCATAGATTTCGCTGGGATTGTTGCCGATCACGCGGTTGAGCAGCACGCTCGACGCATTCGGCTGGCGAATGTCGACCCGCTCGCTTGCCCCCACCGAGAATGATTGCCAGTTGACGATGGCGCCCTGCGAGGCCTGGCTGATCACTGTTTGCAGCAGGTCGGGCCGGGTGACAGTCACCTGCCCGGCCACCACCTGGTGACCGGTGGGGGCCGCCAGCGCCGCCCCATACTGGCCCAGCGCGATGGCAACGGCAATACTGAGCAGCGTACGCTGGTACGGAAAAGGAGACGGTGTGCTTTTCATGTGCGACCTCGCAGGGTTGGCGGCATTTCAGAAGGTTTGCATGGCCTGGACATACAGGCGCGGCTGGCGTTCGCGTTCGCCCGCGCGCTTCTCGCCCACGCGCCAGGCCAGGCTGGAGCGCAGCGAGAGGCCTTTGGCCGTGTTCCAGGTCAGGCCCAGGCCCGCGCCGCGCAGCAAATAGCTGTTTTCCACGCCCGGTGCCGGGTCGCGGTTGACGGCGCTGACCCAGCCGGCGTCGTAAAACAGGCTGGCCGACGCTTCCGGTCGAAACGCCCAGCGGTATTCCGCATTGACCACATGCACCTCGTCGCCCAGGCCTGACGACGAGGCAAAGGCGCGCACTGCGCGCGAGCCGCCGGCTGAAATCTTTTCTGCGCTGTCCAGGTTGCTGTTGGCCCACTGTCCGGCTGCCGCCAGCAAGATGCTGGTCTTGGCCGTCACCGCTTGCAGGCGCGACATCTGGTACACCAAGCGCGTGCTGCGGCCGGACGTGTGCAGGCCGCCCGCGGCCTGGTCGGCCGAGCGTTCGTCGGGCGAACCGAGCGTCAGGTTGCCGAAGTACATGGTGATGCCAAAATTGTTGTAGCCGCCCGGACCGGTGGCATCGCGCGCTTCGTACACGAAACCGGCGCCCAGGCTGTTGATGCTTTTTCGCGACGACTGGCCAACCGCGCTCAAGTCGTCGGTCAAGGCCTTGTGCTCAAACGAGAGCCGGCCGAAAAAATTGTCCAGGCGCGAGCGCATCAAAGGCATGCTCAGCGACGCCTCGCTGACATTGGCGCGGCCGGTGGCGCCAAGCGCCGCCAGTTCCTTGATCAGCTCGTACTGCAAATGCGAGTAGGCAACGCCGGCGCGCAAGCCGTTGGAACCGAGCGGCCGTTCGTAGCCGATGCGCCCGAAAGCGAGGCCCTTGCCGGTTGACGACAGCAGGCGGAAATCGAGGTTGTCGCCCACGCCGCTTGGGCTGTTCACACGCATAAAGGCGCCCACGCGTGTCTCGCGCGTGGCGCGCGAACCGTAGTTGTCGGCGTCGATGCTGAAATTGATGCGCTTGGCAGCCTTAAGGTCGACGACCAGATCGAATGTGCCGGCCTCCGTGCCCGACTCGAGCGAGGACTGCGGCGCAATGCCCGGCAGGTCGGTCAGCAGCAGCATCGAGCGCTCGAGCTGGCGCCGCTGCAGCGGCATGCCTGGCTGCAGCGGCCCGAGGATCTTGCGCACGACCGCCTCGGACACCGGCAAGGCGCCCTCGCTTTCGATACGGATCGCGCCCAGCTTGCCTTCGATGACCGACATGGCTACGGCCCCGCCAGCCACATCCTGGGCCGGCAACACCACTTGCGCCAGCACGTAGCCCGCTTCCCGGTAGCGCGCCGTCACGCGCGCGGCCAGCGCTTCAAGGTCGGCGAAACTGACGCGCTGGCCGAGCTGGTCGGCCACCAGCGCCGTGAGCGTGGCGCTGTCAAAGACGGTGTTGCCCGCAAACTCGACGCGGCGCAGCACAAAAGTCACGCCGCCGGCCTTGTCCATGGCTAGCACCGGCGCCTCGGCCGGCGTGTTGAGCAATGGCGGCATGACCGGACGCGGGGCGGCGGGCACGGGCATGGCCGATTCGCGCAGCGCGCTGCCGGCGTTCGGTACGGTTGGTGCCGTTGGCACGCTCTGGGCATGCAGCGCCGGCCAGGCCATCATCAGCACCGAAAACCAGAGCGCATCGCAGCGCAAAATGGGCGCGCTCGCTCGGATTTGCCGGCGGCCGCTGCGCGGCCCGTTCGTCATGCTTGCTTGTCCTTGCACGTCATTCCCCCATCCGTTTTTTGGTTTTGCCCGGCACCTAGTGTCCTGAGTTGTAAGTTCGTTGAATAAATATCCCGAGAATCGCCGCGATACTGCGTCAAAAATGCTCGCAAGGCCTCGGCCTTGCTCCGCTTTTGTTTCTTGTCTCTCGGCGATTTCGGAACATTTATAAGCAACGAACTTTCAACTCAGGACACTAGCTTATTGCGCGGCGATTGTTTTATTCGCGATTTGCAAGCGCCCATTGCCCACCAGGTCGAACGGCGCCCAAAAAAATGGATGCGCAAAGCGCGGCTGCTTGAGCACGCTGACCTGGGCCGCCTGCAGCGCCTTTGCCGCTTCCTTGCCGGCGGCCAGGTCGCCATACAGATGCGTCATCAGCTGCTCGGTCGACTCGTCGGCCACCGGCCACAGCGACACGAACAGCGCCGAGGCGCCGGCCGACAGGAAAGCGCGCGTAAAGCCCTGGATTTCGTCGCCGTTGGCAATGCGGCCCAAGCCGCTTTCGCAGGCCGACAGCGTCACCAGCGACACGTTCTTGAGGTCCACGTCGTAGACCTGGCGGGCATTGAGAAAACCGGTGTCGTTCTTGTCGGGCGCGAGCAGGATGCGCGACTGCAGGGGATCGATCAGATCGACTTCGGCGTGCGCGGCCACGTGCAAAATGGCGCCATTGCCGGCCTGGCTGCGAAACTGTGCGGTGGACGCCTCGTTCTTGATGAAGATTTTGCGCTCGTTAAACAGCGCGCCGATCTGCTGCACTTCGCGCTCGGCGGCCGGCAGCGCCATGCGCGCGTCCACGCCCGGATTGCCAAAGGCGACAAAGGTGCTGCTGCTGGCCGGCGCCCGGCGCGCCAGCTGCAACGCCACGCCAGCTGACGGCGCGTACGAGACCGCATGGCGCTCGATCAGGTAGCCGCGCGCGTCGCCCAGCGCCTGGAACGGCAGGTAATGCAGCGCGCCATGCGGCACCACGACCAGCCGTTCATCGGTCGCCAGGCCAAGCGGGTCGACCAGCAGCGCGTGCAATTCGCGCCCCAGCACGCCGCTGTTCTTGTCGCGCCGGATGATGGCGTCGCGGAAAGCCTGGATCCGCTCACCGAGCTGGGTGCGCGACTGGGCCACGGTAAAGGCGGTGATGCCCGATTGGCGAATCACCCACGCCAGCAGCCGGTCTTCCAGGCTGTGAAACTCGATGACGACATCGCCAGCGCGCAGCGCGCCGCGCAGCTGGGCCAGGTCGGGAGCAGCGCTGCGCATGGCGCTCGCCGCTTCATTGGTGGCAGGCGTGACGCGCTCGCGCAGCACGTCGAGCAGGGCGCGCGAACGGCTGCTTTCGCTCAGTTGCCAGGCGGTGGCGGCGTCGCCCGTTTCGGCCGACAGCGCAATGGCGCGGTCGAAAATTTGTTGCACGTCGCCAAACAGGCCGGCCTTGAATTCTTCGCTGCGAAAGCGCGCCCGTATCAGTTCGGAAGCGCGCGCGGCGTCAACATAGGCGGCCGTGGCCCCCTTTTTGTCGCCCAGTGCCAGCAGGCTGCGTGCGCGTCCTTCCTGCGCCCACAGGCGATGGTAGGCAATGTCGCTGCCCCCCGCCTGCGCGGCGGCGGCTGAAAAGTGCTGCATCGCCTCAAGCGGTTTGCCTTCGGCCAGCGCCAGGTTGCCCATGCCGCGCAGGTAGGCTTGGCGCAGCGCCAGATTCTCCGACGGCGCTATTGCCGCAAAAACAGCGCGCGCCTCCTGCGGGCGCGACGCGGCCACGTAAGCGTTGGCCAGCGATATGTCGACCAGTGGTTTGAAGCGGGCGCTGGCGATGGCTTGTGCCTTCTGGTAGGCACTGATGGCCTCATTGGGCTGGCCGCGGCGCAGCGCCACGTCGCCGATAATCTTGTAGGCGGGGGCAGCGACTGCCGGGTTGGCCGCACCCTCGCCTTCGAGCGACTCTTGCGCATACTGCGCCGCGTGCTCCAGGTCGCCCGCGTAGTTGTAGGCAATGGCCAGGTCGCGCTTGGCCGACGCCACCAGGCCGGCGCGCGACGCTTGCTTGCCCAGCACCAGGGCCTTGCTGGCGGCCTGGATGCTGAGGCGAAACTCCCCTTTTTCGGCCAGCGCCACCGCTTGCGCGCAGTACATCGCGCCGTCGAGCTTGATTCTTTCCTTCTGGTACAGCAGTTGCCCTTCGGCGGACAGCGACTTGACCGTTTCCGCGTCGCGGGAGCGGGCCTGGGCTTTTTCGGCCGAGCTTGCACCCGTCTGGGCTAGGGCCCCGCCCGTGCACAACAGCGCGGCAATGGTCAACAGGCGCTTTCGCAGCGCAGCGTTCAGGAAGGGCATTGCGTGTTCTCCTTGACCATCACTCGAGGCCGGCTGAAGTCCGACAATGCCCGAGTTTAAAAAAAGTCTATGCGGAAGCGCACCTCCACAATGTTAGTATATTACAAATTATTGCCTTACTGTCGTAAATACAATTGTAATTACACGAACACCCACCACAGCGGCGCCGGCAAACTGCGCGTAGAGCAATTGAGTCCTGTTCAGCCGGAACGGGAACGCCATCGGGAGCCTCGAATGAAGCGTCTTACACCTGACTATCGCCTGACGTGCATCACCGCCACCGGCCTTGCCCTGCTGCTCAACGCCGCGTCTGTGGCCGCCCAGGACGGCGCCGCGCCTGGGTCAATCCGCACCAGGCACGCCATGTTCGAGCCGGCTGCCTTTAGCGACCTGCCCGGCTGGCGCGACGATTTGCTGGGCGACGCCATGGCCGCGTTAAAGCAAAGCTGCGGCGCCCTGCGCAAACGCAGCGCCTGGGAACAAGCGTGCAAGCGCAGCGCGGCAATCGGCGCCGGCAACGACGCCTTGCTGCGCGAATTCTTCGAGCAAGAGTTCCGCCTGTATCAGATTCGCAATAGCGATGGCACCCCGGCCGGCGTCATCACCGGCTACTATGAAGCACAGCTGAACGGCAGCCGCCGCTACGGCGCCCCTTACTTGTATCCCATCTACGGCGTGCCCGACGACCTGCTCTACCTGGACGCGCGCACGCTGCTCGCGGCCGGCGCCGCGCCAGTGCGGGTCAAGCTCGCGGGGCGCAACGTCGTGCCAGTGACCGAGGCCGAAAAAGCGGCTGGCGCCGGTTACCTGCTCGAACTGGGCGCCACCTTGGCCGACACCCGCACCAAGCGCTACCGCGTGCGGCTCGACGGGCAGCGCGTGACCAGCTATTTTTCGCGCGACGACATCGCCAACGGGCGCATGACGGCAGCCAAGGTGATTGCCTGGGTCGACAATCCGTCGGCGCTGTATTCGATGCAAATTCAGGGCTCGGGCAAGGTCAGGCTGCCCGACGGCGGCATCATCCGCGTTGCCTATGGCGAACAGAACGGCCACCCTTTCGTGCCTTCGCTGCAGGCGCTGCCGCAACTGGTGGACCCGCTCGGCAAGCGCCAGGCCATCACCACCCGCGGGCTGGGGCCGGCGCTGCAGTTTGCCGACGCCGCGCCGACCGAAGGCGCGAGCGCTGACACGAAGCCGGATGACGTGGAGAGCATGATCGCATCCTTGATGCCGGGCGCGCCGCCCGAAGCGGCCCTGACGCAACAGACAACGCAGCACACGGCGCAGCCCACGGCGCAGCCCCAGCGCGCCCCAAGGCGCAAGAGCGACGATATCGTGGCGGGCTTGTTGATGGAAGCGCGTGGCAAGCCGGCCAAGGCGACCGTGGCGCCGGTGCTCACCGAGCCGGTGCCGGCGGCAGTGGCAGCCTTGCAGGCGGGCGAACCCGGGTTGGAGTCCAAAGCGGCGCCGTCCAAGGCGCGCCCGGGCGCCAGCGCCGCGCGCAAGGCCGAGCTAGTCGCGGCGCGGCAGGAAGCGCAGGACCCGGCCAGCGCACCGGTGGCCAAGGCAGCGCTGGCGACGCGTCCAAACACCGATCCGAGCTACGTTTTTTTCCGCACCATCAACGACAACGACGGCGGCCCGATCGGCGCGCTGGGCGTGCCGCTGACGCCGGGCCGCTCGCTGGCGGTCGACCCGCGCACCACGCCGCTGGGGGCGCCGGTCTTCATTTCAACTACCGAACCGGGGCGCAAGGATGCGCTCAACCGGCTGATGATGGCGCAGGACACGGGCGGCGCGATCCAGGGCGCGGTGCGGGCTGATTTTTTCTGGGGCTTCGGCCGGGCCGCGTTCGCGCGCGCCAGCCAGATGAAACAGAACGGGCGCATGTGGCTGCTGCTGCCAAAGAATTTGCAGCTGGGCGTCGGCGCAGGCGGCGTGCTCACGGGTGGGGTGCTCACGCGTGGCATCGGCGGCCAGGCTGCGGACTGCCTGGTGCCTGACCCCGAGCTGTGCGTCGACTGACACTAGCAGCTTGTCGGACTTAACGAGGCGAGCCGGAAATTCAGCTGGCCGAGGACAGATTTCGACGATTTTGAAGGTCAATAGTGGTTCTATTGACCAAAAAAGCGGTGAAATATGGACCGGTCAGGTGGATTTTTCGGCCGCCTCCATTAAGTCCGACAGGCTGCTAGCCCTTCCAGGTGCGCTGCAAGCCCGTATCGGCATGGATCCAGCCACCGCCCGCATTCTCGCGGTAGTAAAAGCCCACGCCGCCCTGGCGGAAACTGCGCACCAGGCCGCCGAGAACTTCGGCGTT
The DNA here is from genome assembly GCF_049897805.1 of Massilia sp. TWP1-3-3. NCBI lineage: Bacteria > Pseudomonadati > Pseudomonadota > Betaproteobacteria > Burkholderiales > Oxalobacteraceae > Massilia > Massilia sp. TWP1-3-3. Next base: position 210,799 of record NZ_JAFCWX010000003.1, read on the forward strand.
CAGGTTGGGAATCCGGATATCAGCCGCCTTGCCTTCGATATGCAGCGACTGGCGGGCGGCGGGAATGCCCTGCTCGATCAGCTTGCGGTTCGATTTTGAAGTGCGGTAGCCCGACAGGATTTCCAGCGGCGCCTCCATGCCGTAGCGCGCGATGAACGCCTGCGTGCCCCACAAGGTTTCGAACAGCTTGGGGTCGATCGGAGCGGTTTCCTTGCCATTCACGTCGCGCATCAGGTGGCACAGTTGCTGATAGGCTGAATCGATGACCTCGCCATCTTTCCAGTACAGCACGCTTGCCCGCTCGCCGCTCTGCGGGCGAATCATGGTCAAGGTGCGCGGCTTGAGCCAGAATTCCAGGTCGAGCGCCTGGGCGTCGAAGATGTCGGGCGGCGGCGCCATGCCCACCGATGGCACCACGTCCGCCTGGGCCAGCACCAGCGGCCGCCTGGCCGCCACGCGGCGGGCCGGCGCGGCCTTGAACGGAGCGGCCGGCGCCGCTTTGGCGGTAGTGCAGCCGATCAGGGGCGCGCCGATCACGCCCAGCGCGGACACACCGATACTTTTACTGAGAAAATCTCTACGGGAAACCATGGGAGAACAATCAAAAAATCGAGGACGCAACTATAGCGCAGCGGCGTGCTACTGCGCGCTACAGTTACAGAATCTTGCTGATTGTGTTGCAGCTTCGCTCGCCGGGGCGTTCAGCTTTTTCCAGAAAAAATCGCATTCGACGCCGTAGCACGACTTTTCCTTGCCCGCCAAAACGTAGCCGTTGCGGGCGAAGAAATCGCGCGCCGTCGCTGTGCTGTGCAGCCGCAGCACGCTCACGCCCCAGGCGCGCGCCTGCGCTTCGAGCCCCACCAGCATCGCCTTGCCCAGGCCTGCATGCAAGGCTTCGGGCACCAGGTAGCACAGCGAGAGCTTGCCGGCCTGGGTCAGCAGCGAAACGCCGACCAGTTCGTCGTCGCGGATGGCCACCAGCATGCAATTGCTGGGCGAGGCGATCCAGCTGGCGACGTTGTCGGGCGTCTTGTTGCCAAGCCAGCCTTGCAGCACGCCGGGCTCGTCGTGATGATCCTGGGCGCAGCATTGCGTGATGGAGTGGCGCAGCACGCGGCAGGCATCCATCGCATCGTCAGGCCGCGCCGATCGAATTTCGAAAACCATGTGAATCTCACCAAATCGAATAACGGAAAAAATAATCTAAAGCAATGGATTACAGCGTTCAGCGGGACTATACAACAAACTGCCGCAAGCAGTTGGCGAGCACCCCGGCGCGCGGATGTCTAAGCATATGACAAAATAGTTCTTCCGTTTTGGCGCCGGATTTCAGACTATGCATGCTCACATCGACCATTCCCACGAAAGAAGCCATGCACACAAACAATAACCCGGGCGGACGGCGCTGGATCCTCGCCATCGCGCTCAGCGCCCTTGCCCTGCCCTTGTCGGTGCGCGCCGCCGATGTCGAGTTGCTCAACGTGTCGTATGACGTCGCGCGCGAGCTGTACAAGGAAATCAATCCCGCCTTCATCGCCGACTGGAAAAAGAAAACCGGTGAATCGGTCACCATCAACCAGTCGCACGGCGGCTCGAGCAAACAGGCGCGCGCCGTGGCGGACGGGCTCGAAGCGTCGGTTGTGACGATGAACCAGGCCAACGACATCGACATGCTGGCCGAACGCGGCCTGGTCGCGCGCGACTGGTCAAAAAAATTCCCGAATGGCGCAGCGCCGTACTATTCGACGATGGTATTCCTGGTCCGCAAGGGCAACCCGAAGCAGATCAAGGACTGGAGCGACCTGGGCAAGCCGGGCGTCAAGGTCGTCATTCCCAACCCCAAGACGGCCGGCAACGGGCGCTACAGCTACTTGGCCGCGTGGGGTTCGGTGCTTAAAAAAGGCGGCAACGAGGCGCAGGCGCGCGACCTGGTCACGCGCATCTTCAAGAACGTGCCGGTGCTCGACGGCGGCGGGCGCGCGGCGACCACCACCTTCACCCAGCGCGACATCGGCGACGCGCTGGTCACGTTTGAAAATGAAGTGTCGATGGTGCGCACCGAGTTTGGCGACAATTTTGAAGTCGTGTATCCGACCATCTCGATTCTGGCCGAGTCGCCCGTGGCCGTGGTGGACAAAGTGGTCGACCGGCGCGGCGTGCGCAAGCAGGCGAGCGCTTACCTGAACTTCCTGTATTCCGAGGCGGGCCAGACGATAGGCGCCAAGCACTTCCTGCGCACGCGCTCCGAAGCGGTCAACAAAAAGTTTGCCGCCAACTACAAACCGATCGCGTTGTTCACCGTGGATGAAGTATTCGGCGGCTGGAAGCAGGCACAGAAAAAGCATTTTGACGATGGTGGCGAATTCGACAAAATTTACCAGCCGAAATAACCCCGATGCGCTTTGGCGTCGGCGCGCACGCGCTCGCGCGAAGGCGGGCGTTACCTTGACGCCTGCCTTCGGCATCCGGCCACATCGCCTAAAAGCTTTCAAAACAGCAAGATAAGCGCTTAACTACACATATTTTTCGCCGTTGTCTTGCGCCTCTGCCTGCTTTTGTTCCGTGCACCGTAGACACATCCAAGCGATAATGCTATCTTCCCTCTATCGTAAGTTGCTTTAGAGATACATACCATTTGACGAGGCAGGGGCCTGCCGATCAGCGGCGTCCTGCTCGTGCGTTTTGCACCAAGGAACCTCATCCATGCTCAAAAAAATTCTCGCTACCATCGTGCTATCGATCAGCGCTGCCGCAGCCGTCGCGGTGCCGTTCGGATCGCAGTCGGTGCTTGTGGTGGAGGACGGCACCGGCAAAGTGCTGCTTGAAAAAAACGCCAACCAAGTGGTCTCGATCGCCTCGTTGACCAAGCTCATGACGGCCATGGTCGTGCTCGACGCCGGACAGGACATGCACGAATTGATCGCCATTGAACAGCGCGACGTCGACATCATCAAGCACAGCACCTCGCGCGTACCGGTCGGTTCGCGCATCAGCCGCGCGGATGTGCTGCAACTGGCCCTGATGTCGTCCGACAACCGCGCCGCAGCCTCGCTGGCGCGCACGTTTGACGGCGGCGTGGTCGGCTTCAAGGCCGCCGTGCGGGCCAAGATTGCTGCGCTGGGCATGACCAATACCGTCATCGAAGAGCCGACCGGCCTGTCGCCGAACAACAAATCGACAGCGCAAGACCTGGTCAAGATGGCCTCGGCCGCCTCGACCTACCCGCAGATTGCCGCGATCACGACCCAGTCGAGCGAGTTCATCAACATCAACGGGCGCAACGTCGAGTACCGCAACACCAACCGTCTGGTTGGCGCGCAGGGCTGGGATATTGGCTTGTCGAAGACGGGCTACACCGAAGAAGCGGGCAAGTGCCTGATCATGCGGATCCGCTCGGCGGGCAAGTACGCCACGCTGGTGCTGCTCAATGCAAACGCCAGTTCGGCGCGCATCATGGACGCCCTGAACATTCGCCGCTTCATTTCGGGCGAAGAAGCGCCGGTAGCGCGGGTGCGCACGCGCGCTGCGCCGCGCATGATGGCTAGCCACGGCGCGCCGATCATCAAGACCGGGCTGCGTACGCGGGTCAAGGCGAGTCGCAGCGGCAAGCGACCGCCCATCCTCCGCCGCCGCCGCGCCTAAAAAATTTCCCCACATCGGGGTCAGACCACGATTAAAACATTGTTTTTAATCGGAGGTCTGACCCCGTTTTTGGGTTTACCCTGGTCAATTTTTAGCTTGATTATTACGGCTGGCGCCCATTTTTTCGCTATTTATACACGGATTACCTACATCGGCCGCTTTAAAGTACGCAATTTGGGTACGATTTCCGAAAAAGTTGCTCGAATTTGGAGGTCTGACCCCAATTAAAAAACTATTTTCTAATTGAGGTCTGACCCCAGTTTTAAAATATTTATTGGGAAATCATTTCCTGGAGGCCGCTGGCGCGGCGGGTGCGGCGGGCGATGGCGTCGGCCAGGACTGCACTGCCCGGCGTGACGAGCGTGAACCGGGCACTGGCGCGGGTGATGCCGGTATAGATCAGCTCGCGGGCGATCATGGCGCCCCGTTCTTTTGGCAAGACCAGCACGGTATGGGCAAACTCCGAACCTTGCGACTTGTGGACCGTCATCGCGTAGGCAGTGTCAACGTGACGCAAGCGGGTGGCCAGCACGCTGCGAATGTCCTCGCCCTCCAGGAAATAGACGCGCAGCGATCCCGCCCGCGCCGGGTCCGGTAACGTCAGGCCAATGTCGCCGTTGAAGACGCGAGTGCCATAGTCGTTGCGGGTGATCATGACGGGACGGCCGACGTACCATTCGCCCCGCCGCTTGATCAACCCGGCGCCGTCGAGCCGCTGTTCGATCGCCTCGTTCAAGCCCGTCACGCCCCATTCGCCCTCGCGCACGGCGCACAGGATGCGAAATGCTTCAAAACTGTGCAGCACGGCGCGCACCCAGATGTCGTGGGCACGCTGCTCCTGCTCCTGCTCCTGCTCCCGCTCCTGCTCCTGCTCCTGCTCCTGCTCCTGCTCCTGCTCCTGCTCCCGCTCCTGCTCCTGCTCCTGTCCCTTACCGACCAGGCCAAGGTAGGCGGCGTAGCCGTCAACGGCAAGCTGCACCACGTGCTGCGGGTGGGCTTGCTCGATCCAGCGCAGTGTGCCACCTTCGCGCAACACTCCTTGCGCCCGCGCGCCGTCGCCAGCATTGACGGCCAATGCCAGTTGCCCGATCGGGCCGCCAAAACGCCGGCTCTCGCGCAGCATCACCGTCTGCTGCGCCAACGGTCCCGCGCTGCCGTGGAAGGCGGCCGGAATAAGCTCGCCGCTCGCCTCCAGCGCGTAAGCCACGGTCGCGGCACTGTAGCCGCCGCCCTGCGCGTCGCGACACAGGTCGCCCAGCACGGCGCCCGCTTCCACCGACGCCAGTTGGTCCTTGTCGCCCAGCAAAATCAAGGTGGCGCCCTCGGGCAGCGCGTCCAGTAGCGAGGCCATCATTTCCAGGTGCACCATCGACGCTTCATCGACGATCAACACGTCAATGTCGAGCGGATTGCCTTTGTGATGCGCAAAGGCGCGCGTGTCGGGACGGGCTCCAAGCAGGCTGTGCAAGGTGCGCGCGGCGCCCATGCGCGCCGTCAGTTCGCGCAGCGCGAGCTTGGCACCGACCTTGTCGGCCAGTTCCCCCAACGCCTTGTCGATCGATTGCTTCAACCGGGCCGCCGCTTTGCCGGTGGGCGCAGCCAGCGCCACGCGCTGGCGCTCGGGATGCTCGGCCATCGCAAACAACAATGCCAGCAGGCGCGCGACGGTATAGGTCTTGCCCGTTCCCGGTCCGCCAGTGATGATGGCAACCGATCCTCGCAACGCCACCGCGCAGGCGAACTTTTGCCAGTCCGGGCCGTCATTGCCATCCCGGCCACGTTCTGAGGCAAACAACATGTCGAGCCAGTGACGCACGCGCTCGGCCTGCACCGGCCGCACGTGCTGCGCGCGCGCGCGAATCGTTTTGGCGACCAGCGTTTCGTCGCGCCAGTAGCGGCGCAGGTACAGGCGTTCGCCGTCGAGCACCAGCGGCTGGTCGAAATCGAGTTCGCCCACCTGCCACACCTGGTCGCACGCGCCAAGCTGCGCATGCCAGCCTTTCAGGTTCTTGGGCAGCGCGTCGGTGGCGCCGGCCAGTTGCTGCCATTGTTCGGCGCTCCAGCCAAGCAGCGCGCACGGGTCGCCCGCCAGTTCGTCCAGCATCAGGCAGCTGTGGCCGCGCCCTTCCAGTTCGGACAGCAGCACGCAGGCCAGCATCAGCGGACCACTATGCGACCCGAGCTCGCCGATGAAGCGGGCAAAGGTGCCCGACAGGCGGCGCAACTGGCCGGCGTCGGTCAGCGCCGCCACTTCGCCCCACAAGGCCGCGTGCGTGTTCATGTGCTTTCCTTTGCCAGCAGCGCGTCCAGGCCGTCCAGGAGAATCAAGTCCGGCGCCAGCAGGTAGCAGCCGCGCGTGTGGACGTTGGCGATCCCGCGCAGGAACAGGAAGATGGCGCCGCCCAGCTGGGTGGCCGGGTCGTATTGCTCGCCCAGGCGGCTTTGCAACAGCCGATGCAGCGCCAGCAGGTAGATCGCGCCCTGTATGTCGTAGCGGTGCGCGGCCATGCCGGCCGCCATGGCGCCCGTGCTGTAGGCGCTGTCGCCCCCGCCCAGCGAATTCGATTTGTAGTCCAGCACCCAGTAGCGCCCATCGTGCTCGAATACCAGGTCGGCAAAGCCCTTGAGCATGCCGTGCAGCTCGCGCTCGGGCAGCGCGCCGCGGGGGGCGCCTTGCAGCAGGTGCGCGCTGCATAGCCGGTCAAGCTGTCCGGTATGGAGCTGGTCGCTGGGGAACCAGAACTCCATTTCGGGCAGCAGCGTGCCGATCTCCATCAGCGACGCGTCCAGCGGCGGCAGGCGCGTTTGCGCGACAGCGCGCAGCCAGGCCACGGCGTCTTCGCGCCGGTTGCCCCAGCCGGCGCGCTCGCAGCGCTGCGAAAGGCGCGCGTCGAACTGCGGATCGTCGATCGCAAAGCCTTCCTGCGCCATCCACTCAAGCTGCTCGTGCAAAAAGTTACCCGGCACCGAGCCGCGCGGAAAACGGTGCCACGGCGCGTCGTCGGTGCGCAGCGGCGCCAGCTTGGGCTCTTCTTCGAGCAGCGTTTCTTCCTGGGCGCGCATGGGCGCGGCAAGCGTCTGGCGCGCGAGCGAGGTGAACGAGCCGACAGTCCAGTTGCGCTCGAAACTGGCGTTGAAACGGGCGGCGGCAATCAGCGGCGGGGGCTGTTCGCTGCGCGCGAGCATGGTGACGCCTTGCGCCGGTTCGATCGCACGCAGCTCGATGGCGGCCGAGTCGCCGCGCAGATGCTCCCACCGCTGTGCCATCTCGGTGACGCCAATCGGGCTGCCGCCGGTGAGCAGGTAACCGAGCGCCGATTCGTGCAGCTTGTTCTCGCCGCCTTTTCGCGCGCCCAGCGCGGCCACGCCCAGCCACAGGAAGTGGCGCGCGCGCGTGAGCGCCACGTACAGCAGGCGCAGGTCTTCCTCGATGCGCGCGCGCTCGACTGCGTCGAGCGAGGCGTCCGACATGCCCAGATCGATCTGGGGCACGCCGTCTTCGCCCATCAGCGCAAAAAAGCTGCGGTTGCGCCGTTCGGTCTTGCGCGCGGTGACGGCAAACGGCAGGTACACCAGCGGATACTCCAGGCCCTTGGACTTGTGCACCGTGACCACCTTGACCAGTTCGGCGTCGCTTTCCAGGCGCAGCACGCGCTCGTCGCCGCCGTCGCCGAGACCTGCCACCTGCTCGGCCAGCCAGCGGATCAGCGCTTGCTCGCCATCGAGCTGGCCGCTGGCCGACTGCAGCAGTTCGGCCAGGTGCAGCAGGTTGGTCAGGCGCCGCTCGCCGCCGGCCTGGCGCAGCAGCGCGGAAGGCAGCTGCAGTTCGTGGATCAGGCGGCGCAGCATGGCCAGCACGCCCTGGCGCTGCCAGACGATGTGCAGCGCCTTGAGCTGCTCGACGCGCGCTTCCCAGGCCAGTTCGTCGGACGACAAATGCGCCAGCTCGGCCAGCGACAGGCCCGCCGTGCCGGTTGCAAACGCGGCCCGCGCCAGCGCGCCATCCAGCGGATTGGCCACCGCGTGCAGCCAGCGCAGCATGTCGGCCGCTTCATCGCTGTCGATGACGGAATCCTTGTCCGACAGGTAGACGCTGGCGACGCGGCGCTGCTCGAGCGCGCGCCGGATGGCGGCAGCTTCGCGCCGGTCGCGCACCAGGATGGCGATATCGGCCGGCACCAGGCGCGTGAAGCTGGCGCCATCCTGGAACCCGGCATGCGGGTCGTTAAGCAGGCCTACGATGTGTTCGGCGCAGTGGTGGGCAAACAGGCTGCGGTAGTCGTCGGCCTTGAGTTCCTCGCTGTTCGAGCTGTTGATCGTCAGCGCTTGGTACGGTCCGGCCACGCCCATTAGTTGCTGGGCGCGGCCCTTGGCGGCGACGGCTTCGAAGGGCAGCGGATTGACGCCTTTTTTCCGGAACCGGAAGGCGCCGGCCGCAAAGCCGGGATGTTCGCCCTTGCCCTCTGCGTGCAGGAACAACTGGTTGACCGCTTCGACCAGCGCGGCGGTGGAGCGGTAGTTGGTGCCCAGCTGGTAGTGCCGCCCCGCAGTGGCGCTGCGCGCGTCGAGGTAGCTGTGGATGTCGGCGCCGCGAAAGCCGTAGATCGACTGCTTCGGGTCGCCAATCAGGAACAGGCCGTGCGCCGGGTCGTTGTCGGCCACCCGGTACAAGAGATTGAAGATGCGGTACTGGTCACGCGAGGTATCCTGGAATTCGTCGACCATCGCCACCGGGAACTGCGCGGTGATGCGCTGGCGCAGCGCGTCGCCGTTCGGCCCATCGAGCGCGCCTTTGAGGCGTTCGAGCATGTCGGCAAAGCCGAACTGGCGGCTCTTTTTTTTCAGCTCGGCCATGCGGCGCGCAATGCTGCAGGCGGCGTGCCGGTGCAGCGCGTGCGCTACCGGGTCGATCGCCTTGAGCGCTTCCCACAAGTCGGTGGTGAACGTAAAACACGCTGGAATGTCGACGCCAAAACCCTTGCTGCAGGCGTCAAGGATACCGTCGGGCGTCAGACGATGCCAGGCGGTGTCGTTCAGTGCCGGCATGTGCATCGCCTCGTCCAGCGCCCACGCGCGCAGCGCGTCGAACCATTTGGCCAGCGAAGCCGGTTTCAGCTTGGTGCCGTTAAAGCACTTGGGCGACAGTTCCCGCTGGCCGGCGATCCATTCTTCCATCAGCGTGGCGCGCGCGTGCCAGCCTTGTTTCAGGCGCGCCAGTTGTGCGCCCTGCTCTTTGGCCACGCGCGTCAGCAGGCTGGCCAGGGTTTCTTCCGGCACCTCGCCCAGCGTGGCGGCGCGCCGCGCCAGGTCGCGCACCTTGTGCTTGAGCGCGTCGACGTCGGGCCAGCAAGCGAGCAGTGTGCCCAAGGCGCCCGCGCCCAGCGGATACACATTCTGGCGCCAGTAGTCGTGGGCCGCGTCTTCAAACAGCGCATGCTCGTCGCTGACCAGTTCTTCGTCGAACAGGCTGCCGCTGTCAAAGGCGTGCTCGCGCAGCATGCGCTGGCACCATGCGTCGATGGTGAAGATGGCCGCTTCGTCCATCGTTTCGGCGGCCATGAGCAGGCGGTGCGCGGCCAGGCGCCGCTCGCCGTCGCTGGCGTACGAGGCGCTCAAGGACGCCAGCAGATCGTCGTCGATTGCGCGCTCGCCGCGGAAGTACGCGGCCGCTTCGATCAGGCGTTCGCGCACGCGGTTCGACAGTTCGCGCGTGGCGGCGCGTGTAAACGTCATGACCAAAATTTCGGACGGGGCAAGCGCGCGCGCAAAACCTGCGGCGCCGCCGTGCCCGAGCACCAGGCGCAGGTACAGCGCGGCAATGGTCCAGGTTTTTCCGGTGCCGGCGCTGGCCTCGATCAGGCGCGAGCCGTGCAGCGGGAAAGTCATGGCGTCGAGCAGTTCGCTCATGGATTCTCCTCGTGCGGCTCCACCAGCACGTGCTCATCGAGCCAGCGCGCCAGCGGCCCATACAGCGCTTCGTTGTTCCCGGCCCACTCGCCGCTGGCCAGCAGCGCGTTAAAGTCCGGCCACAGGCGCGCCAGGCACAGGTCATCGACTTCGCCGGACAGTTCAAAGCCGCCATCGTAGACCGTGCGCGCGTCGCCGTCTTGCAGCATCGCCAGCGCGCTCTTGCAGGCGACCGGCAGCGGCTGGTCGAGGTTGCGCCGCCACAGCGCCACCAGTTGCGCGAGCGCGCCGCAAGCTGCCGCCTGCTCGAGCGGCGCCATCGTCAAAATCGCGTCGCGCGCGACCAGGTAGCCCGTCACGCGCCGGCCAACCGCGGCGCAGGCGAGCTGGCGCAGCCACGGCGCAATCAGCTTGTCGCCGCGCACGCCGCCTTTTTTGTCCATTACCTTGGACGAGACTTGCATCAGCCAGGCAGTATCGCCCACCGTGCTCGCCGAACCCACCCGCAACTTGTCGATCCAATCGTCCAGATGGATGCCCTCAAAGACCAGGTTGACGGCCAGCTTGGGCGCGGCAAGCGTAAAGCGCGCGCCCAGCGTGAGCCAGGCAGTGCGCACCGGCACCAGCGCTTCGACCAGCTGGCGCTGCCACTGCTGGCCGATCAGCCCGATCGGCAGCACGCCTTCGCGCGCCAGCCGCTCGGCGCGCTGCGTGAGCGTGGCGCGCACCTGGTCCAGCGACTCCGGCTCGCCCGCGTCGTCGAGCAGGCTGTCTTCAAGAAAATAGCGCTCCAGTGCGTCGAGCGAAAACGGTTCTTCGTCCTCGCCCACCAGGTCCGGTTCCGCGAACGACACGCCCAGGCGGCGCTTGAAAAAATAGCGGGCCGGCTGGCGCAGAAAATTGGCCAGCTCGCCCAGGCGCAGCGAATAGTCGGGTTCAATCTCGAACGGGGGCAGCGGCACGGCGGCGGTGGCAGCCTGGTCGCCGTGGGCGGCGCGCCATTCGCCGGCGTAGGTCAGCAAGCCGCCTGCTTCAAAATAGCGCCGGCTGAACGGCTGCAGCGCGTGCTCGGTGGTGAGCTGCGCCACGTCGATTTGCCAGCCGGCACCCAGGTAGTCGCGCAGCTGCGAGACCAGCACCGACGCCGGCTGCAAGCTGTTGTCGCGCACATTGCGCCCGACCCAGCTCACGTACAGCTTGTCGCGCGCGGCCAGCAGCGCCTCCAGCATCAGATAGCGGTCGTCATCGCGCCGCGAGCGGTCGCCCGGGCGCGCCATGCCGGGCAGCGCCAGCAAGTCGAAGTCGGCCTGGCGCGCCCGGCGCGGAAAGTCGCCGTCGTTCATGCCGAGCAGGCACACCACCCGAAACGGCACCGCGCGCATCGGCATCAGGGTGCAAAACGTCACGCCACCCGACACAAACTGGTGGTTCAAGGTGGGCTCGTCGAGCGCGCCCAGCCAGGCTTCGCGCAGCACCGCCAGCGGCACCGCTTCCTCAAAGCCGGCGTCGTCGCACGTCTCTAACCAGCTTTGCAGCGCTTCGTTGAGTTGCCCGAGCGTCAGCCGGTCGCCCTCTTCGGCGGCGTCAAAAAACGCGGCCAGCATGGCGCGCGCCTGCACGCCCCAATCGGCCGGCGTGCGCGCCTCGGACAACAAGGCGCGCCACGCCAGCAGCGTTTCGATCAGCTGCGCGAGCGAACCGGCCAGCGCGGCATCGAGCCCGCCCACTTCCGGATACGGTTCGATCTGCTGGAAGTTGGCGCCCGCGCCGCAGGCGTACCCCAGCAGCATGCGGCGCACGCCGAAAATCCACGCATTTTGCTCGCCCGCGGAACCTAAGCCCAGGCCGGCACGATGTGCCTGGTCCAGGCCCCAGCGCACGCTGGCCCCTTCAATCCAGTGCCCCAGCGTGGCCAGGTCGTCGCCGGCCAGGCCAAAGCGCGCGGCCAGCGCCGGCACGTCGAGCAGGTCGCGCACTTCGCTCTGGCGGCAGCGCTGCTGGGGCAGTCGCAACAACCATTCGAGGGCGACCAGCAGCGGGTTGACGCTGCGGTCCTTGACGTCGCCGATTTCGAACGGGATGAAGCGCGGGTCGCTGCGCTTGTGCTGGTCGAACACGGCGTGAATGGCCGCCGAAAAAGTGTCGATGTCCGGCACCATCACCACCACGTCACGCGGGCGCAGTTTGGCGCCGGCGGCAAACCATGTCAGCAGCTGGTCGTGCAGCACTTCCACTTCGCGCTGCACGCTGTGGGCGACGTGAAAGTCAATCGAACGGTCGCCTGGCGCCACTACGCGAGGGGGATGCTCGTGCAGGGGCAGCAGGTCGCGCACGGCAGCTTGCACCTGCTCGAGCATGGTCGAACCCTCGCCTTCGCCAAACAGGTCCAGGCGCATATGGCTGGCGCCTGCGCCGTCATCAGTTTGGGCGTTGTCGAATTCGTCGAGCATGCGGACGAAATCGCGTCCTTGCCGGCCCCAGCTTGCCAGCAGCGGATGGCTGTGGGCGTGCAGTTCTTCCAGCGGCACCGTCGACAGGTCGATCCCGCCCTTCTGGCGCTGGCGTTTGTGGGCGGCGCGCAGCAGTTCGCGCCCTTCGATAATGTCGCCCCAGTAAAAGCGGCACGGATTGGGCACGGCCAGCAGCACCTGCGTATGGCGCGCCAGCGCAGCCACGGCCTGCAAGGTCTGGTAGGGCAAGGTCGACATGCCGAACAGGACCACCCGGCGCGGCAGTGTCCCCGCCGGTTCGCCGTGCGCGCTGGCGTCCACAAACCGCTGGTGGATGGTGGCGCGGCCCGAGTCGCGCTGGGAAGGCGGCAAGTCGTCGTGCACGGCGCGCCAGAGCTGCGCCTGCCAGCGCTGGTCGTGCGGCAGCGCCAGCGCCTCGCCGCGCGCATTGCGCAGCAGGTCGCGCCCGGCGCTCCAGTCGTCCAGCCAGTCGGCCCGGTAGACCTGGTACTGGTCGAACAGGTCGGCCAGCCGTTCGGCCAACTGCAGGCGCCGTTCCGGGTCGCCGTCACCCAGAAAATGGCGCAGCGGTTGGAACACCGGCTCGGCCAGCAGTGCCGGCAGCAGGCGCATCAAGCGCCACGTGAGCGGTCCTTTGTCATACGGCGAGCGCTTCGGCACCAATTCGCGCCCCAGCATGCCGCGATAGGCTTCCCACAAAAAGCGCGCCGGCAGCGCCACGCGCGTGGCCGCGCACACGCCCAGTTCCTTGGCCAGCGCAATTTTCAGCCATTCGGCCACGCCGTTCGACTGCACCAGGATGGTCTCGGTTTCCAGCGGCGCGAGCGGATGCTTGCGCAGCCAGCCGAACACGGCCGCACGCAATTGCTCCAATTCATTACCGTGAAGAATAAGAAGTCCGGGTGTTACGGGTAAAGACATGGTGCTCCGGGAAGACGCGCGGATGCGCAGCGGCACAGCATACTAGTTTTAGCCGCAAGGCGGTAGAGAAAGCGCGTTCAAACCTGCGGCAAGGCGACTTCCTGTTCAATATGTTCAGCCAGCAATTCTAGCAGCGCCGCCAGGCGCGCCACCACCGGGCCAGCCTGGTCCATCGATGCCTGCCCGCGCTGCGCTTCCAGCGCTTCGCACAGCTCGGCAAAGCTGATCGCGCCAACCGCCCTGGCCGAAGACTTGAGGCGGTGCCCGAGGTCGGCCAGGCGAGCGCTGTCGGCGTGTGCAAGCGCATCCTGGATATCACGCATGGCGTCGTGCGCCGAGTCGATGAAAAGCAAGGCGTATTTGCGCATTTTGACGGGATTGCCGCCGAAGGTGAGTGCCAGCGCGGCGACGTCGATCAGCGCCGCAGGCGCAGCCGCAGCCGCAGCCGCAGCCGCAGCCGCAGCCGCAGCCGCAGGCACGGGCACGGGCACGGGCAAAAGCATGGCTGGTCCCGCGCGCGGCGCCGGAGGAGGCATGCGCCGCCCGCCGCGCACCGGGCGCGCGCGCAGCCATTTGGCGATCACTTCGAACAGCACATTGGGCGCGATCGGCTTGGTGACAAATTCGTCCATGCCGGCGGCCATGCAGTTGGCCTGGTCGTCCTTGCCGGCGTTGGCCGTCATTGCGATGACCACCGCGTCGCGCAGGCGCGGGTCGGCGCGGATCATGCGGCTCGCCTCGAAGCCGTCCATCACCGGCATCTGCACGTCCATCAGCACGCAGTCGAAGCGGTGCTTGAGCATCAGGTCGATCGCTTCCTTGCCGTTGCTGGCCACTACCACGGTCGCATGCACTTGTTCGAGCAGCTCCTGGCCCACCTGCTGGCTGAAGAGATTGTCTTCGACCAGCAATATGTAGGCGCCGTTCAGGCAGGCCAGCACGTCGGCCCGCACCGCACCCGGATTGGCCGGCAGGAAGTGCAGCGCCTTGCCCAGGCGCGCGGTGCACCAGAAGGTGCTGCCGCGGCCGGGCGCACTGTCGACGCCGACCGCGCCGCCCATCAGCTCGGCCAACTGCTTGCTGATCGCCAGGCCCAGGCCCGTGCCGCCGTATTTGCGCGTCGTTGACGGGTCGGCCTGGTGGAAGGAGGTGAACAGCTCGGCCACCTCGGCCGCGCTGATGCCGATGCCGTTGTCCTGCACCTCGAAGCGCACCAGGGCCTGGCCCTGCCCCTCGCCCTGCCCCTCGCCCTGCACCTCGCCCAGCAGGCGCGCGCGCATCGTGATGGCGCCGCTGTCGGAAAATTTGATCGCATTGCCGGCAAAGTTGAGCAGCACCTGCTCCAGGCGCAGCGGATCGCCGCGCAGCGGGTGCGCCAGCGCAGCGTCGATGTCCACCACCAGCGTGAGCTGCTTGTTGGCGGCCGCGTCGCCAAGCTGGTTGACGATATTTTGCATCAAGCCGGCCAGGCTGAAGTCGAGCACTTCAAGCTCCAATTTGCCGGCCTCGATCTTTGAAAAATCCAGAATGTCGTTGATGATGCCCAGCAGATGAGCGCTTGCATGGTAAATTTTTTCCAGGTAGTCGCGCTGTTTGGGGTTGGTGACCGACTTGAGCGCCAAGTGCGACATGCCGATGATGCTGTTCATCGGGGTACGGATTTCATGGCTCATATTGGACAAGAAGTTGCTCTTGGCCCGGTTGGCCGCGTCTGCCTCGGCCTTGAGCTTGTGCAGTTCCGTCACGTCGGTCGACAAGCCGATCACGGCGGCCACCTGGCCGTCCTGCATGATCGGTACCTTGATCGACCAGAGCTGGCGCACGTCGCCGTCGATCTGGGTGAATTGCTCCACCCGCCCGCCCTGGCGCACGCCGTCAATGAAAATTTGCTTGTCCTGTTCCCAATACGCGTCCGCCTTTTCCTGCGGGAATACTTCCCGGTCGAGCTTGCCGATCACCTGGTCGGCCGGCAAACCCATCGCCTCGGCCGTCACGGCATTGATATACAGGTAGCGCCGCTCCCGGTCTTTCATGTAGACGTGCGCGGCCACACTGTCGAGTACGGAGTCGAGCAGCAAGCGCTGTGCGATGGCGCTGCGGCGCGAGCGGAACAAGGTGTAGAAAAAGGCGTAGATCAGCATGGTCCCGGCCGTGCCTGCAAGCAGTGCAATACGCCCCGCGTAGCGCTCGAAGGTGGTCAGCAAGTCGCTTCTGCACACCTGGAACCGGGCCTTCCACAGGCTGCCATTGAAGTCGACCGGCAGCACGGTCTCGTAGCGCGCGCAAGTGGCATCATCGGGGTCGCCGGCTTGCGCGAGCCGGCCGCTCTGGGCAAACAGCAAGCGGTCATCCTTGCCGATCACCAGCGAGCGCTTTTCCGGGTCGAGCGCGGCGTCCGCGTAGACGGCCACGTGCATGCCGCGCAACACGGCTTCGTCAAGCGTCCCCTGCACCAGCGACGGCACCGAAAAGCCGATGCCCACCGCACCGATGTAGGCGGCGCGGCGCGCCTCCACGGTCGCCGGCAGCACGCTATTGCGGTACACCGGCAGGCGCATCGACAGCCCAAGATGCGGCGCGGGCAGCGCAATCGTTACCGGCAGGCCGGAGGTGCTCAGCTGCGCATGGTCGCGCCCGTTGTCGAGCGCGGCCGCCTCGACCGGGTCCGCGCTCACATCCATGCCCATCCGTGCCAGGTGGGGCGCGGTCGGCTCTATGTAGTTGAGCACGGTATATGCTTGGCGCCGGCCGGGCGGGTGGATCGTAAAATCCGGATAGCCGCCGGCGTCGGCACTGCGGTCGGCGCGCACGGCGGCGACAAACCGATCGCGCCCGGCGTCGCTGACGTAACTGGCAAACGAGATGGTGTCGATCGCGGGAGCGTTTTTGTGCAGCGCCAGGCCGGCCACGTAGCGGCGAAACTGCAGCCGGCCCGGCGGCGTGTCGGCACTTTGGAACAGGGCGGCGACGCCGCGCAACAGGTCGGTATGGGAACGGATGCCGGCGTCCAGGCGCGACTGCGCGCTGCGCGCCGCCGCGTCGAACTGCTGACGCGCGTCGGCGCTGACGGCGCGCTCGACGCCGAGGTACATCAGTACGCCCACCAGCAAGGACAGCGCGCAGCCGGCGCCAGCCATCAGCAGGCCCGGCGCGGCTGGCCAGATCTTGCCCATGCTCCCTGTCGTGCGCGTCGATTGGGTCATCCTGAGTCGTTCATCGTTTCGGTACGGCAAACCCTGCCAGTGGTCCCGGTCTCAAGGTTACTTGGGGTGCAGCGAACATGCAATTGATAAATACTTGTGTGTGCGCCTGCATGAAAGGACGTGACAATGATGCTACGATTGCCTTCCGGCCGCGCTGGCCGCGCCTGTTTTGGGAGCACCTGATGTCTTTACCGCATGATCCGCACGCCTGGCTGGAAGAGGTCGATGGGGACGCCGCCCTGGCCTGGGTACGCGAACGCAATGCCGTCACGCTGGCCGAGCTGGAAGGCGCGCCGGCGTACGCACCCCTGCAAGCGCGCCTGGCGGCCATTCTCAATGCGCGCGAACGGATTGCTCATGTGGCCAAGCATGCTGCGTATTTTTACAATTTCTGGCGTGACGAGGACCATGTGCGCGGCATCTGGCGCCGCACGACCCTGGCCCAGTACCGGCTAGCCACGCCCTCGTGGGAAACCGTGCTCGACCTGGATGCGCTGGCGCGCGATGAAGGCGAAAACTGGGTCTGGGCCGGCGCGCGTTTTTTGCCCTTGCCGGCTGAGGCCGAGTCCGATGCCGAGGCCAAGACTGACCACTGCCTGCTCTCGTTCTCGCGCGGCGGCGGCGACGCCACCGTGGTGCGCGAATTTGACGTCACGGCCCGCGCATTCGTCGAAGGTGGCTTCGCGCTGCCGCAGGCCAAGAGCGACGTGGGCTGGATTGACCGCGACACGCTGCTGGTGGGCACCGACACCGGTCCCGGCTCCATGACCAGTTCCGGCTATCCGCGCATGGTGCGCGAATGGCGGCGCGGCACGCCGCTGGAACACGCCAGGATTGTCTATGAAGCCGCCGAGGACGACCTGAGCGCGTCGGCCTACAAGGTTTTCACGCCCGGCCACGAAATGCAGTTCGTGCAACGCCAGCTGAGCTTTTACGCAAGCGAACTGTTCCTGCGCCAGGGCGACACATTGCTCAAGATCGACAAGCCCGACAGCGCCAACGCCTTTACCGTGCGCGACCAGTTGGTGATCGAACTGCGCGCTGATTGGGAGACGGTCGGCCGCACCTATCCGCAAGGCGCGCTGCTTGCCATCGCGCTGGCGCGCTTCCTGCGCGGCGAGCGCGACTTTGCCGTGCTGTTTGCACCCAGCGCGGCGCGCTCGCTGGACGCGGTGGCGATGACGCGCAGCGCCTTGCTGCTGACCGAACTGGACAACGTGGCCAACCGCATCGTCGAACTGACCGAGCTTGACGGCGCCTGGAGCCGGCGCGTGGTCGACGCGCCGGCGCTGGGCAGCCTGGGCGTGGCGCCCGTCGACCGGCATGGCTCGGATGAATATTTTCTCAGCGTCAATGACTTCCTGACGCCGACCAGCCTGTACCTGGGCCGCGCCGGCACCGATGAACGCGAGCTGCTCAAGGCCTTGCCGGCGCTGTTCGACGCCTCGCGCCTGACGGTCAGCCAGCAGCATGCCGCCTCGCGCGACGGCACACCGGTGCCGTATTTTCTGGTCATGGACAAGGACACGCTGCTTGACGGCAGCGATCCGACCCTGCTGTACGGCTACGGCGGCTTTGAAATTTCCCTGAAACCCAGTTACAGCGCCGTCACCGGCGCGGCGTGGCTGAGCGCAGGCGGCGTGTATGCGCTGGCCAACATTCGCGGCGGCGGGGAATTCGGCCCGCGCTGGCACCAGGGGGCGCTCAAGCAGCACCGGCAAAACGCCTTTGACGACTTCATCGCCGTGGCCGAAGACCTGGCCGCGCGCAAAGTCACCAGCGCGCGCCACCTGGGCATCATGGGCGGCAGCAATGGCGGCTTGCTGGTGGGCGCCGTCATGACCCAGCGCCCGGAACTGTTCCAAGCGGTCGTGTGCCAGGTGCCGCTGCTCGACATGCGGCGCTACCACCGGCTGCTGGCAGGCGCCTCATGGATGGGCGAATACGGCGACCCGGACCTGGACGCGGAATGGGACTACATCGCCCGCTATTCGCCCTACCATAACGTGGCGCCGGACAAGCGCTACCCGCGCGTGCTGTTTACCACGTCCACCCGCGACGATCGCGTGCACCCCGCCCACGCGCGCAAGATGGTGGCGCTGATGCAGCAGCAGGGCCACGACGTGCTGTACTGGGAAAACCTGGAGGGCGGCCATGCCGGCGCGGCCGACAACGCCCAACAGGCGCGCATGTGGGCGCTGACCTATGCGTTCCTGCAGGCCGAGCTAGGCCGTTTGCCCTAGTCCAACTGGGCACGCAGCACCGGATCGGACGCAATGACCTGGGCGATCCAGGGAAACACTTGCGCGCCCTCGCGCCGCAGCTCGGCGAACTGCCCGAACTCCATGTTGACCAGCGCGTCGGCGTAGATGCGGGCCAGCGCCTGGCGCGCCAGGACT
This sequence comes from Massilia sp. TWP1-3-3, assembly GCF_049897805.1. Lineage (NCBI taxonomy): Bacteria > Pseudomonadati > Pseudomonadota > Betaproteobacteria > Burkholderiales > Oxalobacteraceae > Massilia > Massilia sp. TWP1-3-3. The sequence continues at coordinate 229,342 of NZ_JAFCWX010000003.1, forward strand.
GTGCGGCTGGAAGAGCGCGACAGCGCGCGGTACAGCCGGGCGCTGGCGTGCGGATCGGCGCCGCCCTGGCACAGCGCGCCGGGGTCGCACGTCTCGGCCCACTCGGCAAAAATGTCACGCAGCGGCGCGGGCACGCTGACCTCCAACCGCTCTTGCATGCGATTCATCGCGCTTCTCCTCAATCGTAGAATGGGGCGACCAGCGCCGGCCAGCCGGCGATGTCGATCTCGTCGTCGCCATCCTGGTCGCTGCCGTCGTCGTGATCCTGGTTCCGAGCCTCAGTTTGGGCCTGGGTCTGAGCTAGGCTCGGAGCCTGGTCGCCACTCGGGTCCAGATTCGGGCCGTGGGCCTGGCTTTGCTCCTGGCTCTCGCTCTGGCCGCCCTGGCTCTGGCCCAACGGCGGCGTCAGCTGCGCTGCGCTGTGCACCACGGCGGCCACCACCGCCGCCCCCAGCGCCGGGCTGCGTTCCTCGCCGCAAGCGCCCCATGCATGCCTGCGCAGCCAAGCGGCGGCGCGTTCCACGTCCCATTTGCTCTTCGGTGTCGCCATAGTTCCTCCATTGTTAGCTGTCAGACAACCCGGCCGCCGCGCCGTTCGGGCTCTAGCGTAGGTGCTTGATCCCGATCAAGAGCCGAAAAGCATCGTCACCTACTATCGATTTGCACAAGCTGCCGCTTGGCAAATATCACGACCGGACAGGAGAATGGCATGAGCAACAGCACAGCACAGCAGCCGCGCCAGGTGGGCGCCGCACGTCCGAGGGGCTTGCCGTTCGAAGGCCAGCCGGGCCCGGACGGCGCATTCTGGTGCGGGGCCATCGGCGCCGGCGCCTGCATCATGGTGGAGCTGGCGTTCCACGTCGACTTGCTCTCGCGCGCCATCGTGCGCCTGCCGGAAACGAGCGCGGTGGCGCGCCCCGCCGTCACCCGCTACCTGGCTACCGTCAAGACACTGGCGAGCAACTGGAGCCGGCACACCCGCCCCGCCCTGCTCGAGGCGGTCGAAGCGCTAACGCACGTGGGCGCCAGCCTGGCCCGGCCTTTCACCATGGAAGCGCTGGCCAACCGGCGCGTGGACGGCGGCCAGGCGGCCACGCGCGTGGTGCAGGCATTGCTGCGGCGCATGGGGGCGCCGGCCGCGTCGCTGCAAATGCTGGCCGCCGATCTGGATGAGCAGTTGGGGAACATGGCCGGCGCCACGCGCGAACTCGAGTCCGATACTTTGCTGCTGAGCGAACGCTTGCAAGCGGACCACGTGCATACCTTCCTGCTGTCGCAGCAAGCCAGCACGCTGCAAAGCAAGCTCGACGACGCCACCATGCGCCAGGACGCCTACTGGCTGCAAGGCCCCCACGCCGAGCAGATTCGCCAGGAAATCGCCTTGCACCGCAGCGCCCTTGAAGGCGTGCGGCGCCAGCTCGACTACCTGCAGGCAAAACAGGCGTCCAACCGTGGCGAAGCGCACTACCTGCAAAACTTGATGCCCTCGCTGTCCGGCTACCTGAATGCGCTGGAACGCATGGCGGGGGGCATTCGGGCCGCCCAGGCCGGCGCGGCCAGCATGCTCTACGAGCTGCACGAGCTGAAACGGGTGCTGGCCGAGGAGCCCAATGGCGTCGGCCCGGTCGAGGCCCAGCTGCGCACCGCCCTGACGCAATGGCGCGCGCTGGCGGCCAGCGCGGACAGGCTGCGCCCCGGCCAGGCGAATGCACCAGCAGGTGCACGGCAAGGCGCCAGGAAACGACGCTAAACCGGACGCAAAGACCGAACGCTAAAACCGGACGCCAAGACCGGACGCTAAGACGCGAGGCGGGTGTCGAACATGACGGCGTGGGTGGCGCCCACATCCACATACAGCGCGACGGCCTGCTCAACGCCAATTTGCAGCGGCGCCCCGAAGCGGCGCGTGACCACCCCGGCGCGGCGCAGCAGGCGCTCGATGGCCGTGGTAGTGACGGTCACGTACTGGTCGATGCCGGCGTGGTAGCCGTAACTGATGATTTCGCCGATCGATTCCATGGTGATCTGGGAAAAGCCGAAGCGGGCGTCGCCGCCGGTTTCGATGGCGAACCGGCTCAGCTCCCAGATGCGCTCGTCCTCGGGCGCGCCCTGGCCGTGCAGCAGCTGCGCAAACGAATCCTTGAGCATGTACGGGCCCAAAGTGGGCAACAGGCGCCAGCAACCGCGCAGCGTTCCACCGCCGGGTTCGCGGATCATCATGTACCACGGCTCCAGCGCGTCGTAGCCATCGATCTCCATGCCGCTCATGACCGGCACTTCCCAACCGAGCCGGTCTTTGAACACCTTGGCCCGCAAGGTGTGCATTTCCCACAAATCGCGGGATTTAAAGTCACGTCGTGGTGCAATTCGTATGTGCAGTGCCATAGTGAAGCTCCCCAGTTGAGTTATGCCGCCCGCATAAAGAATCATGCAAAAAGGATACGAGCATAACTAGCAGTGTTGCTAGGTGGCTGCAAATGGCGCTGGGTGGAATACTGCATTTTTGTTCGAGGGGAAATGTATGGCAAAGGACGATGACTTCACGTACCAGGCAATTGCCGGCGTCGACACGGCAGCGGCCAGCGGGCACGACAGCCAGGCTGCCTCGACGGCGTCGACCCTGCATGGGGACCTCAAGAAATTTCGCATCAGCAAACGCGAGAGCCAGGAAAAGTTTTGGGGCCGTTTTGGCGTGACCCAGTCGAGCGGCAGCCGTTTCGAGACCGGGCTGGGCATCCCGCCGCCGGTGGCGATCCTGGTCAAGCTGTACGTCAAGGGGCGCCTTAGCGATGGTGATCTTCCGGGGTAAGGATTCCCATGCTGATGGCCTTCACCAGGGCTTGCTGGCGGGTATTGACGTTGAACTTTTGCCGGATGTTCCCGATGTGAAAGTTCACCGTCGCCTCCGAGCAAACGGTGATCTTGGAAATTTCCCACGACGATTTACCCACCATGACCCAGTTGAGCACCTCCAACTCGCGCTTGGTCAGGCGCGGCGCCGGCTCGGCGCTGTTCTGGGCGTGAATGAACTTGAGCGACGATTCGAACGCATAGTCGCGGATCAGCGACAGCGCCGGCATCAGGTTGATCAGGTTGTCGTCGAAATCGGCGTTCGGCTTGGCGTCGGTGGCAAAACTGACCACCCCAAATTCTCCGCTTGGCCCATGAATGGGAAATGTGATGCCGCAGCGGATGCCATGGCCGCACGCTTCCTCATAGAGATTGCGCTGCGCCGGGGTGCAAAAGGTGTCGGGCTCCCACACAATAGGCACTGAACTTGCCAGGCAGTGCGCCACGGTCGGGTCGACATAGGCCAGCTTGTCGGCGTCATAGCGTTCGCGCCACGCGCTCGAATAATTGCTATGCAAAAAAGCATTTTCCAGCTTCGCATGTTTCGACGCCACGGCGCCGTACAGCACTTGGTCGAAGCCCTGGCTTTGCGCGAGCGAAAATAACGACGCTTGCCAAGCCGCTTCGGTACTACTCTTTAACAGCGTCGTCAGCTGACCTAGCTCAACCATACACCCATCCTTTTTACACTTTTCACAAATAAGTGATGTACTGAGACCAGATCGTAATTGCATTTACACCATAACTCAATAAATTATGACTAACAATCACGTTATCAATTGACCAAAACTACGCCACTTGAACAAGTAAGACGCCTATTGATCTTACAGCAAGTAAATGTTGGTCGTTCTCTCACTCATTCATTGACGTCGACGTTGGAATAGTGCAACGCAACATGCATGGCAAGCGTGCGTTAGGAAACTTAATTGGCAATATCCTCGGGCGAGGAGATCCTTGTTTCGCCAACCATCTTGCACGCAGTTTTTCCAAAATGCACTATTTATTACCGCATGGAAGCTGAAATGCGCGTCGGTGCTTGCCATCGTGATGTAACATTGTGATCCGCAACCCAACTTCAGCGATCCCATCCGCCGTGCATATTCCCAAAGTCCTTCTGGTCAATGACGATGCCGCGAGCCTGATGGCGCTCGAGAGCGTGCTGCTGGCTGCGGCCGAAGCCAGCCAGTACGCGTTGATCACGGCAACCTCGGGGCAGGAAGCGCTGCGCCAGGTCCTCAAGCATGAATTTGCCGTCATCTTGCTCGACGTGAACATGCCGGGCATGGACGGCTTCGAGACCGCCGACGCGATCCATTCGCGCGAACGCTCCAGTACGGTGCCCATCATTTTCATCACCGCCCATCATGCCGACGAGATGCACCGCCTCGAGGGCTACCGCAAGGGCGCGGCCGACTATCTGTTTACGCCGGTGATTGCGCAGGTGCTGCAGACCAAGGTGGCGGTGTTCGTCGAACTGACCAAGCGCAACCTGGAACTGCAGGCCAAGACCGACGAACTGTCGCGCCTGAACCAGGATCTGCGCGTGCAGCGCTTGCAAGACCTCGAACGCATCAATGGCGAGCTGCAGCAGGAAGTCGCCGTGCGCAAGACGGCCGAAGAACGCGCCCACGCGCTGTCGATCCGCGATCCGCTCACCAACCTGGTCAACCGGCGCTCGCTGATCCAGCAGCTCGAGCATGCAGTGGCCACCGCCGACCGCGGCAAGAGCGAGTTTGCCCTGCTGTTCCTGGACCTGGACAAGTTCAAGTCGATCAACGACACGCTGGGCCACGAAGTGGGCGACGAACTGCTGCGCCAGGTGGCCGCGCGCCTGCTGGCAGCGGTGCGCGTCTCGGACGTGGTGGCGCGCCTGGGCGGCGACGAATTCGTGGTGCTGCTGGCCGGCGCCGGCGCGGCCACCAATGCGGCGCGCGTGGCGCGCAAGATCGAACAGGCCCACCACCACCCGTTCGACATCAACGGCCACCGCGTGCACACCTCGACCAGCATCGGCATCGGCCTGTACCCGCAAGACGCGGGCAATGCCGCGCAGCTGATGAAAAACGCCGACACCGCGATGTACCACGCCAAGCAGAACCGGCGCGGCAGCATCGAGTTTTTCCGCGAGGAGCTCAACGCCCGCGAAATCGAGCGCGCGCGCTGGGTCAGCGAACTGCAGCTGGCGCTGGCCGGCGCCGAACTCGAACTGCACTACCAGCCGCGCGCCTGCCTGCCAGACGGCGCCCTGTGCGGCGTGGAAGCGCTGCTGCACTGGCGCCACCCGCAGCACGGCCTGCTCGCCGCAGGCGTATTCCTGCCTTTTATCACCGAGCGCGAATTGCTCGCCCAGGTCTGCGAATGGAGCATTGGCGCTGCCTGCGCCAAGTTCGGGCAATGGCATGCGGCCGGGCTGAATCTGGCCGGGCTGTCGATCTCGGTCGAACTGGCCGCGCCGGCCTTGTGCGCCGAGCTGGCGGCGCGCGTGCTGGCCCATCTGCGCACGTGCGCGCTGGACCCGGACTGGCTGGAATTGTCCATCCCCGAATCCTTGCTGGTGGGCGCGGGCGACGTCGGACCGGTGCTGCGCGAGCTCAAGGACGCCGGCGTGCGCCTGGCCGTCGACAATTTCGGCAGCGCCGGCACCTCGCTGGCCACCTTGCGCAACCTCTCGCTCGACCTGCTCAAGATCGATGCCGCGTTCATGGCCCAGAGCGGCGCTGACGGCGGCGCCGACATGCTGGCCGCGATCACCCACCTTGGCCGCGCGCTCGGCATGCGCGTGCTGGCCAAGGGCGTGCACCGGGCAGACCAGCTGAGCGTACTCACCGCGCTCGGCTGCGACCAGTACCAGGGCGAACTACTCAGCGCTCCCTTGCAGGCCGACGGCATGCTCGCGCTGCTGCAGGCGCACCACAATCTGCAAGGTCCCACTAGCACTTGAGAGACCGGCGGCACGCGATGTTTCCAACAGTAGGCCGCCACTAAGCGGCCACTAAGCGGCCACTAAGCGGCCACAAATGCGCGGCCACCAATGCGCGGCCAGGAATACGGCCTACTTCACCAACGCGGAAGGCCGCTCGGCAATCCGGTCGCGCCACGCCTGCAAATGGTGCAAGCCTTCGGCGCCCGGCTTGAACTTCATGAGTCCGCGCCCGAACTCCAGTGCGCAAAACGCCGTGATATCGGCCACGGTAAAGCGTTCGCCCGCAATATACGGCTGCGTGACCAGCTGCGCGTCGAGCCAGCGCGCATTCTCGCGCATCTTGTCGCCTTGCGAAACGCCAAAGTCGGCAAACTGCGGCTGCTCCAGGTGGGCCAGCGCCGGGTGCGTATGGCGCACGCAGTTGGCAATGCCGAGCAGCAGATTGAGCTCCGCCCGGCGGTCGGCCATCTCGATAAAAGCGCGCTCCTCGAAGCTTTCGCCCATCAGGTTAGGCTGCGGATAGAGCCCTTCCAGATAACCGCAGATCGCGCGCGACTCGGACAGTACGCGCCCGTCGTCGAGCTCCAGCGCGGGCGTGCGCGCCATCGGATTTTTGGCGCGGAAGCTGTCGCTCTTGTGTTCATTGGCGGCCAGATCGACGTGAATGCTCACGATGCCGGGAATGCCTTTTTCGGCGATGAACATCGCCACTCGACGCGGGTTCGGTGCGTAGTTGCTGACGTAAAGCTTCATGCGGTTCTCCTGTTATCGTTATTGTTATCGTTTGGCCGACTGGCCCGTTTCAAGCATGCTGCGCGCCTTTTCGGAAAATTCCCTAGCGGCCTCGCCTTCAGCTTTTTCGAGGTCGCGTTCAGAGGCCGGCATCAAAATCCCTTTTTGCACCGCCGGGCGGGCCCGGATCGCATCGACCCAGCGCTGCAGGCTGGGCAAGCCGTCAAGCGAGACGCCCGACCATTTATGGGTGCGCACCCAGGCCCAGTTGGCGATGTCGGCGATTGAATAGTCGCCCGCCAGGTATTCGTGCTCTTGCAAGCGCGCGTCAAGAACGCCAAACAGGCGCCGGCTCTCGCCCTGGTAGCGGTCGATGGCACTCTGGATTTTTTCCGGAAAATAGCGATAGAACACGTTGGCCTGTCCCATCATCGGGCCCACGCCACCCATCTGGAACATCAGCCACTGCAGCACCTGCGAGCGGCCCTTGGCGTCGGGCGGCATCAGGCGGCCGGTCTTTTCGGCCAGGTAGACCAGGATGGCGCCCGATTCGAAGACCGCGAAATTGTCCTCGGCGCGGTCGACGATGGCGGGAATGCGCCCGTTCGGGTTCAGCGCCAGGAACCAGGGCTCCTTCTGGGTACCCTGGAGCAGGTCGAGCGTGTGCAGCTGGTACGGCAGCGCCAATTCTTCCAGCGCAATCGAAATTTTGTGGCCGTTCGGTGTGGCCGCTGAATACAGGTCGATCATGGCATTCCTTTGCAGTTGGGTGCAGGAGCGAAATGCAATCTTAGCCGATTTTGGCCGGCTTGCCTGGCCTGTGCCACAATCGATGTCATGAGACGCTTTCCACCGCTTTCCTTGCCCGTTCGCGCCCTGCTGTTCCAGCACCTGGGGGCCATGGAAAAAGCGGGTATGCCGGCCGAGCGCGCCCATGCGCTGCTCGATTTGGGGCCTTCCCTGCGCGGGCGGGTCGAGGCGTTTCGCGACCTGTGCGGGCGCGGCGTGGACGTGCCGGGCGCCGGGTCGCGCAGCGGTTTGTTTACGCTATTTGAAACACGCTTGCTGCGCGCCGCCTTTGCCGCCGGCACCGCGCAAACCACCTACGAACGCCTCGCGCGCAGCCTGGCCGGCGCTGCCGCCCAACAGCGCGCGCTGCGCTCGCGCCTGATGCTGCCGGGCGCCGTGCTGGCCATCGCGCTGTTCGTGCAGCCGCTGCCCCAACTGTTTTCCGGTGCACTCAAGCCGGCGCTTTACCTGGCCAAGGCGCTGCTGCCGCTGGTCTTGCTGGCCACGGCCGGCATGCTTGTCATGCGCACCAGCGCCTGGTTTGCCAGCGGCGAGCCGGGCGTCGGGCGCGCCACGCTCGAACGCCTGCTGCTCGCACTGCCCATAGTCGGCAAAGTCCACCTGCGCCGCAATACGCGCGACTTTGTCGAGAGCCTGGCGCTGCTGCTGCAGGCCGGACTGTCGCTGTTCGAGGCGCTGCCGGTGGCCGTGGCCACGGTCGACAACCAGCTGGTGCGCCGCGACCTGCATGCACTGCTGCCGGCCGTGCAGTCGGGCGCGCCCCTGTCGTCGGCCGTGGCGGCCCTGCGCCTGGTCGACAAGGCGCAGCTGCATGCCATGGTCCACCTTGGTGAGGAAAGCGGCACGCTGGCCGCGATGCTGCAGCGCCATGCCGATGCCGAGAGCGTAGCGCTGGCGCAGATCCAGCGCGAGATGATGACGTGGCTGCCGCGCCTGTTGTACAGCATGGTGGCGCTATGGATGGCATTCCAGATCCTGGGCGGGACCAAGCTTGCGCAGGACAGCGCCGCCATTTCTGTCGCCGTGCCACAATGGCGCGGATGAAACCGATTCTACGCCCTGCATTGTATTGTTTGCTGCCCTTGCTGCTCGCCGCGTGCGCCATCGAGGCGCCGCCGGCGCCGGCGTTCGCCTCGGTGGAAACGGGCGCCGCCTGGTATCAGCAGGCGGCGCGCAGCGGCAAAAAAATCTACCAGATTGACGCGGCGCAGTCGCTCATCACCGTCACCGTCCGGCGCGGCGGCGCACTGGCGCGCTTTGGCCACGACCACGTCGTCGCCAGCCGCAGCGTGGCCGGCTTCGTGGCACCCGACGCCGGGCGCGCCGACTTCCACTTCCGGCTGGACCAGATGACGGTGGACGAAAGCGCCTTGCGCACCGAGGCGGGCCTGGACACCCAGCCATCGCTTGACGCGATCGAAGGCACGCGGGCGAACATGCTCACGCGTGTTCTGGAAGCGCAGCGTTATCCGCTGGTGCTGCTGCACGCCGAGCGCGTGCGCGGCAACGACAAGCTGCTGCGCCTGACCGTCACGCTGCACGGCGTGGCGCGCACGGTCGATGTGCCGGTCACGCTGACCCAGTCCAAGACCACGGTCAGCGCCAGCGGCGAGCTGCGCCTGCTGCAGAGCGACTTTGGCATCACGCCCATGTCGGTCATGGGCGGGGCCATGGTGGTGCAAGACGCGATGGCGCTGCGCTTTCATATTGTGGCCAGCGCGCGACCCTGAGCGCCAGCACGGCCTTAAAGCGCTAGCGCTCGGCGATCCAGGCGTCCAGCGCAGCGGCGCTGTCACCATCCAGGTGCAGCCCGAGCTTGGAACGGCGCCACAGGATGTCGGCAGCGCAGCACGCCCACTCGTATTTGATCAGGTAGTTCGCTTCCACGGCAAACAGGCCAGGCACGATTTCCCGGCCAAGGTCGGCCAGCGTAGTGCAGCCGGCCAGCATGGTTTGCACCCGCGTGCCGTAGGCGCGACCGTAGCGCGCCGCCAGTGGCGCCGGCAGCCACGGGTAAGTGCGCTGCACGCCGCTTAACCACTGGTCGAATTCGAGCACGCCGCGCTTGGAAGGTTTTTCGCCGAACAGGTCGCCCCCCGGCAGGCACGCCTTGGCCGTCCAGCCTGGGCTGGCGTTGCCCAGCACGGGGCCGATCCAGTCCACCGCCTCCTCGGCCAGCTTGCGAAAGGTCGTGAGCTTGCCACCCAAGACGGTGAGCAGCGGTGCGCCATCGGTATTGTGTTCGAGCCGGAAGTCGCGCGTGGCCGCGGCGGCCTCGCTTTCGCCGTCTTGCACGATCGGGCGTACGCCGGCGTAGCTCCACACCACGTCGGCGGGGCTGATGGGACGCTCGAAATAGCGATTCGACAGCGCGCATAAATACGCCACTTCCGCGTCGCTGATGGCCACCTGGTCCAGGTCACCTTTGAAATCGAGATCGGTGGTGCCGATCAGCGTGAACTTGCCTTCATAGGGAATCGCAAACACGATGCGCCCGTCCGGGTGCTGAAAGATGTAGGCGTAGGGATGCTCGAACAGGCGCGGCACCACGATGTGGCTGCCCTTGATCAGGCGCAGCGCGCGCGCGTGCGGCACGCCGGCCAGTTGCCCGGCCCAAGGTCCCGCCGCGTTGACCAGGCAGCGCGCGCTCACGTCGATGGTGGCGCCGCTTTCCTGCGTGAGGGTGGCGCGCCAGTGACCGCCCTCGCGCCGCAGGTCGCCGCACAGGGTGCGGGTCAGCACGCGCGCGCCGCGCTCGTGGGCGTCGATCGCGGCCAGCACCACCAGGCGCGCGTCGTCGACCCAGCCGTCCGAATAGGCAAAGCCGCGCGTAAAGGCGCGCTTGAGGGGACGCCCGGCGACGTGCGAGCGCAGCGCCAGCGCCTGCGAACCGGGCAAAAATTCGCGGCGCGCCAGGCTGTCGTACAAGTACAGGCCGACGCGGATCATCCATGCGGGACGCTGGCCGCGGTCATGCGGCATCACGAACCGCAGCGGCCACATGATGTGGGGCGCGCTGCGCAGCAGTACTTCGCGTTCGATCAGCGCCTTGCGCACCAGCGCGAATGCGTAGTGTTCGAGATAGCGCAAGCCACCGTGAATCAGCTTGCTCGAGGCTGACGAAGTGTGCGCGCCCAGGTCGTCCTTTTCACACAGGATGACGGACAGGCCGCGCCCGGCGGCGTCGCGCGCGATGCCGGCGCCGTTGATGCCCCCGCCGACCACCAGCACGTCGCATTCCATCGCGCATTGCGTTTTTTTCACAGCCGTCACCCTCTGCACTTCCTGTGGACCATGCGCCGATTGTGGCCCAAAAACGCGGTTCCGTTCAAGTTTTTTGCCCCGACGCTGGCGCAAACGCAAACTGCGGCAAGCCAGTGCAGCACCTCAGTGTGGCACGTCAGGCCGCGACGGCGTCGTTGATGCGCACGATAACCGGATTGGCGGGATCGAGACTCCATTCGAACCAGCCGCCGTCGTACACGCTGATCTGCTCCCAGCCCATCAGCCAGGCATAAAAGAAGGCGAGCGAGGCGCGCCAGCCGGTGCCGCAATAAAAGATGGCGGGCTGGCCGCGAACGATGCCGGCGCCATCCCACATGCGTTCGATGACGGCGGCCAGTCGCATGCGCGCGTCGCCGTGCTGGTATTCGCTCATGCTGTTGACGTCGCCCTCGCGCCCTGCCCGGCCCCAGCGCGCGCCGGCGATGTCGCCGCGGGCGGCGATGTAGCTGTAGCCGGAACTGGCGCCCGAGTATTCGCTCCGGGTGCGCACGCTGACCAGGGCGCCGCTGTTGCTGCGGGCGTCGTCCAGGCTGGTCATGAATTGCGGGCACAGGGGCAAGGCGGCGCCAAATGCGTGCACCGGGGTGAACGCGCGCCCGGATCCGCCGGCGCAGGGCATGCCGGCCGCGCACCAGTGGGCAAAGCCGCCGTCGAGCAAGCGCACGTCGGTCACGCCCGCGTACAGCATCAGGTGCGCGGCGCGGGCGGCGGCCAGCGTGTTGCGGCCGTACAAAATGACGGTCGTGCCGCAATCGATGCCGCAACGCAGCAGCAGCGCGAGCAAGGCGGCGTCGTCGATCCGGTTGAACAAGGGTGCGTGTTCCAGTTCGCTGGTGTCCAGGTAGGCGGCGCCGGGAATATGCGCGCCCGTAAACTGCCCAAACTGGCCGCAGCCCACTTCCAGCAGAACGGACGCGGGCAATTGCCCGAGCAAGGCTGCCAACTGCCAAGCATCGACAAGTCCGGTCCCGCGCGCCAGGCCGACGCGGGCGGGAAGGATGTGGCAACTGGGATGGTCGGATGCGTTCACGGCGCTATCTTGAGGCGAAATGCGCTATTTTATACGCTCGCCCGTGCGAATCGATGGTTTTGAATTATACTGTATGCCTATACAGTGAAAGAGTACACCATGTCCGACTCCTGCCCCAGTGAAATGATCACCACGCCCTATGTTTCCACGTACTTGGGTAACCGTTTTTATCCGCTGGTGCCGCGCATCGATCATGTGTGCATTGAAGATATTGCCCACGGCCTGGCGTACCAATGTCGTTTTAACGGGCAAACGCACGAGTTTTATTCCGTCGCCCAGCACAGCCTCGTCGTTGCCTCGCTGGTGCCGACCGACCTGCGCCTGGCGGCCTTGCTGCATGACGCGGCCGAAGCGTATCTCGGCGACATGGTCAAGCCGCTCAAGGTGCTGCTGCCCGCGTTTGCCGCGATCGAAGACCAGGTCAGCGCCATCATCGCGGCCGCGTTCGATGTCGATTTTTCCGATTATGCCCCCATCAAGCGCGCCGACCTGATCGCACTGGCCACCGAAAAGCGCGACCTGATGCCCCATTCGGTAGAACGCTGGGCTTACCTGGATGGTATCGGTGCGCTGCCGCAGCGCATCGTTCCCATGAGCCCGGGCGAGGCCAAGCGCGCGTTCCTCCAGGAATTCACGCGCCTGGGCGGAACGGCCGCGCGCCAGGCCAGCCTGGTGTAGTGCCGGGCGCCGCCGATGCGCGCGGCATTTACAGCAGCACCCCTTCGCGCGTCATCATGAAGCGCTTGGCCAGCAAGCCTGCCATGACCGGCCCCGGCACGGGTGGGCACATATAATAGCCCTGCACTTCTTTGCACCCCAACAATTGCAGCAAGTGTAGCTGCTCGATGGTTTCTACGCCTTCGGCCACCACCCCCATGTCGAGCGCGTCGGCCATCGAGACGATGGCGCGGAAAAACGTTTCCGCCTTCTTGGTGCGGCCCAGCTGAGCCGTGAAAGATTGGTCGATCTTGAGAATGTCGGTATCGAGCCGTTGCAGTTGCGACAGCGATGAAAAACCGGTGCCGAAGTCGTCCACCAGGCATTTGACGCCCATCTTGCGGATTGCCGCCAGCGCATTGACGGCGTCGCCTTTGTCGTCGACCAGCGTCGACTCGGTCAGTTCAATTTCCACTTCCTGCGGGTGAATGTGGTGGCGCTCGATGCATAGCGCGAGCTGGCCGCGCACGTCGCCATTGTTAAATTCAAACGCGGACACATTGAACGACACCGGCACCAGCGGCAACTTCATCTGCACCCATTGTTCGATCTGCGCGCAGACCATTTCCATGACCAATTTCCCCAGAGTCACGATCAGCCCGCTCGCCTCGGCCAGCGCGATGAATTCCTTGGGTGGGAGCAAGCCGCGCACTGGATGCTGCCAGCGTACCAGCGCTTCCATGCCGCAAATCTTGCCGCTGATGCTGGATAGACGCGGCTGGTAATACATTACGAACTGGTCGTTGCGCACCGCCGTTTCGAGCGCGCTCTGGGTTTCGACGCGCTCCAGGATCGACTGATATTGCTCGTGTTCAAAAAAGCAATAGCGCCCCTTGCCCGCGGCCTTGGCCGCGTACATGGCGATATCGGCGTGCCGCAGCAAGGTATCGACGTCCTCGCCGTCGCCGGGATACAGGCTAATGCCGATCGAACTGCCGACCACGGCCGTGCCAGTGCCGATCTCGATCGGACGGCGCAGCGCCTCGACGATGCGCTGCGCCACCAGCCGGGCGTCGCCGGCGTCGCCGATCTGCTCGAGGACCACGGTAAATTCGTCGCCCCCCAAGCGCGCCAAGCTATCGCCGGGCCGCAGCTCGGCCTTCAGGCGCATGGCGGCAACATGCAGCAATGCGTCGCCGGCGCCGTGGCCCAGCATGTCGTTGACTTGCTTGAAATTGTCGATATCGATGAAAAAAACGGCCAGCTGGTGGTGCTCCTGCCGGGCGCGCGCCAGCGCCAACGGCAGGAAAGCCATCAGCCAGTGACGGTTGGGCAGCTTGGTCAGTGCATCTTCGTGGGCCATGGCAAGCAAGTTTTTTTCATGCGCCTTGGCCGACGAAATATCGCGCAGCGTCACCGCCAGCCCACTGCCCACGCGCATGATTTTGCGGTGCAGCCACATGCCCCGGAAAGAACTCGATGGCGCAGCGGCCCATTCATCTTGCACCAGGCCTTCCTGCATGGCCCGGCGCCCGGTGGCGATCTGGGAAGGCATTTCGGCGGCGATCATGAAGTCACTGACCGAGGGCAAGGCGGACAGGCGCATGCCGAGCAGTTGCTCGCGCGCGACGCCGCCCAGCGCAGCGCCGGTCCGGTTGCAGTCTTCGATGAGAAAATCGACGATCGTGCCATCCCGGCCGTATACGGCGCGCAGGAAGAAAAAGCCCTCGTTGGCCCCTTCGGTGGCCAAGCGGTACGCGTCGCGAATTTCCTGGGCTTGATGCTTGCGGCGCACCAGCGTGAACGACGCCAGCGCCCCGCACAGCGCGAATATGGCAAGAAACCAAGTGGCAGCCCGAGCGCCGCGCGTGTAATTGACGGCCACGCTGCGGTACGGGGCGAGAGACTCTTCGACAGACAGGCCGACCACGACGAACAGTGGAAAGTTGCCAATCTGCTGCCAGGCCACCAGCCGAGGCTGGTCCGAACGGGGCCGGTCGCTATGGTCAACCAGGCGCGCCCCGGACGGTTCGGCCAGCGTGGGGCCGACGCGCAACAGTGGCTGGTGCACCTCGCGCCCGCCAAGGCTGGCCGCGTACAGTTCGCCGTGGACGCCACGAATGCCAAGGTAGCCGCTGTTGCCGAAACTGGCCCGGTCGTAAAAACTGGTCAGGTAGGACGGCTTTACGTTGAGCATCACCACGCCATTGAAGGCGCCGTCGGGCGCGTCCAGCCGGCGACTGAAGATGATGGCGTCGCCGCGATCTTGGGCGCTGCAATGGGTACAGACATGCAGCGCGCGCGAGCGGTTCTGCGCGTGCAAGCGAAAATACTCGTCGGCGGCCAGGTTTGGCAGCGCCCCTGCGCCCTGCATGCTGCTGACCACCTGGCCACTGCGATTGGCAACGCCGACAAAGCTGAGCCATGCGCGCGCAAATTCGGCGTCGTGAAAGAGCGCGTCGTCGCCGGGGTGGCTGGTGCGCTCCCAGTGTGTCTGTAGCGCTGCGCTCAGTTCGTCGACGTGGCTGACCGACAGCGAAATTCCCTTGGCGACGGCGCGGGCCAGGGCGGCAGTCTGGCCGAGCAAGGTGTGCTCCAGACGGCGCCGGTCGTTCTCGAGCTGAGAGAACATGCCGGCCCACAGCAGGCCGGCGAGAACAGCGCAAAAACAGGGCCACACCAGGATTTGCAGCATGTGGCGCGGTTTGAGAAGCCCACGCCAGAATCCTTTGCCGGTCGCGATATCAGCCATGAGCGCGTTGAGTCGGTCGTCGATGCTCGCCAGGCGCAGAACGACCGGGCGGGGAATCAGAGTAGACCGTCGCGGCGGCGACAAAGTTCCTGAAGTCAGGGGGAGCGCCCGCGCGTGGCGTCCCCCGCAATACTTTGGCGGCTACCGACCGGGCTACCGACCGGGCTACCGACCGGGCTACCGACCGGGCGCACCGGATGCACGGTATTTTCTTTGACAAAAAAGCCGCACTGTCATAGTGTGAGCCTATGCCTTCCATCCTTCCTGACGCCGACGCCGCCGCCGCCGGCGCCCTGCCGGTCCTGCACGACGACGACGCCAGGGACGCCGCCGGGCCTCAAGCGCCCGAAGCGCAGGACGAGGCGCCCTGGCGCATTTTGATTGTCGATGATGACGTGGATGTGCACGTGGTCACCAAGTTCGCCCTAAGCAACACCAACTTCCAGGGCCGGCGCCTGAGCTTTTTGCATGCCTACAGTGGCGCCGAGGCGCTGGCGGTGCTGCGCGCCATGCCCGATATCGCCCTGATACTGCTCGACGTGATTATGGAAACCCCGGACGCGGGCTTGCGCCTGGCGCGCCGCGTGCGCGAAGAACTGCGCAACGACCTGGTACGCATTGTGCTGCGCACCGGCCAGCCGGGACAGGCGCTGGAACACAGCATCATTGTCGACTATGACATCAACGATTTCTGGTGCAAGGCCGATCTGACCACGCGCAAGCTGTTCACCACGGTTGTGGCGTCGCTGCGCGCCTATGCCACGCTCAAGGCGGCGCAAGCCGAACGCGACGCCCTGGGCGCCGAACTGGCCAAGGCGCGCCGGCTGCAGACGCTACTGGACCAGCACGCGCTGGTGCTCACGCTCGACGCCCACGGCCGCATCCTGGAAGCGAACGCGTTTGCCTGCCGCCTGGCCGGCCTCGAACGCGCCCGGCTGCTGGGGCGCGACCTGCATGCGTTGCATCCCGCGCCCTTCCCCGAACCGATGGCCAGCGCGATTGTCGACGCCCTCGCGCGCGAATCGGGCTGGGCCGGCGACGTCGGCGCCACCGACCGCGACGGCGCGGCGCTGACGCTGCGCTGTGCGGCACTGGCGTTTCGCGACGAGGCCGGCACACCGCGCCAGTATGTGGTGGTCGGCTCGGTGCTTGAGCGGCATTAGGGAGCGGCATTATCGAGCGGTATTATTGAGCGGTCTTAGAGACGGCGATGAGTGAGCGGCACTAGCGAGCGGTACCAGCGCCCGGTACTAGTGTGGTAGTAATGCGCTGCGCTCACTTCCAGGTGCTGCGCGAGCGTTCGCGCACCAGCATGCGCACGCTGTCGGGCACCGGCTTCTTGACCACGGCAGTGTCCGCCGTCGCCCACACGCACTCTTCGTAGTGCTTGAGCATCAGCGGCGTGATGAAGCGGGTGCGCGCCGCGTACACGTGGCGGTCGCCCATCTGCGCCTGCTGCTTGATGAAAAAGCGGTTCGGCACCACCAGATGCAATTGTTCCTTGGCACGCGTCATGGCGACATATAACAGGCGCCGTTCTTCTTCGATATCGTCGGCATTGCCGGTGCTCATGTCTGACGGAATGCAGCCATCGACGACATTGAGCACGTGCACCGACTTCCATTCCTGCCCTTTGGACGAATGGATGGTCGACAGGATCACATAGTCTTCGTCCAGGTGCGGCACTCCGGCGCGGTCGCTGGTCGCCTCGGGTGGGTCGAGCGTAATTTCGGCCAAAAAAATTTCGCGCGAACCATAGCCGGACGCCAGGCGCGCCAACTGTTCCACGTCGGCGCAGCGCACCGTGGCGTCGTCATGCAAGCGCTCCAGGTGCGGCAGATACCAGTTCTTGACCAATTCGATGTCGGCCGGCCAGCGCAGTCCGGGTGCGCGCAACGCTTTGTAGAGCGCCACGAAAGGCAGCCAGTCGCCGCTGCTTTTGGATGGCGCGGCAAAATCTTCGACCGCGCGCACCGGCTCGGGCGCCTCGCCGACCGCATCGAGCAAGCGCGTGGCCGTCGCCGCACCTATGCCGGGAATCAATTGCACCACGCGAAAACCCGCCATGCGCCCGCTGGGATTCTGGGCAAAGCGCAACACCGCCAGCACATCCTTGATGTGCGATGCTTCCAGGAACTTGAGGCCGCCGAACTTGACGAAGGGAACGTTACGGCGCATCAGTTCCAGTTCCAGTGCGGCGCTGTGGCTGGCCGCGCGAAACAAGACCGCCTGCTGCGTCAGCGCCATGCCCGCTTCGCGTTGTTCCAGGATCCGGTTGCAGACCCAGCGCGCCTGCTCGGCTTCGTCGGGGATCAGCACCAGTTGCGGGCGCACCGTGGAGGTCTTGTCGGTCCACAAGGTCTTGGCGTGGCGCTCGAGGGCGGCGGCGATCAGCGCGTTTGACGCGTCCAGGATTGGCTGCGTGGAGCGGTAGTTGCGCTCGAGCGTGACGATGCGCGCCGGCTGCGCGAACTGCTTGGGGAAGTCGAGTATGTTACGCACCGTGGCGCCGCGGAAGGAATAAATCGACTGGGCGTCGTCGCCCACCACCATCACCCCCTGCCCGCCCGGCTTCATGCCCACCAAAATGGCCGCCTGCAAGCGGTTGGTGTCCTGGTATTCGTCCACCAGCACATGGTCGAACAGGGCGCCGATCTCCGGACCGAGCTCGGGATCGGCGGCCATCTCGGCCCAGAACAGCAGCAGGTCGTCATAGTCGAGCACGTTTTGCTCTTGCTTGGCGTCGACATAGGCGCCGAACAGGTTTTTCAGCTCTGGCTCCCATTCGCTACACCACGGGAAAGTACTCTGCAACACCAGGGCCAGTGGTTCCTGACTGTTGACCGCGCGCGAATAGATCGACAGGCATGTGCCTTTCAGGGGGAAGCGCTTCTGGGTTGTGGTCAGGCCGATCTCGTGGCGCACCATGCCCATCAAGTCTTCCGAGTCGCCGCGATCGTGAATGGTAAACGCGTCGTCCAGGCCAATGCGCCCGGCATAGTCGCGCAGCAGGCGCGCGCCAATGCTGTGGAAGGTGCCGGCCCACGGCAAACGCGTGGGCGCCTGGCCGGCGCCGAGCGCGAAGACGCGCTGCAGCACGCTGCCGGCGCGATTGGTCATTTCGGTGGCGGCGCGACGCGAAAACGTCAGCAGCAAGATGCGCTGGGGATCGGCGCCGCTCAGGATCAGGCGCGCCACCCGGTGCGCCAGCGTACTGGTTTTGCCCGAGCCGGCGCCCGCGATCACCAGCAAGGGCCGCGCGGTACCGTCGGCGGCGCCGATGTCGTGCTCGACAGCGGCGCGCTGCGCATCATTGAGGCTGGCGAAGGGATCGAGCGGGGCGGCGTCGACGGAAGCGGTGGGCATGGCGGGCAATCGGGCAAGAAAGAATACAACTGTACATTTACACAGTAGTCAAAAGCAAGGATAATAAAGAATGCGTACTGGCTTGTGCGCCGGGGGTGCCCCGCGGTGGTAAGCGGAAACTTGCCAGTCGATTAGCTTTTCAACGCTAAGTAGCCGTTTCTTAAGGGCTTTTTCAGATATCCACAATCGCTGTGGATAACTTTGTGGATAACCGCCCCTTGACAGCGCGCAAGCCTGCAACGATGCGGGTTTCAACAAAATGCCCGTTCAAAAGGCAAAATTTTATGCGTTTAAAATCAATGACTTGCAAAGTCAAGCTTGAACGGCCGAAAAAATATTAGGACATTTCCTACAAGACCCTTTTGTGCATAACCAGGCCTGGGCAGGCGGCTCAACCCCGCGCAAATCAATGCTGCTTTAACAACACCGTGTGCGCGGCGGCGCGCATGCGCAGCACTGCCGCACGCCGGTGCGATCCGACGCGGCGCAGGGACGCATGTGACAATTTCGTTGCAGATAATGTTGTTGCGTTAGCCACACGTGCGCAACTCAATGATAACTTTCAGCGCTGCGCTGCATCGGTTCGAGCAAGACGCGCGCAATCACAACCGCGTCGATATCGTTTGCCTTCAGATATTCGATGGCGGACACGGTATTGCTGCTTTCCTGCATGGAGATCGCCTGATTGACGATGGTGCGCCGGCGCATGTCCTGGCGCGTGTAGTCGGCGCGCTCGCGAGGAGCGCCGCCGCTGTCTTGCTGATGCTTGAGAGTCATTGCCGATCCTTGCTCGTGACTGTAACGGTCCACACGCACCGCATTGCTGCCCTGGATTGCTGCCCTGGATTGCTGCCCTGGAAGTATCCGCCAAACCATGATAATGTCAATGTCAGCTTCCTATCGAAGCGGCAATAAGTCCCGATCCTTTCTAGTTGGAATTGAACGTCACCCGCCCCCGCGCGCGCCTAGAATAGGTGTTCACTCCACTCCAACGGCGAGGCTAGCATGGCAATTCCAACTGATCCCATCCTCAATCCCGGCGACGAAGCAGCGCCCGGCACCCCAGGCGCGGCCGAAGACATTTGCGACCAGTGCAGCGGCAGCGGCAAGCAGGCCGGCGGAGCGCCGTGTCCCGAATGCGGGGGCACCGGGCGCGTAATGCGCGGCATCGGCGGCGGCTAGTTGCACATGGGGTCAGTTCCCCCATTACGACACGGCCTCGACCGTAGCCCGGGTTACGGTCGAGGCCGTGTCGTAATGGGGGAACTGACCCCGGCGGAGATTTGGTGCATGACTATTTTTCGCGGCGTCTCTGGCAGTATGGGCGCGGCGCCCGTTGGCGCGGTCGTGACGATGCTGGCAATTATGCTACCGTCCGTGAACTGCGCGCCGTGCGCGCGTTCAAACGGGGAATGGCTCCGGTGAGTGTACCGCTGCTGTCCTTGCAAGTCGTGTAATCGGTTTAACACCCAATTGGAGAAAAATAATGAGCTATGGTGCTTTTTCAGGTAATCCCAAAACCATGTGGCTGTCCGACCGCGGCGACGACCGCGACATGCAAGTGATCGAAGATTTCTGGTATCTCGACCAGGACGGGCGCCGCTGGGATGTTCCGGCCGGCACCGTCATCAATGGCGCCAGCATTCCGCGCACGCTATGGTCGTCCGTGGGTAGCCCGTACACCGGCAACTACCGGCGCGCAGCGCTCGTGCATGACGCCGCCGTCGGCCGCGAAGGCGTGCTGCGCGCCGAATCCGACGCCATGTTTTACTTTGCTTGCCTTGCAGGCGGTTGTTCGCAGCTGCAGGCCAAGATGCTCTACGCAGGCGTGCGCCTGGGAGCTTGGGCCAGCAATACGCACCTGTTGTCCATGGAAGCGGCGAGCGCAGTGCCGGACGCCACCCGCCTGCCCGGCGAGCAGACGCCGCGCGAACTGGAAATTCGCGCCCGTTATACGCTCATCGCCAATCAGCTCAAGGCCACCGGAAACGACTTTGCCGAGGTCGAGCAAGTGGTCGACCGTAACCTCGGCCGCGCCCACTGAGCAGGCCGGGGCTGGCAAGGGGTCGGGCAAAAAGGCATACTGGTGCATTGTCCTTGTCGGGACGCTTGATCTCTGAGAAAACCATGCCTGGAACATCTATGCTCGAACTGATCAGTGAACACGCCTGCTTTGGCGGTGTCCAGCGCTTTTATCGCCACGCATCAAGCGCGATCGGGCTGCCGATGCGTTTTTCGGTGTTCATCCCGCCTTCAACAGGTCCCGGTGCATTGCCGGCGCTGTTTTACCTGGCCGGCCTGACCTGCAACGAAGAAACCTTTATGACCAAGGCCGGCGCCCAGCGCGTGGCCGCGCGCAAAGGCTTGATGCTGATCGCGCCCGACACCAGCCCGCGCGGCGCTGGCATCGAAGGCGAAACGGCAGCGTGGGACTTTGGCGCCGGCGCTGGGTTTTACCTTGACGCCACCGAGCAACCGTGGGGCCGCCACTACCGCATGGACAGCTACATCACGGAGCTGCACGCGCTGGTCGTGGCCGAGCTGAACGCCGATGCCGCGCGCATCGGCGTGTTTGGCCACTCGATGGGCGGGCACGGCGCGTTGGTGCTGGCGCTGCGCCGGCCCGACCTATTTCGCTCGGTGTCGGCGTTTGCGCCGATTGCCGCGCCCATGCACTGTCCATGGGGCGAGAAAGCTTTCAGCAACTATTTGGGCGGAGACCACGCCGCGTGGCGCCAGTACGACGCCAGCGAACTAATGGCCAGCATGCAGGCGCCCTTCCCCCAGGGTATCTTGATTGACCAGGGCTTGGGCGACAAGTTCCTGGCCGAGCAATTGCACCCGGACAGGTTTGAAGCGGCTTGCCGCAAGGCCGGGCAAAAGCTGGAGCTGCGTCGCCACGCGGACTATGACCACGGTTACTATTTCATCTCGACGTTCATGGAAGACCATCTGGCATTTCACAGCGCTCAGTTAGGCTGAAGCAAGTCCGCGGAGGCGGCCAAGCGCCATGCCCTACACCGCCCCCGCCGGCCCACTGCTGCGCCCGCCGTTGAGGCGCAACCACGCGCGCACCTGCAGCGCCAGTGCAAGCAGCAATGCGCCCGTCACGATGGCATAGAAACCGGTCAACCACGCCAGCGCCAGCGCGCCGGCACCGGTGGGAAACAGCAGCACGACCATGCCGAACAGGATGGAGGCGATGCCGCTTAATATCAGCAGCAGTTCGCCCTTCATGAACTTGCGCACACGTACAGCGACAACGATGTCAAGCGTGCCGCTGACCAGTGCGTTGGCGCCCATCAGCAAGATCAGCGCCACCGTTGTCACGCCCGGATGCAGCGCGGCGATGATGCCGGCGCCCACGCTGAAGGCACCCAGCAGCAGCATGACGCACCAGCGCCGGTCGGCCTTGCGGTGCTGGACGGCGCCGAAGACCCAGACAGCGCCGGCCAACAGCGCAAAGGCGGCAAATAGCGCCGCCAGGGTGATCAGCGTGATCGCGGGCCATACGATGGCCGCAATGCCGAACAGCACGGCGATCATGCCGCGCAAGCCCAACAGCCACCAGGACCACAACAGGGTTTCACTCATGGCTTTTTCCTCCCGCAAGTTCGACAGCGCGCAAGCCAGTTATATCGGCGCCTACGCGTGTGGTTTGCGCTCGCTCAAAGACGCGCCATTATGCTCGCCACCTTGCGCGATGGCCCTTGAAACCGGGCCTGCCGCGACTTATAACGATGCTGCGGGAGCCAGTATTCCCCTGCGCCCCCCGTGCACTTGCCGTGCACTCTCCCCATGTTCCTGTCCATACGCTTACGAAAGGAGGTCATGATGAACAACATTATCCGGCGTACCCCGTCGGCAATGGCCGGCTATCGGCCGCGCGCGCTAGACGACCGGTTTGGGCAACTGGTCGAGAATATGTTCGAAGAAATGCTGGCGCCATTCGCGCACGGTGGCGCACTCGGGCAGTGGCCCGCCGAAGGAACGGTCAGTGCACGCCTGAACGTCAGCGAGACCGACCGGTCCTTTGAAGTGCAGGCCGAATTGCCAGGCGTGAAAAAGGAAGACGTGAAGGTCGCCATCGAGCACCAGCGCGTCACGATCGAAGGCGAGTCCAGGCGCGAGCAGGAGCAGCGTGAAGGCGAAAACGTGTTGTATACAGAGCGCGGCGCGAGCAAGTTCGTGCGCACCTTCATGCTGCCCGTGGAGGTCGATGAGGCCGGCACCCAAGCGCGCATGGAAAACGGCATTCTGACTCTCACGCTGCCCAAGAAGCAAGGTAGCGCGGCAACCCGCATCACCATCCAGTAATTGCCGCCCCGTTGACACCAGGCCCGCTCGGCATTTCTGCCCGGCGGGCCTTTTTATCATTGTCGATGCAACCGGTGTGCAGGCCCGCTGTCAAAGAAGCATGGCCATGATCAAACCGTTCCGGGACCGCGCACACGCGGGCAAGCAGCTTTCGCTTGCCCTGCATGAGCACGCAATCGATCCTGGCGCCATCGTGCTGGCGCTGCCGCGCGGCGGCGTGCCGGTCGGTTTCGCGGTCGCTCATGCGCTTGGGCTGGCGCTTGACATCCTGCTGGTGCGCAAGCTGGGCATGCCCGGCCAGGAAGAGTTCGCAATCGGCGCGGTCGCCAGTGGCGGCGTGCGCGTCGTGCAGCGTGGCGTGCTGCAGCATGCCGGCATCACACCTGCCATGCTTGAGGAAATGTGCACCCGCGAGCTCGCTGAAATCGACCGCCGGGAGCGCCGCTACCGGGGCGGTCGCCCTGCCCCTCCGTTGGCGGCGCGCACCGTCATCCTCGTCGACGACGGCCTGGCTACCGGTTCAAGCATGCGCGCCGCTATTGCGCTCGCCCGCGCCCAGGCTCCTGCCCGCCTGCTGGCGGCGGTCCCCGTGGGCGCCGCCGACACCTGCGCCGTTCTCGCCGCTGAGGTCGACGAACTTATTTGCCTGGTCCGCCCGCACCCGTTTCGCGCCGTCAGCCAGTGGTACCGCCAGTTCGACCAGACCACGGACGACGAGGTCATCGACCTGCTGGCACAAGCCTGGTGCGAGCAGGAACCGCGCGAGCGCGCCAGCCATTCATGAACAACACGCAAATCGACAATCACATCAAGGAGGAAACGATGAAACACGCGACCGACCAGGACCTGCAACTGGGCAAGTGGATAGCCGGAGCCGCCATTGGCGCCCTTGCCATGTATATACTCGACCCGGAGCGCGGCGCACCGCGTCGCGCCGAGTCGGGCGACAAGCTGCGCAGGCTCGGCCGCAAGACCGGCGACGCGCTCGACAAGGTGATGCATGGCGCCAGCAGGGCTGCCCGCCATGCCGCGCGCCGGGAGCCTGCTGCGCAGTTGACTGACGGCGTGTCGCAACGCGCAAGCGGCATGCTGCGCCAAGGCGCCGAGGCGTTGCAACGTGCTTTCGGCGCTGACACGCGCACCGAGGCGCAGCCGAACGGCCACTCCGATAACGCTCATGCCGCTGGCTATTCTGCTGGCTATTCCGCTGACCATTCAGATGACCATTCCAGGCCCCGTTCCGCTGACCATTCGGCTGCCCAAACCGATGCTCACTCCGATGCCCACTCAACCGATCCCCACGGCGCCCAGCGCACCCCAAAGTCCGCCTACCAATCCGAGAGGCGCCCCTACGCGGGCGGCGACACTTCAAGCAAGGCATCCGGCCGCGGCGCCATGCGCGGCAGCACGCTAGCGGGCGCCAGCGTGCTGGGCTTGGCGGGCCTGGTGGCGCCGCGCTCCCCGATCGGCATGGCCATGGGACTGGCCGGACTGGCGCTGCTGGTGCGCGCCACTGGCAAGCGGCCCTTGCTCAAGCTGGCGGCCGGCGCAGGCGGACAAAACGTCGAGGTGGAACAAACTATCCGCATTGACGCGCCGGTCGAGCAGGTGTTCGACCTGTTTGCCAACTACGAAAATTTCCCGCGCTTCATGTCAAACGTTATCGATGTGCAAGACCTGGGCGAAGGTCGCTCCCACTGGGTTGTCAAGGGTCCGGCCGGCAGTCAGTTTGCCTGGAACGCCGTGTTGACCGAACATAGCAGGCCGCGGCGGCTGGCTTGGGAGTGCGAGCCTGGCGCAGAAGTGCAGCAGTCGGGCGCCATCGGTTTCGAACCCATTCACGGTGGCACGCGGGTCACGGTGCGCATGGCGTACCGGCCGCCGGCCGGCGCACTGGGCCATGCACTGGCGTCGCTGCTGGGAAAAGACCCCAAACGCCAGATGGATGAAGACCTCACGCGCATGAAGTCGCTCGTCGAACGCGGCGCCATCATGCGGGCCGGGAGCAAGAACGCGGCGTCCACCAGCAAGTTCCTGCACTGAGGCGGGACCGCTTGTGAGACCGGGGCCATAGTCCAACACTTTTTGGCAAATGCGACGCAGGCCGCTGCCGGGAGGGCGAAGCGACGCTGTTGGCCGATCCGCCCTGCCGGGGATGTTGCCGAAGGGACGACAGTGCTGCAGAGCCACGTCGTCCTCGCACACGATTCTGGTGAGCCATTTTTTAGAACTGCTCGCGATGGCCCTACGGGGTGGTGGATCGGGCAGCGCTGCCAGACTGCGCGTTCGTTTATCCGCCCAACTGGGTGCGTCCCGGGCGGCGCGTGGCGGATTGCGCGTTCGCTTATCCGCCCTACCGTGCTGGATCAGGCTACGCAGAGAGGCCGCGCCGCGCTTTCCGGCAACGCTGGCGCGGCGACGGTCGCTCGGCAAAGCGGGCACTGCCACCGAGCCAGGCACGTCGCCAATGATGCTAATGTAGCGCCGCCACTGCCCCGCGAGCACCTTTGCCGGCGGCTACCGCAGGCTTGCCCGCGAAGCCGGGTCATCGATGGCGCGGGCGCCATGCTGCGCCAGGATCGCATCGGCCCGGCCGGCCAGCGCGGCGTCGGCCGCGGCCACCGTCATGATGCAGTGGACGTTGCGCGCCGGATTGGCATAATTGCGCTCGTAGGTATGACTATCGCTCTCAACTGGCGAATTGCCGACCGTGAAATTCCCATGCACCGGCCCCGCCTCATCATTGGCGACACTGACCAAGATGTCGCTCGCTTCAAAGCCTTCGGCCAGCAAGGCTTCGCGCGCGACTTGCGCACGTTCAAAAGCATCAAAAATCCTGACGACTGCGTTGACCATGTTCGTCCCCTCGGCTTGTCCAATCTGGTTCGACCATGGCGCGGCCAAATGATTCGCCGGCCCGCGCGAATCGAAGCGTATACTGGCGCCTTTGTCGAAGGATAGTCCGATGAGCACACTCCCACCCTGCCCCCAATGCAATGGCGCATTCACTTACGAGGATGGCGGCGGTTACGTGTGTCCCGAGTGCGGCCACGAATGGCAAGCCCAGGCGCTCGCCGCCGATGAAGCGAAGGTATATCGGGATGCGGCAGGCAATGTGCTGCAAGATGGCGACACCGTCACCGTCATCAAGGACCTCAAGCTCAAGGGTGGCGGCGGGACCGTCAAGATGGGCACCAAGGTCAAGAATATTCGCCTGGTCGACAGCGACCACGATATCGATTGCAAGATCGACGGCTTCGGCGCCATGAGCCTCAAGACGGAGTTCGTCAAAAAGGTTTGACGGAGCGACGGCCAACGGCCCCGGCGCTTGCAACAGCGCCGCCCTTACGCCGTCTCCCGCACCCGCGTTTCCACCAGAATCACCTTGATCTCGGGTACGCAGGAGCCGCAATTGCCACCCGCCTTTACGCAGGCAGTGACCTCGGCCACGGTTTTCAGGTCGTTCTTGATGATAGCGTCGCAGATCATGTTGCGGCCCACGCCAAAGCACGAGCATACGGTAGCGCCCGCGTCGGCGCGCATGCCCAGCGCCTGGCCCGACAACACGCCGGCGCGGTCGCCCGGCGTCAGCGTCCCCTTTGAAAACAATTCGGCCAGCCAGGCCCGCGCGGGCAAGTCCGGCCGCGGCGACAAAAAGATGCATTGCTCGATGCGCTCGCCGACCACGTGCACGGCCCGGTACACGCCACCGCTGCTGTCTTCGTAATCGAGCCAGTCGGCGTCGGCGTCCACCACGCCAAGCAGCTCGCGCGCCCACGCGCTACGCTCAAGCATAGCCTTGCGCCCTGCCAGTTCATAGCGCACAAAGCCGCGTCCCTGCACCCGCGTCCAGTGCGCCACACTGTCCAGATTGAGCTCGCTGCGGCTCAAGACAAAGGCATGCCAGTTGACGCCGAAGCGCTCCACGTTGACCGGCGTATGCTTGAATTCAGGCTCGCCCGACACCGGATCGACCGCCGGATTGACCAGCGTGCCCACCCGCGCATCCGACGCATTCTGCCCATTCCAGTGGATCGGCACGAACACGCCGCCGCGCGCGATGCCCTCGCCATGCTGCACGCGCACCACCATCGCGCCCCATTCGCTGCTCACGCGCGCCAGCTCGCCCTCGCGCACGCCGTAGCGCAGCGCATCTTGCGGATGCATGTCGATGAACGGCTCCGACGTATGCTCGGCCAGGCGCGGCGCGCGTCCCGTGCGCGACATGGTGTGCCACTGGTCGCGCACGCGGCCGGTATTGAGCACCAGCGGAAATTCAGGCGAGACGGCGTGGGCCGGGGCGCGCGGCGCCGTCGCCACAAAGCGCGCCTTGCCGTCCGGGTGCGCAAAGCGCCCATCCTGGAACAGGCGCGCAGTGCCCGCGCCCTCGGGGGTCACCGGCCACTGCACTGGCGCCAGCTGTTCGTACTGGCGAGCGTCCATGCCGGCCAGCCCGGCCAGGTTGAACACGCGCACCGTCGCGCCTTCGTTGCGGTGGATCGACAGGCGGGCGTGTTCGTCGAACACCTCGTGCGCCGATTCAAAGTCAAAGCCGCCAAAGCCCATACGCTGCGCCACATCGCACAGAATGCGCCAGTCGGCGCGCGCCTCGCCGGGTGCCGGCATGAAAGCGCGCTGGCGCGAAATGCAGCGCTCCGAGTTGGTGACCGTGCCGTCTTTTTCGCCCCAGCCCAAAGCGGGCAGCAGCACGTCGGCAAAGGCGCTGGTGTCGGTCGTGCCGACGATGTCGGACACCACCACCAGCTCGCATTTTTCCAGCGCGCGCTGGACCTGGTTGGCGTCCGGCAGGCTCACCATGGGGTTCGTTGCAATGATCCATACCGCCTTGACCGTGCCCTGCTCGATCGCGTGGAACAGGTCGACCGCTTTCAGGCCGGCCTTGCCGGCGATGCGGGGCGACTGCCAGAACTCCTGCACCATGGCGCGGTGCGCCGGGTTGGCCAGCTCCATGTGCGCGGCCAGCATGTTGGCCAGCCCACCCACTTCACGCCCGCCCATGGCATTGGGCTGCCCGGTCAGTGAAAACGGCCCCATGCCCGGTTTGCCGATGCGCCCCGTGACCAGGTGGCAGTTGATGATCGCGTTCACCTTGTCGGTGCCGGCCGAAGACTGGTTCACGCCTTGCGAAAACGCCGTCACGACCTTGGTGGTGGCCTCGAAATGGCGGTAGAACGCGAGCAGGTCGTGCGGATCGAGGCGGCAGGTGCGCGCCACGTCGAGCAGCTCGGTGTCCGCCGCGACCATCGCTTCGGCCATTCCGCTGGTATGCTGCTCGATGAAGCGCTCGTCGCAGGCATGGCTGCGCGCGAGGTAACTGAGCAGGCCATTGAACAGCCAGACATCGGTGCCCGGCTTGACCGGCAGGTGCAGGTCGGCGATCTCGCAGGTGGCGGTGCGGCGCGGGTCGATGACGACCACCTGCACCTCCGGGCGCGCCTCTTTCAGGCGCGCGATGCGCTGGAACAGGATCGGATGGCACCATGCGCTGTTGGCGCCCACCAGCACGATCATGTCGGCTTCGTCGAAGTCGTCGTAGCAGCCCGGCACCAGGTCCGCGCCAAACGCGCGCTTGTGCCCCGCCACCGACGACGACATGCACAGGCGCGAATTGGTGTCGATGTTGGCGCTGCCCACATACCCTTTCATCAGCTTGTTGGCGACGTAGTAGTCTTCCGTGAGCAACTGGCCCGACACGTACAGCGCCACCGCATCGGGTCCATGCTCGGCGATGATGTCCGCAAAACCGGTGGCCACGCGTTCGATGGCGTCGTCCCACGAGGCCTGGCGCAGCACGCCCTCGCTGTCCCGCAGCGCCGGATGCAGCAGCCGCCCGTCCAGGCTGAGCGTTTCGCCGAGTGCGGCGCCCTTGACGCACAATCGCCCGCGATTGGCCATGTGGCTGGCGTCGCCCGCGATGGCGATGGCGCCGTCCGGCAAGGGCGTGGCGGTGATGCCGCAACCCACGCCGCAGTACGGGCAGGTACTCTTGATGGCCAGGGGGATGGGGGATAGGTTCATGCAATGCTCCGGGGGCGGGGGGGACAGGTTATGCGGCAGCTGGGCTACTCAAGCGGCAGCTTGCGCGCAGAAGGCTTCGCCAAACAGCAGGCGGCTGCGCATGGCCGAGATATCGGTACGGTTCTGGATCAGGCCAAAGTACCAGGGTCCATCCTGCACGTCGCCGTACAACACGGCGCCGGCGATGCGGTTACCGGCCAGGACCAGCCGTTTGTAGACGCCGCGCCGCGGGTCGCGCAAGACCAGGTCCTCGCTGCCCTCGCCGCCAATGAAGTCGCCCACCGAATACAGGTCGACGCCGGTCACTTTGAGCCTGGTGGCGGTGACTGCCTGTACGTAGCGGCGGTGGCCTTTTTGGGCCAGGTGTTCAGCGCAGACTTTGGCCTGATCCCAGATCGGGGCCACCAGGCCAAAGATGGCGCTGCGGTGCTGCACGCATTCGCCCACCGCGTACACACGCGGGTCGTACGTTTGCAGCGTGTCGTCCACCACGATCGCGCGTTCGCAGTGCAGGCCGGCTTCCTGCGCCAGCGCGATATTGGGGCGCACGCCGGCGGCCATCACCACCAGGTCGGCCGCGATCTGGCTGCCGTCCTTGAAGCGCACGGCGCTCACGCGCTGGTCGCCGACAATTTCCGACGTGTGGGCCTCAAGCATGAAATGCAGGCCCTTCGCCTCCAGCGCATGGCGCAGCATGAGCGAGGCCGGTTTATCGAGCTGCATGTTCATCAGGCTGTCGGTCACGTGCACCACGGTCACGTGCATGCCGCGCCGCTGCAGGCCGTTGGCCGCCTCCAGCCCGAGCAGGCCGCCGCCGATGACCACCGCGCGCCCGCCGCTCCTGGACGCTGCGAGCATCGTGTCGACGTCATTGATGTCGCGGAAACCGATCACGCCGGCCAGCTTGTGCCCCGGCACCGGAATGATGAACGGGTTTGAGCCGGTCGCCATCAGGAGCCGGTCGTACCACACTTCGCGGCCCGACTTGGCGCGCACCAGGCGCCGGCGGCGGTCGATGTGGACGATCGGGTCGCCCGCATGCAATGCGATACCGTTTTCGGCATACCATGCCCGGGTATGTATCATGATGTCGTCCATGCTCTTGTCGCCGGCCAGCACCGGCGAAAGCAGGATGCGGTTGTAGTTCCCGTGCGGCTCGGCGCCGAAGACGGTGATGTCATACAGGTCCGGCGCCAGCTTGAGCAACTCCTCGACCGTGCGCATGCCGGCCATGCCGTTGCCGATCACGACCAGCGACTGACGCGCCGGCGCAGGGGTCTGGCGCGCCGCGTCGCGCTTCTGGGCCGCGGCCGCGCGCGGCAAGGCGACTTTCCCGGGCAGCCGGATCACGATGCGACCCACACCTTGCCGCCCTCGATCCGGGTGCGGTAGCTCGCCACCGAATGCTCCGGCGCTTCCAGGCATTCGCCGGTGGCCAGGTCGAAGTGCTGCTTGTAGATGGGCGAGGCGACGACGATCCGTTCGCCCAGGTTGCCGACCATGCCGCGCGAGAGCACCGAGGCGCCGCTGTTCGGATCAAAATTGCCGATCGCATAAAAGCGCTGCTCGCCGGCGGCCACGTTGAAGACCGCCACATGTTCGCCGCCGATCAGCGCGCACACGCCGGTGTTGGGCACGATGGCGTCCAGCGCACAGACGGCAGTCCAGTTGTCCATTTGAATATCGCGATGCATGTGATGCTCCAGTCAGGCTGTTTTGACGGCGATGGGAATGACGCGTTTGCGCTCTTCAATGGTGGCGGGGCGGATCTGGCCGCGCTCCGGCATGAAGACCACGTTCTGGTCTTCCTTGTCGCTGTTGACGAAGGTACGAAAGCGCGCGCGCGTGGCCGGATCCTCGACTGCCGCTTTCCATTCGCAGGCGTAGGTGTTGACCACGTGCTGCATGTCCGCTTCAAGCGAGGCGGCCAGGCCCAGCTTGTCGTTGATGATCACGTCTTTCAGGTATTCGAGCCCGCCTTCGAGGTTGTCGCGCCAGACGCTGGTGCGCTGCAGGCGGTCGGCGGTGCGCGTATAAAACATCAGGAAGCGGTCGATGTAGCGCACCACGCTCGCTTCATCCAGGTCCGACGCGATCAGCTCCGCGTGGCGCGGCTTCATGCCGCCATTGCCGCACACGTACAGGTTCCAGCCCTTCTCGGTGGCGATCAAGCCCACGTCCTTGCCCTGCGCTTCGGCGCACTCGCGGGTGCAGCCCGAGACGCCGAACTTGATCTTGTGGGGCGTGCGCAAGCCCTTGTAGCGGTTTTCCAGTGCAATCGCAAAGCCGACGCTGTCGGCCACGCCGTAGCGGCACCAGGTGGAACCCACGCACGATTTGACCGTGCGCAGCGACTTGCCATACGCATGGCCGGACTCGAAGCCGGCCGCGATCAGCTCTTCCCAGATCAGCGGCAGCTGCTCGACGCGCGCGCCGAACAGGTCGACCCGCTGCCCGCCCGTGATCTTGGTGTACAGGCCATATTTCTTGGCCACTGTGCCCACCGCAATCAGCCCGTCGGCCGTCACTTCGCCGCCCGCCATGCGCGGCACCACCGAATAGGTGCCATCTTTCTGGATATTGCCCAGGAAGTAGTCGTTCGAATCCTGCAGGCCCGCGTGCTCGGGTTTGAGCACAAAGTCGTTCCAAGTCGAGGCCAGCACGCTGGCCGCCACCGGTTTGCAGATGTCGCAACCCAGGCCCTTGCCATGCGCGGCCAGCAGGTCGCCGAAGGTCTTGATTTGGCCGACCTTCACCAGGTGAAAAATCTCCTGGCGCGAATACGGGAAGTGTTCGCACAGGTGGTTGTTGACCGCCATGCCCTGCTTTTTCATCTCGGCCTTCATCACCTGCGTGACCAGCGGCACGCAGCCGCCGCACGAGGTGCCGGCATTGGTACAGCTCTTGAGCGCGCCAATGGTCGTGGCGCCGCCGCACACGGCCGCGCAGATTGCGCCCTTGGAGACATCGTTGCACGAGCAGATCTGCGCGCTGTCGGGCAAGGCGTCCACGCCCAGGGCGGGCCTGGCCTTGCCGTCCGACGAAGGCAGAATCAGGAACTCGGGCGACTCCGGCAGCTCGATCTTGTTTAACATCATCTGCAGCAGCGTGCCGTATTCGGCGGCGTCGCCCACCATCACGCCGCCAAGCAGGTATTTGCCGCATTCGGAGACGACGATCTTCTTGTACACCTGCTTGCGCTCGTCCATGAACTGGTACGAGCGGCTGCCGGCAACGGCGCCGTGCGGGTCGCCAATGCTGGCCACGTCCACGCCCATCAGTTTGAGCTTGGTGCTCATGTCGGCGCCGGTGAACTGGGCTGCCTGCTCGCCGGCGATGTGGCGCGCCGCCACGCGCGCCATGTCGTAGCCGGGCGCCACCAGGCCGAACACCTGGCCGTTCCACAGCGCGCATTCGCCAATGGCATACACGTCCGGGTCGGACGTCAGGCAGCTGTTGTCGATCGCGATGCCGCCGCGCGCGCCGACCGCCAGGCCGCAGCCGCGCGCCAGCTGGTCGCGCGGGCGAATCCCGGCCGAGAACACGATCATGTCGGTGTCCAGATGCGTGCCGTCGGCAAAGCGCATGCGGTGCGTGCCCTCCTCGCCATCGACAATTTCCAGCGTGTTCTTGTGGGTGTGGACCGTCACGCCCAGGTCTTCGATCTTGGCGCGCAGCACGCGCGCGCCGCCGTCGTCGACCTGCACCGCCATCAGGCGCGGCGCAAATTCGACCACGTGGGTCTGCAATTGCATGTCGACCAGCGCCTTGGCGCATTCCAGGCCCAGCAGGCCCCCGCCAATCACCACGCCGGTCTTGGAGCGCTTGCCGCATTCGAGCATCTTCTCCAGGTCTTCAATGGTGCGATAGACGAAGCAGTCCTTGCGGTCCTTGCCGGCCAGCGGCGGCACGAATGGGTAAGAACCGGTGGCAAACACCAGCTTGTCGTATTCGAGCACTTCGCCGCTGCGCAGCGTGACGGTCTTGCTGGCGCGGTCCACTTCCACCGCGCGCGCATTGACCTTCAGCAGCATGTTGCCGTTGTCGAAAAACCCCGACGGCACCAGCGACAGGTCGTCTGCCGATTTACCGGCGAAAAATTCGGACAGGTGCACCCGGTCATAGGCCGCGCGCGGCTCTTCGCACAAGACCGTGACTTCAAGATCGGGCACGTTGCTGCTATTGAGCGACTCGAGAAATTTGTGGCCCACCATGCCGTGGCCGATGACGATGATTCTCATGCAAGTTTTCCTTGAGCGATGGCCGCTGTGGCACCAAGCTTGGCGTCAACCTTGGCGTCAACCTTGGCGTCGACCGCAGCCGTCAAGCGCACGGCGATGGCGCAAATGGCCGACAGCAGCACCATGAATGACAGGATGCCGAGCGTTTGCTGGATGTCGCCGGTACCTTTCATCAGAAAGCCCGCCGCCACCGCGCCCACGTTGCCGCCGGCGCCGATGATGCCGGCCACGCCGCCGAGTGCCTTGTTGTCGATGAACGGCACCAGTGCGTAGGTTGCGCCGCAAGCCATGTGGGTGAACAGGCCAAAGACCAGCATGGCGATGACGGCAAAGGTCACGCTGTCGGCTTTTGAAAACCACAACAGGCCCAGGCCTTCGCCGATCATCATCACGAACAGCAGCGTGACGCGGCTATTGAGGTTGCCGCGCAACGCCATCTTGTCGGACAGCCAGCCGCCCAGCGCGCGCGCAAACAGGGCCAGCAAACCGAAGCTGCCGGCAGCCAGGCCGGCCGACTTCAAGGACAGGCCGAAATGGTCGACGTAGTACACGGCCGCCACGTTGTGGATGAAGATCTCGATTCCGAAGCAGGCGCCGTAAGTGACGAACAGCAGCCACACGCGGTAGTTGGCGCTGGCCGCCTTGAAGCTGGACCAGCCGCCCTTCTTGCCGCCTTCGATCGGGATGCCGGCCTTGCGCATGGCGTCGTAGTTACCCAACGGGCAGTCCTGGGTGAAGTTCCAGTAGACGAAGGCCATGATGATCATCAGCACGCCCGGCACCACCAGCGCCACGCGCCAGCCGAGCGTACTGGAAACGCCCGCCATGACGAGCGCGCCCACCAGCAAAGGCATCAGCGCTTGCGCTGCGCCGCCGCCCGCGTTGCCCCAGCCGGCAGCGGCCGCGTTGGCCGTGCCCACCACTTTCGGGGCGAACATGACGGACGTGTGGTACTGCGTGATCACGAAACTTGCGCCCACCGCGCCAATCCCCAGACGGAAAAACAGGAAGCTCTCGTAGCTTTGCGAGGCGGCCACGCCGAGCACGGGAATGGCGCCTAACGCGAGCAGCGCGGTGTAGGCTTTGCGCGGACCGAAGCGGTCGCACATCGGGCCGATGATCAGGCGCACCAGGATAGTGATGGCGACGGCGGCGATATTGATGTTGGCCACCTGTCCCATGGTCAGGCCGAATTCGCCTTTGATGATGGGCATCAGCGGTGCGCAGGCGAACCAGGCGAAAAAGCAGACGAAAAACGCCATCCAGGTCAGGTGAAAGGCACGCATCTGCGGCGTGTTGAAAGTGAAAAGCGCAATACTGTTTGCTTTGGTGGCCATGATCTATCCCGTGTAGAAAACAAAATGGCGTCCGGCCAGGATCCGGTCATGAAAAACCGGAGCTGGTCGGACGCCGTTGTCCTGCCAATCCGTCGTTAGATCAGCGCAAATTATTCAGGGGATCGCCATTGATCCGATAAGCTATGGTTAGCAATCCGCGTGCCAGGGTAAGGCGGGGCATATTGACAGTACCTTTGCCCGCGGCGCTACATTGCGGTGCAACATAATCCCAAAATGGTGCACCGGGGCGTGCACCAGGTCAGCCGAGCAAGTCTTCCACGTCGAGGATGCGCTGGGCGATGTCAGCCAGCTTCATGTTCTTGTTCATCGCCATGCTGCGCAGCTTTTGGTACGCCTGCTCTTCGCTCAAGCGCGCGCTGTTCATCAGCAGTCCCTTGGCGCGGTCGATCACCTTGCGCTCGGCCAGCTTGTGGCGCGTGTCTTCCAGTTCGGCCAGCAGCTTTTGCTCTTGCCGAAAGCGCGCCAGCGCCACGTTGAGCACCGGCTTGATACGCTCGCTGTGCAGGCCGGCCACCACGTACGCCGAGACGCCCGCCGCCATCGCCGCATCCATGCTGCGCGTGGTGTCGTCGTCGGTAAACAGCACGATGGGGCGCCGCTCGTCGCGGCTGGCGATGACGATGTGTTCGAGGACGTCGCGCGCATCGGACTGCGCGTCGATGATGATCATGTCCGGCTGGAGCTGGGCGATCCGTTCGGGCAGGTACATGTCGGCCGGCAGCGAGGCGACGATATCGTAGCCCGACTCTAGCAGCCCGATGCGCAAGGCGTTGCCGCGCCGGACCTGGGCGGCCAGCGCGTGGTCTTGTTCGTCGCCGTCGAGAACGACCGTGTTGACGACGACGATGCGCAGTGTGCGCGGTGTTGGCGTCTGGCTTGTTGGCATTATTGCAATTCTAAAGTGAGGCGCGAGAATGCGCTTTCCCTTGTCATTAGCAATTTACGCGCCAGACGCAGTGCTGCAGCCGCGCAGCCCCGCAGCCGCCACTTTAGTCGCGAAACTCGGCCGCCTGCCCACTCATGTTCGCCATCATTGCCTTTTGCAGGTCTTCGGACATCAGCATCGCCGCATTCCAGGTGGCGACATAATTCAAGCCGTCGGCCACCGTATGGTCGCGCGCATAGCTGATCATCTCCTTGGTGCCGCGGATCGCCAGCGGCGAGCGGGCCGCGATCGCCGCGGCGATCTCGCGCACGCCCGCGCCCAGTTCCTCGCGCGTGCCGAACACGCGGTTGACCAGGCCGATCTCGCGCGCTTCTGGCGCCTCCACGCGGCGCGCCGTGTAGGCCAGTTCGCGCGTGATGCCCTCGCCGATCAGGCGCGGCAAGCGCTGCAAGGTGCCGACGTCGGCGACCATGCCGATATCGATTTCCTTGATCGAAAAATACGCGTCGGCCGAGCAGTAGCGCATGTCGGCGCAGGTGATCAGATCGATACCTCCGCCGATGCAGGCGCCGTGCACGGCCGCCAGCACCGGCTTGCGGCAGCGTTCCAGGCTGCTCAAGGTGTCCTGCAAGTCGACGATCACGGCGCGCAGCGCTTCGCGCATGCGCCCTTCGCACTGGTCCTCGATCTGCGCGCCCAGGCCCATCATCATCTTCAGGTCGATCCCAGAGGTGAAGCACTTGCCTTCGCCTTCGAGGATCGCCACGCGCGCCTGGGGCGTCGCATCGACCCATTTGAAGGCCGAGCGGATGTCGTGCCACATCGCCAGGTTCATGGCGTTCGCTTTCTCGGGGCGGTTCAGGGCAATGGTGGCGATGTGGCCGTCGAGGCTGACGGCGAGTGTTTCAAATTGCATGCGGCGCTTTCAAGGTGTGATGCTGATCAGGTGGAAACCGGTTTCGATATCGCTGCACGTGAGCAGCGGCAGTCCGGGAAATTTATAGACGCCCCAGCAGCCGCTGTAGCCGGGGCCCGCCAGCGCGCTGGTATCGACCCGCATCACCACCTTGGGCACGGCGGGGTTGGACAGGTCGACCGCCACTGCGCCTTCGGTGTAGTGGCTCAGGTAAGCCATATTACCCTCCATGATCACGTTGTGCGGCGTGCCGGTGCCCACCTTGAACGTCGAGAGCTGGGTCGGCGCGGCTGCGCCATTCAAGCGCCAGACCCGTGCCGGCAGGCCGGCGGGCACTTCCTCGGTCGTCACCACAAAAGTGCCGTCGCCGCTCGGCCAGATGTTGTGCGCGAAGTTACCCGGCGTGCCCACCCAGCGCACCGAGAGCCTGGGTGCGGCGGGCGTCGTCAGGTCCCAGATCGACCAGCTGTTGGCCGTGCCCTCGGCCACGTACACCAGGTTGCCGACGGCGGTCATGTCGTGCACCGACTTGTTCAGGTTGAAGGTGGTGATGTAGCGCGGGTTTTCAGGATCGGTCTTGAGGTCCCACACTTCAACCGAACCGTCGCTCGGGCCGCCATGTTCATGTTCGCCCTCGGTGTGGGCCGCCGCCATGGCGCCGCCGAACACTGCTGGCGCGGGCGCATCGAGCAGCGGCGCGCTGATGGGCGCTGGCGCTGGAGGCGCGACGCTGACGGGCCGCTGAAGGTACGCCAGGCCGCGCGCAGTATCGATGTCGATCGTGTGCGCGCGCAGCGTGCCGTCGCGCGGGGCGAAGCTTTTCACGAAGCGCACCGAGGCCGGCAGCGCCGACAAATCGAGGATCATGACCCCGCCGCGCACATTGTCCTGCTCCGAGACGATGTAGGCATGGGTGCCGTAGACGCGCATCTCGCGCCAGTAAACGCCGGGCGACGGCGTATTGGTCGGGCCGTCGATCTCGTCGACCACGCGCACGTTGGCACTGTCGCGCAGGTCGAGCACCAGGATGCCCTTGGCGGTGCCCATCAGTGCATAGCGCGCGCCGTCCGGCGCGGTGTAGCCCCAGTTGCCGGCCACGCCAGTGCGCGCCACGCTCGCCAGCTGCTTGCCGCCAAAGTCGCCCGGAGAACCCGGCTGCACCACCACCGGTGGCGGCGGCAAAGTTGCCCCACCCCCGCCCCCACCACCACCGCCGCAGCCGCTCAAACCAACGATGCACAGCGCCAGCAAGGCGCCGATGGCAGACCGGCTGGGCGCCGGGAATGGACGAATATGCTTCATGTAGTCTCCTCAATGCTGGTCAATGGTGTGGGAAAAGCGCCGGGCGCGGCGACCTGGCAGCGGTTGCGCCCCTTCTTCCTTGGCACGATCAGCGCCGCATAGCCGCCCATCACCAGCGTCAGAACGACAAAGTCGCGCAGGCGGAATTGGAAAAGGCCGTGAATGGCCAGCGTCATGCTCGGATCGGCCAGGCGCAAATTGACGCTGGTCTTGATGGCGGCAAAAAAGAAGGCGTTCAAGGCCAGCACGATGGCGGCATACGTCAGCACGACCGGCATGGCAAAATAGCCGAGGTACCAGTAGATGACGACCAGGGCCAGCGTAAACAAATAAGAGACCGCGCCCAGGACCAGCCGGCGCAAGCGCAGCGCCTGCTGTTTGCGGATGTCGCCGCGCCCGCTTCGGGAGTCGATCTTCATCGGGACGGAGAAACCATGGTGTGCCGCCTTGGAAAGGGTGGTGCCGGTGTCACGGCAAGCTTACCGTTAACCGTGTGCATGCCGCAACCACCCATTGTTTACTGTGCCCCCTGTTGCATAATGAAACTTAAACTGTCGACGAGGAGAAAAATTTGAATAACGACATAACGCTTCCTGACAGCGTGCAGCGCGTTGCCGCCCTGCTGGGCGCCATGCAGCATGACAAGCCCATCGTGATGCTGCCCGAATCGGGTAAAACGTCGGCGGAAGCGGCGCGCAGCCTGGGTTGTGACGTGGCCGAGATCGCCAAGGCGATCGTGTTCCGGCGCCTGGCCGACGACGTGGCCGTCATGATTCTCGCCAGCGGGGCCGACCGGGTGGACGAAGCCAAGGTCGCGGCGCTGGTGGGACCGATCGGCAAGGCAAACGCCCGCTTCGTCAAGGAAAAGACCGGCTACGCGATTGGCGGCGTATGCCCCATCGGGCACCCGACCGCGTCGCTGGTGCTGATTGACCGCAAGCTGTTCAATTACCCCAGCGTGTGGGCCGCAGCCGGCCATCCGCACGCCGTTTTCAACCTCACGGCGGTCCAGCTGCAGGCGATGACGGGCGCGCGCACGGCCGACGCCAGCGTTACCCCACCTGCGCTGTCATTCGCATGAGGCGGCTACACCGTCTTGCGGGATCAGCGTACGACGGCGCTTGCTTCCTGGCGCTCTCGCACCGCTCGTGGTTTTCATCATCATGAGCGATGCCCGACATATTGCCTTGGGCACGCTCGCATCTTATAACTGGCGTTAACTGTCTTGGCCGATCGGGCAAGGTCGACCTGGTCTTAGCCTGCACATGGTTCATGGAAAGCCACTGTCTCAGCTGTGAAGCGGCCATAGTTCAGTTTAGCCAGCGGTTCGGGGCGTCCAAATAGATATCCCTGGAGCCGCGTGCAACCACTGCGCAAGAGGAAGTCACGCTGCGCAAGGGTTTCCACGCCCTCGGCGATCACTTCGATGCCAAAATTGTGGGCCAAGTCGATAATCGAGAGCACGATCACAGCGTCGTTGGCGTTATCAATCACGTCCTGGACGAACGACCGGTCAATCTTGATCTCGTATAGCGGCAAGCGTTTCAGATAAGACAGTGAAGAAAAACCTGTGCCGAAATCATCCAGAGAAAAGCGAATACCGTGCTGACGCAGTGCGACCATCTTGCCGATTGAACTCTCCAACTGATCCAATAACAAGCTTTCCGTCAGCTCGAGTATGAGTCGATGCGGGTTGGCGCCGCTGTGATCAACGATGTCGAGTACGCGCTCGACAAAATTGATATCGCGAAATTGACGCGCGCTGACGTTCACGGCGATGGTCAGTTGGGCGCGTGCACAATCATGCGACCAGTCGACCAATTGGGCGCAGGCAGTTTCCAGTGTCCAATAGCCCAAATCGCAAATAAGGCCGGTTTCTTCGGCCAGGCCGATGAATGTTGCCGGCAGGACCAATCCTCTTTCTGGGTGTTGTAGGCGCAACAAAGCTTCCACTCCGAAAAGTTCTCCGGCGCTATCGACTTGCGCTTGATAGTAAAGCAAAAAGT
This sequence comes from Massilia sp. TWP1-3-3, assembly GCF_049897805.1. Lineage (NCBI taxonomy): Bacteria > Pseudomonadati > Pseudomonadota > Betaproteobacteria > Burkholderiales > Oxalobacteraceae > Massilia > Massilia sp. TWP1-3-3. The sequence goes on from NZ_JAFCWX010000003.1 coordinate 268,812, forward strand.
GACGTCGCTTGAGGCCCTGGCGAAGATCTGCTTCCAGCGCGTTGCGCGTCGCAATGCGCGTTTGCATCGCGGGATCGAACATCATTTGGGTGTTGCGCCCGTTTGCCTTGGCGCTGTACATCGCAATGTCGGCGCGCTTCATCAATTCCTCGGGTGAACAACGGGTGTCGCAAAACAGGGTGATGCCAATGCTTGCAGAGATGCTGTACTCGCCACCATTGAGCACGTACGGTGTATTGATCAAGCCGATGATCTTGCACGCGATGGCATATACCTCGTTGGCGGCGACGTCCTCCATGCAGCTCAAGCGCTCGATAATGATAACGAATTCGTCACCGCCTGCGCGGGCGACGGTGTCGTGCGCCCGCATGGCCGAGCCCAGCCGAGCGGCAGTCTGCTTCAAGATCTGATCACCAGCGTCGTGCCCAAGCGTGTCGTTGAGTGTTTTAAAATTGTCCAGGTCCAGGAACAGCAGCGCACCATACTGTGTGCTGCGCTCGGTCAGTGCCAAGGCGTGGGAAAGCCGGTCTTGCATCAAGCGCCGGTTCGGCAATCCTGTCAAGGGATCGAGAAAGACGAGCTTGTGGATCGTCTCTTCCGACGCCTTGAGCGCGGTCACGTCGGTTGAAAATTCCCCAAGCAAACGCTGTCCTGACGCGCCGACAAAGGGAAATCGGGTACGTTTCCAGTAAGACATCTCCATATCGGGCTGGTGAAACTCGTCAATGGTTTCAGTGATGGCGCCGTCTGCCAGCACCTGTTCGTCACGCACGCCCGACATGACGCCGCTACCAGGCTGCGCGGACGCATCCGTCCGGCCGATCCACAGTTCGCTCGCCACCCCGTAAGCCGTACTCCATCCCTTGTTCATGTAAAGATAGCGGCCATCATGATCCTTGATCGATGCGACGAAAGGACTCGCATCCATGAACGCGTGAAAGCGTTTTTCACTATCGATCAGGTCCAACTGCGCGCGGCGCAGGCTGGCACGCGCGCTGGCATCGTCCAGTTCGCGCAGCAAGGCTGGTCCCAGGCGTGCCAAATTGTGCTTCATGACGTAATCATTGGCGCCCGCCTTCATGACCGCGACCGCCATTTCCTCGCCGACGGTGCCGGAAACGAGGATGAATGGGATGTCGCCATGCAGCGTTCGGCACAGGTTCAGTGCCTCCAAGCTACTGTAGCCAGGCATGGAAAAATCCGAAAGAACCGCATCCCATGGATCGGCGAGTGCTTCGGCAAGCGCTGCGCCGTCGTGCACGCGCTGCGCGCTCAGGTCAAAGCCCGCCTTGTTGAGCGCGCGCATGACCAGTGCGGCGTCGTCTTCCGAGTCCTCCACAAGTAACACCTTGAGCGCTCGCCTCATGCGCGGACCTGCGCTGGCGCGTTGTGATTCAAAGTCAGCCAATAGCTTGTAATGGCGATCATCATCTCGACAAATTGCGAAAAAGCGATGGGCTTGACCAGGTAGCTGTTCGCACCCAGCGTGTAGCACGCCACCACGTCGTCGTCGAGCATCGACGAGGTCAGGATCAACACCGGGACCAGACGGGTACGGGCGTCGGCGCGGATCGCTTTGAGCACCTCGATGCCGCCGAGACCGACCAGTTTCAGGTCCAGCACAACCAGCTTGGGCAAGGCTTGCTGGCCGCAGCCGAACAAATAGTTGAGCGCTTCACCGCCGTCATGCACCACAATTACCGGATGGGTCATTTTGGCCAGGCGGAATGCGCGCAAGGTCAACGCCACGTCATCGAGATTGTCCTCGACCAACAGCAGCACGTCAGGATGCTGTGCCATGCTCAACCTCTTTGGTGGAAAAATAGAACGTCGCGCCATGGCCCACCTCGGCCTCGGGCCAGATGCGGCCACCATGGCGCTGAATAATGCGATTGACCAGCGCTAGGCCAATGCCGGTGCCAGGAAAGTCGGCCGTATGGTGAAGGCGTTGAAAAGCACCGAACAGTTTTGGCGCATTTCGCATGTCGAATCCAGCACCATTGTCGGCCACAAAGTACACCCCCCCGCCTGGCTGCGCGGTGCTGCCGATACGAATCACAGGCTTGGCCACCTTGGCAGTAAATTTCCACGCATTCTCGATCAGGTTTTGCAGCACGATCCGCAACAGCGCTTTGTCGCCGTGCATGTGCATGCCTGGTTCGATCACCCATTCGAGCTGGCGCTTTGGATGTTCCGCAGTCAGCTCGGCGGCGATACCGGTGCATAGCGCGCTCAAGTCGAGGTCCGCAAGTTTGAGCTCGACACGCCCCACATCGGATAGGCGTAGCAAGTCGTCAATCAACTGCCCCATGCGTTGGCTGGCATTCCGGATTCGCTGCAGGGCGTCCTTGCCGCTTGCATCGAGCTGCTGATCGTAATCCTCGAGCAGCGCAAGTGAAAAACCGTCCATGCTGCGCAGTGGTGCACGCAAATCGTGCGACACGGAATAGCTAAACGCCTTGAGCTCGTCGTTCAGCGCGCTCAGTTCAAGGTTCTTTTGACTGAGCATCGACTCGATGCGGATGCGGTCTTCGATTTCCAGTCGCAGCTGTTCGTTGCTGGCGCTCAGCGCCGAGGGACTGGGCAGCGCAAGCGCGAAGGGTATCAACTTGACCAGCAAAATAGCGGTGGGAATCGATGCCAGTGCCGTGATTGCCTTGATTGCCCCCGAGAGCCAGTATGCGGGATGCCATACGGTCCAGACCTCCATCACGTGACTGGTGCCACAGGCGAGGATGAAAACGGCAAAGCACACGAATATCCAGTTAAATTGCAAATCTTTGCGGCGACGAACAAAGTAGATCAATGTCAACGGAATAGTAAAGTAGGCAAGTGCAATCAGCGTATCGGAGCCCACATGCAGCCAGAGTAAAACTGGTTCCCACAAGTAGCAATGGCCGTGCGGCATAAAATCTTCTGTCGATAAATACCGTATTAAATCGTCCATGAAAGTCCTTTGTGGGCGGTGTAACGTGACCGGTGCACGTCGACGCCGGCGCGAGGGACGGCGCCCCTATGTCAACCAGGCTGACACATCAGAGCAGCTTGGGCGATCCGTTTAAAACGCTAGCTGGTCTAGGCCATGGGGCATACCGCCGTCACTGAGCTGTTATTATCAATTAAAGTTTCCACGCGGAATTAAGGTTAATTCTTGGGTACAACAAGGATTTTTCTCGCCGGCCCACGTGTCCTACCTGATAACGCGGGCCTTAGCCCTCGGCGTCTGCCAGCCCGTTCTTGACCGCGAGCAGTACCAAGCTGACGACGTCCCGTACACCAAGTCGCTCCATCAATTGGGAGCGATGCGCCGCCACGGTCTTCTCGCTCAAGTCGAGGTCAAAAGCAATCTCCTTGGTGCTTTTCCGGGCAACGACCAATTTAAGGATTTGCAATTGGCGAGCCGTCAGCGACTGGAATTGCTTCTTCTCGCCCGTTGGGGCCAAGACAAATCGCTCGATCATTTTGGTCGATACGGCCGGGCTCAAATATTTGGTGCGGCGTACAATCGCATTGAGCGCAATTTCCAGTTCAGCCGGCGCGGATTCCTTCAACAGGTAGGCCGATGCGCCTTGCCGCAACGCTTCCGTCACCATTTCCTCAGACGCATGCATGCTTAGAATAATCGTAGCCACTTGGGGGAACTGCTGCTTGAGCACGCGTATCAGGTCGAGGCCGCTGTGCTCGCCCATCGTGATGTCGGTCACCACAATATCGGGAATCTGGCGGGCCACGCGCCGCATGGCTTCGTCCGGCTCTGAGGCCTCGGCGATCACGACATAGTCGTCTAGCTGATCAATCAGGCTGCGAATGCCCGCCCGCACCAAGACGTGATCGTCAACCAGCAAAATGGTCGTCTTGGGCATCAGCACGCTTGCAACGGGAAAACAACGATGACGCGGGTGCCGCCGCTGGCCGACGATTCAACATTGAACGTGCCACCTAGCAGTTCAACTCGCTCATGCATGCCGCGCAGACCACCGCGGCTGCCATCGGCACGCTGTACTTGGGTCCCTGCGTGATGAGCGAAGCCAACGCCATTGTCGCGAATAATCAGTTCAAGCTCACGTCCGGCTTCGCCGCCGTTCACTTCCACCACAACGCAGGTCGCATTGGCATGGCGTACGACGTTGGTAATACTTTCCTGCACAATGCGATAGACGGCGATTTCAATAGGCGGCGCGAGCTTGGCCGGCAAGCCCGCATATTCAAAGATATAGCCGCAGTCGCCTGTTGCAAATTGGCGCTTCAACAACTGCTCCAGCGCAGATTCAAGGCCGAGGTAATCGAGCGCCGGTGGTCGCAAGGACACCGAGATGACCCGAATCTGGGCGATCAAGGTCAGCACGGCCGCGTCGAGTACTGCCCAGGCCGCGTGCGCATCGGGCTCGAACAGAAAGCGGCGCAGGTGGTGCAGGTTAATTTTTAGCAGCGCCAGGCGCTGGCCCAGTTCGTCGTGCAGTTCGCGCGCCAGGCTGATGCGTTCCTGCTCCTGCGCATGCAATAGCTGGCTCGACATTTTTTCCAGGTTAGCATTCAAACTAAGAATTTTCGTCGCGGATTTTCTTTGCTCGGTAATGTCCTCGCCGATACTTGCGGTGCCGATCACCTTGCCATTGTGATCATGTAGCACAGAGCTGTTCCAGCAGATCAGGCGCCGCTCACCATTTTCCCTGAGGATTTCATCTTCATAGCGCAGCGTTGTTGGACTATCTGACAGCAAGTCGAGAAAGTGCTTCCTTGCCTCAGCATGATCGGCAGCCATGAAGATAGAGAACCAATCGCCGCCGATGACGGCATCGAGCCGGCGGCTGGTCAGGCGCAGCAAGGCTTCATTGCAAAATGTGACCTTGCCCTCGAGGTCGAGCATCACCGATAGTAAGCTCGAGTTATTCAACAACTCGTGGAAGCGGTGTTCGCTCTCGCGCAAATCATGCCCCGCCTCCCTGCTTTCCGTAATGTCCTGTGCCACTCCCGCAATACGGGTAACAATGCCGCCGGCGTCCAGGATCGAGAACACCTTGATGAAAATCCAGCGCACTTTCTGATCCGGGCGCCGGATTTGAAAGAAACAATCAAAGCGTGCGTTCGTGCTTTTACGATGTGTGGTGTAGGCAGTGGCGATACGTGCACAGTCATCCGGCAACATCGCGCTGGTCCATGAATGCGAATCGGCATACAAGCTGGCGCAGCTACGCCCGATAATTTCTTCGTAAGCCGAACTGACATAGAGAACCCGCCACGTTGTGGCATCAAAAAGAAAAAAGACATCGCGAATGTTGTCGGCCATTTGGCGGAACTGCGCTTCGCTGGCGCGCAACGACTGTTCGGCGCGGTACTTTTGAGTCACCTCCATATGCATGACGACCGCGCCCTCTGCACCGTCGCCGAGGGGCGAGACCGTCATCATGAACCAGCGCTGCTGTTGCTCGGTATGGCAAGGGTATTCAATCGAAAAATCATGCGCTGCGCCACTGAGCACCGCTCGGATGCCGCAGGCCGCATCCAGGCTCCGATCCTCCTCAGACAGACCTGCGAGCTCGCAGATGGCGAGATAGTCGCTCCCAACGCCAAAATTACACCTTGGGGCCATCCCGTTAAGATCGGCAAAGTTACGCCAGGCCTGGTTAACGGAAACGACAATGCCCTGCCGGTCGAGCAAGGCGACGGTGACCGGCAGCGCATCGAGAATGGCAACTTGCCGCGCTCCGTTGCTTAATCGATCCGCCCCGGCAGGGTTAAGCGCGCCCGCGCGCGCTGGCCTCAGCACTAACGCCTCTCCATCCACAGGGAGAAACGCTTTTTCGGTCAACCGCAACAGATTGCGTACCTGAAGGCGCAGTTCATCAGCGCTTAGTGGCTGCATCAGGAAAACATCGGCACCCGCTTTCAGCGCGTTCACGCAGGCGCCAGAATGCGCGTGGGAGTTCACCACCAGCACAGGAATCTGTACGGTTGCCAGATTTGCTTTAAGCGATCGCACCCACGCATAGCCGTTCGCTTCGCCTGACGCCAAATCGAGAACGATCAGGCTGGGGGAGCACAAGGAGATGGCCGCCGAAGCAGCGTCTACGTCGGTTGCGCCGATCAAGCCATAGCCTTCTTCACGCAAGACTGACTCGATCGGCGCAGCCACGCCGCTGCCACTGATGCCAACGAGCAGCAACTGGAGCTGCGGATTGATGCCAGCTTGTGGCCGCTCATCCAACATCGCCGCGTCAACCACGGAAAAATCTCATCGTGTTCATGCATTCATTGTGCAGCATTTCCCGGCTTGTCGCGCACGATTGGCAGCTTGCGCCTCCCAGTGGAGCATCTGCACCCCGGGCGTCAACGTTGTCATCGGCGTGTCAATTCCATTGCATTGCCGTTCCTGCGGCGCGGCCTTGCAGTGATCGCATCCGACGTGGTCAACCTGGCGCAGCGCAACGCCGCTTGCCAACGCGGGGGGACAACTAGAAACAATTTCAATCATAGTTTCTCAAATGCTATATGATTACTTTGGTCATCACACCAGAGGCTACGATGAAAGGTGTCATTTTCAATCTGCTTGAGCAAGCCGTCAGCACGGAGTTCGGCGCAGCGACCTGGGACAAGCTGCTCGATGACGCTAAACTGTCGGGCGCCTACACTTCGCTCGGCAGCTACGCGGACGCCGAGATCATCGCCCTGGTCGATGTTGCCTCGAGGGCGCTCAAGCTGCCGCCCCCCGATGTGCTGCGCTGGTTTGGCCACCGCGCCATGCCCTTGCTGTTTGCCCGTCATCCCGATTTTTTCAGCAAGCATGCCGCTACGCGCAGCTTCCTGCTTACCTTGAACGACATCATTCACCCAGAAGTGCACAAACTGTATCCGGGTGCGATCACGCCGGTGTTCGATTTCGGGGTCAGCGAGGATGGCGACTTGGTGATCGGTTATAGCTCGCCGCGCAAATTGTGCGCATTGGCAGAAGGTTTCATCAAAGGCTCCGCCGAGCATTTCCATGAGCAGGCCGACATCGAGCATCAACAATGCATGCATGAAGGCGCCGTCAAGTGTGTGTTCCATGTCCGAATACATCGATGACACGGCGGCGCTCAACGCCGAAATCACCCGCCTGAACCGGCGCCTGCTGCGCGCGACGACAGCGCGCCTTGAAGCCGAAGCGATCGCCGAACGCGGTCTGCGCGACCTGTTTCAAAGACAGCAGGAAATTGCCCTGCTACAAACGATTGCTACGGCAGCGAACCAGGCTACCAGCGTGGAAGACGCGATGTGCCACGCTCTGGCGGCAGTATGCAAATTTGCGTTCTGGCCACTGGGCCATTTGCTGCTGTCCGATGACGGCATCGACCGTCCGCTTCACTCGACGAGCACTTGGCATGACGAAAGCGCAGGCAAGTACGACGGCCTGCGTGCGCTCACTGAATCGATCGCATTCGGCACTGGCATCGGCCTTCCTGGTCGGGTCGCTGAAAGCGGTGCGCCGGCGTGGATCAATGTCGGCTCTGATGATGCAGATGCCTATCCGCGCCTGCCGGAAGCGATGCGCGCAGGCCTGAGCTCACTGTTTGCGTTTCCTGTGATGATCGGCACCGATGTCGTCGCTGTGCTCGAATTTTTCAGCATGAAGCTCCAGACGCCTGATGAAGCACTGCTGCGGTTGATGGCCCAAATCGGCATTCAACTCGGACGCGTCGTCGAACGCAACCGCACCAAGACCAAGCTGATGCACGATGCGCATCACGATTCGCTGACCCAACTGGGAAACCGTACGCTATTTCTCGCTCGCCTGCAGCATGCTCAGCGACGCGCCACGCGTGTGCCAGGCTACAAGTTCAGCGTACTATTCGTTGATCTGGACCGTTTTAAAGCGGTAAACGACGGCTTGGGGCACCAGGCAGGCGACCAATTGATCATCGCCACGGCCAACCGCTTGTCTTCCGCGCTGCGCCAGACCGATCTGATAACGCGCGGTGATGCAGATGATGGTGGCGCCGATATCGTGGCCCGCATTGGCGGCGACGAATTCATTATTCTGCTCGACAATATCAGCAGCGAGCAAGTTCCGGTGCGCGTTGCAGAAAGGCTGATCAGCGTCATGGCGCAGCCCTTCATGCTCGATGAGCAGCAGGTCATCGTGACGGCCAGTATCGGCATTGCCCAAAGCGCCAGCGGCTACGACGACGTGAAGAACATGGTGCGCGACGCCGATATTGCCATGTACTACGCCAAGCAGCAGGGCCGGGCGCGCTGGGTCATGTTCGACACCATCATGCAGCAGAAAGCCTTGCGTCGGTTGCGGCTGGAGTCGGAACTGCGTCTGGCGCAGGACCGGGGTCAATTGTGGCTGGCCTACCAGCCCGTTGTCACCCCCGGCGACGGCCTGATTCGCGGCTTCGAAGCGCTGCTACGCTGGAACCACCCCGTGTACGGTGCGGTCGGCCCGACCGAATTCATCCCGGTTGCCGAAGAGATCGGCTTGATCAGCGCGATGGGTTCCTGGATCCTGCAGCATGCATGCCGCCAGCTGCGCACTTGGCAGCATGAGAGCGGACGGTCGATGACGATGAGTGTGAATCTATCGGCCCTGCAACTGTCGCACGAAGGCCTGGTCGCGCTCGTTGAACAGACCTTGAACGAGAGTGGCATCATTGCCGGCACCCTGAGACTGGAATTGACGGAAAGCGCGATCATGGCTGCCCCTGAGCGCGCGCTGAGCATATTGCTGCAGTTAAAGCAACTGGGCGTCAAGCTGTCACTCGACGATTTCGGTACCGGCTATTCTTCACTGAGCCAATTGCGGCGCCTGCCGATCGACACCTTGAAGATCGATCGTTCCTTCGTCAGCCAGATGGACCTGCACGATGACAAGCGCCAGATTGCCGAAGTGGTCATGATGCTTGCGCACATATTGGGTATGGAGGTCGTAGCCGAGGGGGCGGAAACAGCCGCCGAGGTTGAGTTATTACGCGAAATGGGCGCCGATTTTGTACAAGGCTACTACTACTTCAAGCCAATGCGGGCAGATGCAGCCGACGCAGCTTGGCGCGAGCAAGATGCAATGTGGATATAAGCATGTCCAGGTTTCAGCATTCGCGATATGCTAGTGTCACTCGCATTACACCTCGAGCGCATCGCGCTGTCACGAGGCAGAACCAGCGCCGTGTTGCGGCGATTGCTGACCGAGTACGACCGGTGTCGTACGCGCTTGCACGGCGCCTAACGCGCTGGAGCGCTCCCCAGCGCTCCCCGTGCAATCCGTAGCTCAGGTCGCGGCGCATGACGATCGCACGGCCCGCCGGTCTATCATGCGGTATGCGGCCAGTATGCGCTTATGCGACCAAACAGCGGCTCATGCAGTCTAGTGCCGCCGACTCCAGACAATTGGCGAAGCCGCCTTCCGACATCGACCAACGGTGGCAGACAGAGCGCCAAGCAAGGAAGGGTTTTAGTTGCAGGTCTGATAACCGCTCGACCCACACACCTACAACAATAGCTCAGCATCATGGATAACATCAGTCACTCACTGTCGGGCCTTGCCGTCGCCGAACTGCTGCACCGCAGTCTGGCGCCGGAGCCGCACGCGCAGGCCCAATCGCTGCGCCGCCGCATGGTGCTGGTCGCTGGCGCTGTGGCGGCCAACCTGCCCGATCTCGATCTCGTGCTTACCGGCCTGTTGCCGGCGCCGCTCGGCTACCTGCTGCATCACCGCGGCCACACCCATACGCTGCTGTACGCGGCGCCGCAGGCGCTGCTGCTCATTGCGCTGGTCTGGCTGCTGTGGCCTTCGGCCCGCCTTTTGCTGCGCACAAGCGCGAACGCCCGCGCCGCTCTGGTGGGCGCCACCGTCATCGGCCTGGGCCTGCACCTGCTGATGGATTATGCTAATTCGTATGGCGTGCATCCCTTTTACCCGTTCGACGCACGCTGGCTGTATGGCGACATGGTGTTCATCGTCGAACCAGTTTTCTGGATCGGCTTCGGGGTGCCGCTGGCGATGATGCTGCCGGCGCGGCCCCTGCGCTTTGCGCTGGGCGCGCTACTGGCCGGCGTGCTGGCCTGGACCTGCGTTGCCGGCTTTCTGCATTGGGCCTCACTGCTGGCGCTGGGACTGGCCGCAGCGTCGATCGCCTTGCTGCAAGGACGTGCCGGCGCGACCGGGCGCGCCGGCCTGGCAACAGGCGTGCTCGTGGCGGGCGCCTTTGTCGCCTTGCAGGGCGTCGCTTCGCATGTGGGCCGCGAGCATGTGGCGCAGCGCCTGCACGCCCTGGCCCCGACCGCTCGCCTGCTTGACGCGGCAATGACGCCGTTGCCGGCCAACCCCGCGTGCTGGTCGTTCGTCACGGTCGAGCGCTTTGACGACGCCGGCACGTATCGCATTCGGCGCGGGCTCCTCAGCCTCGCCCCGGCCCTGCTGCCGGTGCAGGCGTGTCCGGCCGCCTTTTTACCCGTGCTCGCAACGCTGGATGCGGAAATCGGCCTGGCTACGCCGACGGACGCCAGCTTGGCCTCACTGCGCGGCCTGGCCGCGAACTGCCACTTTCACGCCTGGATGCGCTTTGCGCGCGCGCCGCTGCTGGCCGGCGCCGTTGCCAGCGACGCGCGCTTCGCGCGGGGCGCCGGGGCAAATTTTTCGACTTTCGATCCGGCCGCGTTCGCGCATGTGCCATGCCCGGCCAACGTGCCCGCCTGGGCCTTGCCACGTCAGGATCTGCTCGATCCAGCCGGCTAAAAGGTACTGCGATTCGGGCGGAAAAGTACCGCAGAACAGAACCTTGCGAATAGGCAATTATTACAATTCGTCCAATGTTACCTTTGCGGCCTCGCAATTTATTGTGAATTGCGAACCAATGAATCAAGGATCACAACGATGAAAAAATACCTGTTCGCCTGCCTCATTGGCGCGGCGCTGAGCGCGCCCGCTTACGCCGCAGGTCCGTACGTGGGGCTGGGCATTCACGCCTACGACGGTGGCGTTTCGAAGGGCAACGAAGGCGCACTCAAGCTGTTCGGCGGCTATGACTTTACCAACACCTGGGGGGTGGAAGCAGGCTTGCCCGGCACGCCCGACTACAATGCCCAGGACGCGTCTTTCAGGCCGCTCGGTACGGCCAAGGGCAACCTGGTGTACATCGCGGGCAAAGCTACCATGGCCATCAGCGATCGATGGTCACTGGTGACCAAACTCGGGCTGGCCCACTCCCGCCTGCATTTTGACGGACCACGGGGCGGCCACGAATCGACGACCGGCCTGTACGCCGGCATCGGCATCAAATATGCCATGACGCAGAAAGTGACGGTGACGCTGGAATTGGAGCGCTTTGGACGCCAGCCCCAGCATAGCTATGGCGGCCCCAAGCGTGAGTCGGTTTCGCTCAACATCGGCTACAGCTTTTGACCTGCGCGCCGGCGCCAGAAAGGCCGTGCCTCAACACTTGGCGCCGGCTGCCCAAGCTTGTCATATAATCATGTTTTTACAAACATGGGGAGCGGCGACCTTGAATTTTGCATACCGGAACACAGCGACAAGGGCGCGCGCGCTGGCCTGCACCTTGCTGCTGGCCGCCTTCGGACCGGCGCTCGCCCAGGAAGCAACCACGTGCCCCAAGTGCGCGGCCTGGAACCAGCCGCAGGCGCCGTTTAACATCTATGGCAATACCTGGTACGTGGGCACGCGCGAATTGTCGGCGTTGCTCATCACCAGTGCCAACGGCCACATCCTGCTCGACGGCGCCTTGCCGCAATCGGCGGCGCAAATCGCGCGCAATATCGTGAGCCTGGGCTTTCGAATCGAAGACGTCAAGCTGATCGCCAACTCGCACGCGCATGCCGACCATGCGGGCGGCATTGCCGCCTTGCAGCGCGCCAGCGGCGCCCAAGTGCTTGCCAGCGCCTCGGGCGCACAAGTGCTCAAAGCAGGTACGCCAGGGCGGGACGACCCGCAGTATTCGCCCGGCGGATCTTCGCCCATTCCCGTGCCGGCCGCCGTGCGCACAGTGGCCGACGGCGAAACCGTCAGCACCGGCCTGCTTGCCATCACGGCCCACCTGACGCCCGGGCATACCCCGGGCGGGACCACCTGGAGCTGGAAATCCTGCGAAGGCAAGCGCTGCCTGGACGTGGTGTATGTCGACAGCCTCAATCCCGTCTCGAGCGAGGGCTTTCACTTTACCGGCGACAGCGCGCGGGCCGACTTGACGCGCGCGTTCCGGGCCAGTATCGCCAAGGTTGCCGCCTTGCCGTGCGATGTGGTGGTGTCGGTGCACCCGGACTTTACCGGGACGCTTGAAAAAGCCGGCAAGCGCAGCGCCGCGCGCAACGCCTTTATCGACCCCGCCGGCTGCCGCACCTACGCCAAGGATGCCGGCAAGCGCCTGGACAAGCGGGTCGCGCGCGAAGCGCTTGAAGCGCTGGACGCAGCGCGCGCCGCCAAGCGGAGCGACCCCTCATGACAGCCTCCTTGCAAAGCGGCGAGCCGGGCGCCGTCGGGCGCCGCATCGACGAGCTGCCCGGGCCGCGCGCGCTGCCGCTGGTGGGCAATATGCTGCAGATCGACCGGCTGCGCGTGCACCAGACAATGGAACGCTGGAGCGGCCAGTTCGGCCCCATTTTCCGGGTGCGCTTTGGCCGCGGCAATGTGTTGGTCGTGGCCGACGGCGCGGCGGTGAGCGCGATTTTGCGCGACCGTCCGGATGGATTCCGGCGGCCCGCCGTCACCGCGCTGGTGTCGGAAGAAATGGGCGGGCGGCACGGCCTGGTGACGTCCGAAGGCGAAGCGTGGCGCAGCCAGCGCCGCATGGTGATGGCCGCTTTTGCGCCGCAGGCCGTCAAGGCGTATTTTCCTTCGCTCGTGAAGGTGGTGCTGCGCCTGCAGCGGCGCTGGGAAACGGCGGCGCGCGACGGCACGCCGATCGCGCTCGGGCCCGACCTCAAGCGCTATACGGTTGACATCATCGCGGGACTGGCGTTTGGCACCGACGTCAACACCATCGAGGGCGGCGACGACGTGATCCAGCGCGACCTCGACCTGCTGCTGCCGGCGCTGGCGCGCCGCAGCGTGGCCCTGATACCGTACTGGCGCTGGTTCAAGCTGCCGCAAGACCGCAGGCTCGAACGCAGCGTTGCCGCCATCGGCTCAGCGGGCAATCAATTGATCATCGTCGCGCGGGCGCGCCTGCAGGCAGAGCCGGCCCGGCGCGAGCAGCCGGGCAATCTGCTCGAAGCCATGCTGGCGGCGGCCGACCGCAGCGACAGCGGCGTGGATGACGACATTGTCGCCGGCAATGTATCGACCATGCTGCTGGCGGGTGAGGATACGACCGCCAACAGCATCGCCTGGCTGCTGTACCAGCTCGCGCGCAACCCGGACGGCCAGTGGTAAGTCAAGGTGCCGATCCCGTAGGGCCCCGATGACGGGGCAAAGCCGAACACGGGGACCAGCACGGGCAGTAGAACAGCGATTGCGAGCGCGAGCAAACCGGTCCAGAGGGCGGTTTCCCCAAGCGCAGAGAAAGGTCGTGTCCCAGCCACGGCCGCGCCGGCGCCACTGAAGTGGAGGAGCAAGCGAAGCAAAAAAAACACAATCGTCAGCAAATAAGCAGGGGCCATTTGCCAGCGCGGACCCTCTGCTAGCACTTGCGCCACTGCAATTACCAACGCAAGGACGGACGCATGGCGAATCAAAAACCACGTCCGCATCCGCACCAACGCCAAGAAGCAGAAAGCGAGAAAATCGGCCGCCAATAACATAAGCTCAAGGCTTCTCATCGATCGTCAAATCCAAATGGGGTGAGGAAATGCAAGCGCAACGCCGGCGTCGATGTACCAGCCCGAAGGTTTCGAAAAATGGGGCAAGAAGGCTGCAAATGATCGATGCCGAATATATCTAAAAACACAGTCATCAACACGAACACCGGCTTGCCCGACCCGGATTCTACTGCAGGACAGGGCCGTATTGCCGCCATTGCTGAACGCTCACGGCGCCGTTGTGGAGGGAAAATGAATTGGCGGCCCCTTTTTTTCCCCCGAACAAGCGGGCATCTTTGGCTATTCCCGGAGCCGCCATGCTATCCTGCCTCTACCGGGCAAAACGGATTTGATGATGACCACACACCAGTTTTCGCACATGGTCGGTCCCAGAACCTACCTGTTTCGCGACCTGAAAGATCTGCTGGCGAAGGCGTCGCCGCTGCGCTCGGGCGACCAACTCGCCGGCCTGGCCGCGCAGTCGGCCCAAGAGCGCGTGGCCGCCCAGATGGCGCTGGCCGAACTTCCCTTGCACGTCTTTTTGCAGCACCACGTCATTCCCTACGCCGACGATGAAGTCACGCGCCTGATCATCGACAGCCACGACACGGCCGCCTTTGCTTTCATCAGCCACCTCACCGTGGGCGACTTGCGCAACTGGCTGCTGGGCGACCAAGCCGACAGCGCCGCATTGGCGCGCGCAGCGGCCGGCATCACGCCGGAGATGGCGGCCGCCGTGTCCAAGATCATGCGCATCCAGGACTTGGTACTGGTGGCAAAAAAGTGCCGCGTGGTGAGCCGCTTTCGCAATACGCTCGGCCTGGAAGGCCGCATGGCCACGCGCTTGCAGCCGAACCACCCGCTTGATGACGCCAGCGGCATTGCCGCCAGCATCGTCGATGGTCTGCTGTACGGCAGCGGCGACGCCGTTATCGGCATCAACCCGGCCACCGACAATGTCGACCAGGTGATTGCGCTGGTCACCATGCTCGACGCGATCATCGACCAATACGCCATTCCCACCCAGTCGTGCGTGCTGACCCACGTGACCAACACGCTCGCCGCGATCGAGCGCGGCGCGCCGGTCGACCTGGTGTTCCAGTCGATCGCCGGCACCCAGGCGGCCAACGCCGCTTTCGGCATCGACCTGGCGCTATTGGCGCAGGCGCACAGCGCCGCGCTCTCGCTCGGGCGCGGTACGGTGGGCGACAATGTAATGTACTTCGAGACCGGCCAGGGCAGCGCGCTGTCGGCCAACGCCCATCACGGCGTAGACCAGCAAACCTGCGAAGCGCGCGCCTATGGGGTGGCGCGCCGCTTCGCGCCGCTGCTGGTCAATTCGGTGGTCGGCTTCATCGGGCCGGAGTATCTGTACGACGGCAAGCAGATCATCCGCGCCGGCTTGGAAGACCACTTTTGCGCCAAGCTGCTTGGCCTGCCGATGGGCTGCGACGTGTGCTACACCAATCACGCCGAAGCTGACCAGGACGACATGGACGTGCTGCTGACCATGCTGGGGGCCGCCGGCTGCAATTTCGTGATGGGCGTGCCCGGGTCGGACGACATCATGCTCAATTACCAGAGCACCTCGTTTCACGATGCCTTGTACGCGCGCCAGGTGCTGGGCCTGCGCGCCGCGCCCGAGTTCGAAGCCTGGCTGCACCAGGCGGGCATCTTTACCGGCGCCGGTCCCGCGCAGCTTGGCGACACCGTTGCCGCGCCGTTCGCGCAAGCGCTGCTGCGGCTATGAGCACGCCCGTCACGCCCAATCCCTGGGGCGAGCTGCGCGCGCTGACGCAGGCGCGCATTGCGCTCGGCCGCGCAGGCGTGAGCATGCCGACCGGCGCGCAGCTCGCGTTCCAGCTGGCGCACGCGCGCGCGCGCGACGCGGTGCACATGGCGCTCGATGTGCCCGCGCTGCACGCTGCGCTGGCACGCCCTGGCCGCGTGGTGCTGGCGGCCCACAGCGCCTGCGCCGACCGGGCGACCTACCTGCAAAGACCCGACCTGGGGCGCCAGCTCGACGCGCCATCGTGCGCGGCGCTGGCCGCCGCCGCGCCGGCGGCGTGCGAACTGGCGCTGGTGGTGGCCGACGGCCTGTCGGCGCCGGCGGTGGCGCAGCACGCGGCGCCTTTCATCGATGCGCTGCAAGAGCGCCTGGCGCCGGACGGCTGGGGGACGGCGCCGATCGTGATCGTGCAGCAGGCGCGCGTGGCCATTGGCGACCAGGTTGGCGCGATCCTCAACGCGCGCTGCGTGGTGGTGCTGATCGGCGAGCGGCCGGGTTTGAGTTCGCCCGACAGCATGGGCTTGTACATGACGTGGCAGCCCGGACCGGGGTTGACCGATGCGCACCGTAACTGCATCTCGAATGTCCGCGCCGCGGGCGTGAGCTACCGGGAGGCAGCCTTCAAGCTCCATTACCTGCTCGACCAGGCGCGCGGGCGTGGCCTGTCGGGCGTGGCGTTAAAGGATGAAACGCAGGCGCCGCCGGCGCGCTCGGGACATAACTTTTTGCTCCGGTAACGCTTGTGCGCTGCCGCGCCCCCCCTCAGCCGGGCAACGCTTGCGGCGTCACGCTGTCCGCTTCGGCCGGCTCAAAGGCGCGCCAGTTGTTCCTGCCGGCCTTTTTAGCGTGGTACATCGCCTCGTCGGCGTGCTTGAGCAAGGTCTGCGAATCGAGGCCATGCTGCGGATAGATGGCCACGCCGATACTGCCGCTGACGGTGATCGGATGGCCGCCCAGTTCCAGCGTCGCACAGAGATTGTCCAGAACGCGCTGCAGCACCGTGGCCACGAGCTCTGGATCGACGCCTTCGGACAGCACCACGGCAAATTCGTCGCCCCCCAGCCGGGCCACGGTATCGGTGTCGCGCACCGATCCCAGCAGGCGCTGGGCGACGGCGAGCAGCAACTGGTCGCCGATCGCGTGGCCAAAGGTGTCGTTGACGTACTTGAAACGGTCCAGGTCGATGTAGCACACGGCCATCTGGTGCTTGTGGCGGGCGGCGTGGTTAACGGCCATGTTGAGCCGGTCGCTCAGCATGACACGGTTGGCCAGCCCGGTCAGCGCGTCGTGCTGCGTTTGATAGATCAGCTGCTCTTCGGCCGACTTGCGAGCTGAAATATCTTCCAGCACCCAGACCGTGCCCTTATCGATGTTGTTCGGGTCGAGCGCCTTGCCGAAGCACGCGGCCCAGAACAGGCTGCCATCCTGGCGCGTCAGTTCCAGGTCGGCCGTAAATGAATGGCCCGCTGCCAGCGCACTGGCCACGGCCGTGCCCATCGCGCGCGCCGCCACTTCGCTCGGGTGGCTCGGCAGGACCGCTTTTCCAAGCACCTCGTCCATCCGATAGCCGAGAATTTGGGCGTACTGCACATTGCAACGCACGGTGTGCCGGTCCTTGATCAGCGCAATGCCGACGATGACGTTGGCAAAAACGACTTCCAGCTCCGAAATCAGCAGCACGTTTTCCTGTTCGGCCCTGACCCGCTCGCCGATCTCGACGCGCAGTTTCAAGGCGCGCTCGTCGGCCACCTGGATCAGCAGCACGATCACGGCCAGCAGCAAGGCGACGAACAGCCCGGTGCCCAGCACGGTCCAGGGCAGCGAGGACGACTGGCGCGCCACGAAGGCGGGCGTGGGCCACATCCGCACCTGCCAGAGCACGTCCTGAAACTGCAGCGCGCTTTCGTGGACCACAGCCGCATCGGGCAACAGGTCATCTTGCTGGCCGAACAGCTTGCGCTCGCCGTCGAACACCTGAACCGCGTAGCCCTTGGCGAACTCGCCCTGGCTGACCGCGCGTTCGAGCATCGACTGCACCTGGAATACACCCACCATGAAGCCGTCCAGGCGCGCGCCGGTGAACAATGGCTGGATCGCCATGAAGCCGTCGCCGCCCTGCGGCAAGACAGACACGCTTGTCACGTTCAGGGAGCGCTTGAAGCGCGCCACCTCCAGCGCCGCCAGGCCACTGAGCTGGTCGCCCATATCCACGTCGCGCGCGCCCTCGTTGCCCTGCTGCGGCACCACCCAGCGCACAATCCGGTCCGGGTCGACCCATTCGATGGCGCGGAAGTATCCTGGCGCCTCCTGCAGCGCGGCCGCATCAGCCTCCCATTCGGCGCGCGGGGTGGCGCCGCGAAACTCCCAGCGGCGCTGCATCTGGCCCAGCGCGGCGATGCGCGACTCGACCGGCGTAGTCACGCGCGCGACAAAACTGGCCATTTCCTCCCGCCCCGTGCGCTGCAACTGGGCGCGTTCCGCGTCGAGCAAACTGAACCACATGGCGCACGTCATGGCGCTCATCGCGCCGGCCACCAACATCGGCCGCCAGGCCAGCCGCAGCCTTGGGTGCGTGCGCCAACGCGCAGCGCCGTGCAGCAATAAGGCACAGGCCAGGGGCACGAACGCCAGCGCGGTGGGTAGCGCCATCTGCGTGAAACCAAACCAGCCGTAGGCCATCGTCACGTTCGCCGCGTAGCCGGCCACGGCCAGTACGGCCACAGCGCCGCACAGCATGGCGGCCAGTGCGCCGAAGGCCGTGGCGAGCGTGTTGCGCCGGGCAAGGCAAACCAGCGACAACCCGGACAGCGCCAGGCAGACGGCCGCGTTGGGCGCCATCCGTCCGGGCGTGGAGGTTTGCACCGTCAGATAGGGTTCCAGAAAAAGCGTATCGATGCCCAGGGAGGCGCCAAAGGCGTACTGCGCCAGCGTCAGCGAGCCGAGCAGCATGCCGAGCACCCCGCACAGCATGGCGCCGCGGCGCGCGCGCGCGGTCAGCGCCATCAAGCCCAGGCCACTCGTCAATAAACCCAGTGCGGCGTTGAACTGGATCGGCGCATGAGCGGGGTGCCACTGGATCAGGCGCACCAGATGCCAGTGCCACGCCAGGGCCATCGTCAGCGCGAAGGCGCTCACCAGCACCCCGGTGCTCATGGCGGCCACGCCGCCCGGACGTGTCAGCACCGCGCTGCCCGCCCGCGTGTTTGCCGCACGCGTGTTGACCACGTTTACCATGCCGCTCCGCTATGCATCGCGTTCAGCGTGCTCGCCAGCGCCTTGACGCCGGTCGCCGGATCCTTGCCATCGGCCAACACCCCGGACACCGTCTTCCAGACCTCGGTACTGACTTGCTCGTATTTGCGGCCGGTCACGGTGGAAGGCCGCGGGGTCGCGCTTGCCGCGGCGGCGCGTAAAATCTCTTGATAGGGATTGATGGCCAGTAATTGGGGATCCTGGTACAGACTGCCGATCGTCGGGCTGCGCCCGAGCAAGATGGCGCGCCGCTTTTGCTCGTCCCGGCCGGTCATGAACATCACCAGGTCGATTGCCAGCGCACTATTGCGGGAAAACTTCGACACGGCCAGTTGATGGCCCCCCAGCGTGGTGCCGACCGCGCCGTGCGGGCCGCGCGGCAACACCGCGATACCCACCTTGTTGCGCACCGCGCTGTCGGGCGCGTTGACCACGGCCCAGACATAGGGCCAGTTGCGCAAGAAAACGGCATTACCGTCCTGGAACATGGCGCGCGATTCTTCCTCGCGCGCGCTGACGACGGACGGTGGCGAAATAGCGCCGATCCACTGTTTTGCCATGCGCAAGGCGGCAATGGTGGCCGGGTTGTCGACCGTCACCGCGCCCGACGGCTCGACGATGGAACCGCCGCCATAACTGACAATCCACTCCAGCGCATCGCAGGTAAGCCCTTCGTACGGCTTGCCTTGCCAGACATAGCCCCACATCCGGGGCCGGCCGGCGCTGCGCTCGGCATCCTGGATCAAGCGCGCCGTGGCGGCCAGCTCGGCCCAGGTGCCCGGGACGCGCTGTTGATACTTTTCCAGCAAGTCCTTGCGGTAATAAAGTAGCCCGGCATCGATGAACCAGGGCATCGCGATCAGCCGGCCCCCCACTGTATTGTTCTTGACGATGGCGGGAAAGTGTTCCTTGATGCTGGCGGCCGCCGGCGCGCTCAGGTCGAGCAGCGATTCGGCCAGGATCCCCGGCCAGACGATATCGATGGTCAAGACATCGAGCAGCGGAGATTGCGAGGCCAGCAACTGGCGATACATGACCAGGCGTTCCGACGACGAGGCCGGCAGCGACAAAATCTTGACCGTATGGCCACTTTTGCGCTCCCACGCCTTGACACCCTCCTTGCACACCGTGTTGCCGTGGCCGATGGAATCGCAGGCCATCGTCAGCGTCGCGGCCGCCGCCGGGGCAACGGCAAATCCAAATACCAGCGCGGTCACCAGCGCGCTCAGCCGGGCGCGGCCGAACAAAAGAGGCTTGCTCATGGGTTCACTGTTACTCATCACCAATACCATCGATTGTAGCGACGCCATGGCGCGCCGCCAAGGCCAGAGCGACAAGGCGGGCCCCGGCGCAGCCCGGCCGCACGAGCATGCCTTCTTGAAATACATACTACAGCAATCCACAGTTGCTCAGCCCTAATTTCATGCGCTATGGATGTTTTTGGCCGCCATGCCGCCCACACGCGCTCGTGCGTGCAGGTTCGAAAGCGGTGCAGGCCTGCCCGCCACGCGTGGCGCAGGCTGCAAGCGCAAACTAGAACGAATCGGCGCGCTCACCCGGCTGCGGCTGCGGTTGCGGTCTTGGCGGCGGCAACTGCTGCCCTTCCTCGGACGGCGGCGGCAGCTCCTGCCCCTCGGGCACGAATTGCTCTTCTTCTTCGATCATCGGCGCCGGCGGCGCCACGCCATCTTGCTGCATCTCGCCACCTTCTTCATTAATGCCCTCCGGCTCCGCGTCCTGGCGCGGCTCGGGTCGAATGGCGCCCGGGAAGGCTGCGCTGGCATTGAGCTTGCCGCTGTCAAGCGCCGTCTTGAAAAAGTCGCCCACGACCAGAATCGCGTTGTGTCCGCCCTGCCCCCAGTAGCTGCTGCGCATCGTCACGCGGTTGTCGTTAAAGCCCACCCATGCGCCGGCCACCAGTTGCGGATGCATCATGATGAACCAGCCATCGGCATTGTTTTGCGTGGTGCCGGTCTTGCCCGCCACGTCGCCCGTAATGCCGAAACGGTAGCGCACCGCCGTGCCGGTACCGCGGTTGATCACGCCGCGCATCATGTCGATGAGCATGACTGCCGAATCGTTGGTCATGGCGCGCTGCGGCGCCTGGCTGCCGAATTCGGCCACCACCTTGCCGGTGCGGTCGACGATGCGCTTGATGAAGATGGGCTTGCGGTATTCGCCCACCGCGGCGATGGTGCTGTAGGCGCTGACCATTTCCAGCAGCGTGACCGGGCTCGTTCCCAGCGCCAGCGAGGGCACCGAGGCCAGCTTGCTGTCCTTGATGCCGAGATCTTGGGCCAGCTTGATGATGCTCGGCAGGCCCACGTCCTGCATGACCTGGGCGGTGATCGTGTTTTTCGACATGATCAAGCCTTCGCGCAGGCTCATCATGCCGCCGTTCGAGCCGCTCATGTCGGTCGGGCGCCAGATAGTGCCGTCGCCGGCCTTGATATTCATAACTTCATCGCGGTACAGTTTTTCCGACGAGATGCCCTTTTCCAGCGCCGCGCCATAGACGATAGGCTTGAAGGTGGAACCGGGCTGGCGCTGGGCCTGGGCCACGTGGTCGAACTGATCCTTTTGAAAGTCGCGGCTGCCGACCCAGGCGCGCACTTCGCCGCTGCTTGGGTCAAGTGCGACAAAACCGGCTTCCAGACGCGTCTTGGTGCGCCGCAGCTGCGCCATGAAGGCGCGGTCCGCTTTCAGGCGCTTGAGCGCGACCAGCTTGTCTTCGCCGCCGTCGACCGCTGCCTTGTATTCTGGCGTTTCGCGGACGAAGGCACTGATGAGGTTACCCTTGGAGCGCCAGAAATACTCGAACGGGGTGGTGCCGCCGTGACGCGCGGCGTACGAGCCGGCCGAGGCCGACGAGCCGCCGTCGGGACTGCTCCACTCGACGTCGGCCACCATCTGCAGCGCCGTGCCCTGGCGCTCGACGGCGCTCAGCGCGGCCGTTTGCAGTTCATGGTCAAGCGTGGTGTAGACCACCAGGCCGTCGAGCTGCAGGTTGTAGTCGTGCTCGTCGGCCCACTGGATCAGCCACTTGCGCACGTAGGCGGTAAAGTGGGTGTCGGTGCCGGCGCGCTCGGGCAGGCGCGCGAAATGCAGGCGCAAGGGCCGCTTGATGAGGCGCTCGAAACTCTTGGCGTCGATGATGCCGTGCTTGAGCATTTGCCCCAGCACCACGTTGCGGCGCTCCACCGAGCGCTCCGGGTTGGTGACGGGATTGTAGTAACTGGTCCCCTTGAGCATGCCGACCAGGGTCGCGCTTTCCAGGATGTCGAGCTTGGCGGCCGGCTTGTCGAAATATGTCTGGGCCGCCGTTTCAATGCCGAAGGTGTTGTACAGGAAAGGCACGGTATTCAAGTACGCTTCCAGGATCTCGGTCTTGCTGTAGGTCGCTTCGATCTTGAGCGCGGTAATCATTTCCTTGAGCTTGCGGTTGATGTTGCGCGAGCGTCCTATTTCTTCAGGAAACATATTGCGCGCCAACTGCTGGGTAATGGTCGAACCGCCCTGCGCGTCGCCCTTCAGGCTGTAGACCACGGCGGCCAGGGTGCGCTTGAAGTCAATCCCCATGTGGTCGTAAAAGCGGTGATCCTCGGTGGCCACCAGGGCGGTGAGCACATGCGGCGAAATCTGGTCGAGCTTGACGCGCTCATGCAAGCCCTGGTCGAAACTGGCCAATTGCTTGCCGTCGGCCGACACCAGGGTCGAGGCCTTGGCCGCGCGCGCCTGCTTGAGGTCTTTGATGCCCGGCGTGAGGGGAATAAGGCACAGCACGTAGAGCAATACCAGCGCAAACAGGAGCGCCGCGCCGCCGCCCGCGATCAGGGCGGCGCGCTGGAACGGCGGACGGGCCATCAGGAAAGCGTGCAGGCGAGCAAAACGATGCTTGAACATGATGCCGGCGGCGCCAAAAACGCGGGCGGCTGCCTCGCGTGCACGTTCTACTGGCTTGCGTTGTTGGTCCACTGTCGTTGCCCTGTCATGTTTAATTAATCCCAACGAGCAAGTATATCTGAGCCTCGTGCTATTGACGTACAGCATTTTTCTAAAGTGTAGCGGCCAGGGCACTGGATAAAGTCCTACGCGCGCACTGCAAGTGCGCCTACTGATTGTCATTTTAAGTTCGCCTACCATGAAGTTCTGCCACAAAACATGTCATCCGATACATTCGTTTGCACGTTTTCAGCCATTACAACAGGAGCCATTATGCGAACCTCATCTACGGCCACCAGCAACACCCAGAAAAACATGCCAACGTCGGAAGAAGGCATCGATGCCATCGAACTGCTGACGCAAGACCACGAGAACGTCAAGGCGATGCTCGAACAGTACGAAGCGCTGGGCGACCGCGCCATGGCCAGCAAGAAAAAATTGGCTATCAAGATTTGCACGGAACTGACCAAGCACGCGACGGCAGAAGAAGAAATTTTCTATCCGGCCGTGCGCGCCGCCGGCAAGGACAAGGAAGATATGGTCGATGAGGCCGTTGTCGAGCACGCCTCAGCAAAAGACCTGATTGCCCAGATCCTGGAAATGGAAGCGAGCGAAGAATTGTTCGACGCCAAGGTCAAAGTCCTCTCCGAAATGATCGAGCACCACGTCAAGGAAGAGGAAGAGGAAATGTTCACGCAAGCGCGAGAAGCCGGCCTGGACCTGGCCATGCTGGGTCAGCAAATTTCTGCACGCAAGGCTGAAATTACCATGTAAGCAACTCGCCTGTCCTTGCTTTGCAATAATCCCACGCGCGCGTGGGATGATGCATTGTGGCTCAGTTACGGTGCTTTGCTTGGTGGACGAGCTATTAGTGAGGCGCTGGCTGCAGGGTGAGCAACGAGGCTGCGGCCAAAGCCCCGAGCAGCAAGCCCGATTCCACCCGCAACACGCGCAGCGCCATCGCGCCGCCGTCGCTGCTCGCGCGCGGAAAGCCAATGAAGCGATTGCAGGCGCCAAGCAGAGCCGTGCCAGCAAACAGGGCAAGTTTTATCGACAGCACCGCGCCATAAGGGTGATCGAGCAAGCGCTGCGGCGCGTCCAGCCGCTGCCATGCTCCGAACAAACCGCTGGCAACAATGCCGGCAAGGGCCAGGGCTGCGGCGCGCGACAGACGCTGCATGTAGTGCAGCGGGGGTGCCTTCCCGCATGCGGGCATGACGACCCACGCGGCTACGAAAACGCTGCCGGCCCAGACGGCACCGAGCAGCAAGTGCAAGGCGTCGATCAACATCGCGGCGCCGAACAGGCCACTGCCGGCGGCATGGCTGACCTGGGCGCGGCTGAGCGCGAAGATGCAAAGCAAGATGCCCGCCCAAAGCGTCGACCGGCGCAGTACGCACCCCAGCGCCGCCAAAACCAGCGTGGCCACGGCAAGCAGGTAAGCAGGTAAGCAGGTAAGCGTGTCCTGCATGGGTGGCGGCCAGAATGTCGGCCGCGACCGTGCCGACCTCGCCCAGCGCCACGCCGGCCATGTCGGCAAAGGCCGACCACATCACCCCGGCCCCGCCCACACACGCGCCCAGCAAGGCATAGCGTTGGCCGCGCGCAATGGTGGCTTGGCCACTTTGCGGCCCTTCGCGCAGCCAGCGCCTGGCCAGCAGCGCGCCGCACAGCCACGCCAGTACCGCGTTGATGAGCATGACCGAGCCGGCGTGCAGCAGGCCGACGGCGTCCATGACGATGCCTTAGCGAACGCTAAACCGGATGGCACCGTGCTGGCGGTGCCCATCATGTCCCACCGCAGTCCACTTGACGACATAGCGACCCGGCTTGAGCGGCGGCACGGCCAGGCGCAGCACGGCAGGATTGGCGGGGTCAAGCGCCGCCTTGGCGTTGCCGACCAGGCTGCCTGCCCTGTCGCGCAAGACCGCGCCGCTAAAAAGCTTTTCCAGCGCTTCGTTAAATGTGATCGACACTTCCGTGGGTGCGCGCGCCAGCACCGCCCCGTCGGCCGGCGCGGATTGCTTGAGCGTCGCGTGCGCCTGGGCAGCCGGGCCGTGCAGCGCGGCTATCACCAGCACGAGCATGGCCGCAGCGCCCGGGCGCGATGTCATTTGGCGCTTTCGAGCGTGGTGACGGTCAGCACGCCGTCGACTTTGGCGGCAGTAAAGCGCACCTTGTCGCCGGCTTCCACCTGGCCCAGCATGGCCTTGTCCTGCACCCGGAACACCATGGTCATGGCCGGCATGCCCAGGTCTTTCAGCTCGCCGTGGCGAATCGTCAGTTTGGCCGCGTCCTTGTCGACCTTGCGGATTTCGCCGTCAGCGACGGCAGGCGCGGCCAGGGCGGCCGTGCTGCAAGCGACCAAGACGATGGCAGCGGCGGTTCGAATCAGGTTCATGTCAGTCCTTTGCAGTATGGATTTGTGGCTACTTTAAAGCTTCCCATCGCTGGAAGGTCAAGCCTTGTTCCAGCTTATCGAAACTTTTTATCGTGTTTCTTGCGCGCGGCCGCATTTTGCGCATGCAGGATCGAATCGACCCGTTCCGAGGCGGCGCGCGCCAGCGACTGCGCCACTTCTACGCTGGGAAAGTACTCGGGCGCGCGGTAGGACAACCAGGCGTAGGCCGAATACAGGCGGCAGCTGTCCTCCACTTCCTGCAAATTGCGGCCCTGCAAGTCGCCCTGATCGGTGTGCAGTTTCGACACGCGTTTCTTGGCCAGCGCCTGGGCCCACTGCTCCCAGGCGCGCTGCAGCGACGGCACCTTGGTCGACACCGGCACCAGCGAGAGCATGAATTTTTCGGCCACGGACAAGGGCAGCGTATCGAGCCACAGCGCGCGCTCGGCCTGCTCGTCGGTGATGCGCGGAAAGAAAAAACCGTCCGGCACGTCGATGTTGTGCATGAAGCGTTTGAGCAGCTTGGCCAGCGACGTCTCGCCGGTGACTGCGGCGATGCGGTGCAAGTGTTCGAGCGAGGGCGCGACCGAAAACCCGGTGGCGCTGAGCGGTGCGATTTTCTCCTTGAGCAGCGCGCGCATGACTTCATGGGTGTCGTCGTCGTAGCCGGCCACCAGACCCGCCTCGTGCACGCCGTAGCGCCCGGCCCGCCCGGCAATCTGGCGCGCCAGCGAGGCTGAAATTTCTTCTTCCTCGACGCCGTTGTACTTGACGGTGGTGGTCATGATGATGCGCGCGATCGGCATGTTCAAGCCCATCGCCAGCGCATCGGTGGCCACCACCACGTCGGCCGAGCCGTCGCGAAAGCGTTCGGCCTGGGCGCGCCGCACTTCGGGCGCGAGGTTGCCGTAGACGGTGGCCACCGACAGCCCCATCTCGGTAATCATGTCGCGCCACATCAGCACTTCGCGGCGCGAAAAGGCGATCACGGCGTCGCCGCGCTGCACGTTGCGCAGCTTGCGCACGGCGCTCGGTTCCATCGACAGCGGCCCCATGCGCTTAAGCAGATGCACTTCGAGCGGGATTTCCAGGCGCGCGGCCAGCGCTTCGATGGCGCGCCGCGCTTCGGGTGCGCCGACCAGATACACCACCGAGGCCGGCGCCCCGCACACGGCCGCGGTCCAGGCCGAGCCGCGGTCGCGGTCGGCCAGCATCTGGATTTCATCAATCACGGCCACGTCGACCCGGGTGCGGGTGTCGAGCATTTCCACGGTGCTGGCCACGTGGGTGCCGCCTTCGGCCAGGCGGCGCTCTTCGCCCGTAACGAGGCTGACCTTCAAGGCCTCGCCATGCGGGCGGGCTTGCTGCAAGCGCTCAAAGTTTTCAAGAGCCAACAGGCGCAGCGGCGCGAGGTAGACCCCGCTGGCGGCTTTGGCCAGCGCTTCCATCGCGCGGTGCGTCTTGCCCGAATTGGTCGGGCCCAGCAAGGCAATGAACTTGCGCGGCATGCGGCGCGCCACCTCGAAGGAATCGGGATACTCGGCCAAATTGATGCTTTGCTTGGTGCGCGCGGCGTGCCGCTCTTCCTGGGCGCGCTCGATGGCGTGCTCAAGACGCTGCCCGATGCGCTCGAACACGTACGAGGCGGGCTCGGACGTTTCGAGTTCGGCCAGTTGGCCCAGGAATACGGCGGCGTCGAGGTTGACGTCTTCGCAGCGCGCGGCAATGTCATCGACAAAATGCTCGACGCTGGCATTGAGCGCGCCCACCGCAGCGGCCGTGATGCGCTCGGACAGCAGGCGCGCCTTGGCGTCGCGTTCGAGCTTGCGCCACTTGCTCGGCTTGGCAAGCACCCCGTGCGCGGGCACCAGGTGGTAGGGCACGCGCAGGCCGCCCGCCTCCACCCAGCCGGAAAAGCGCACAAAAACGCGCCCTTCCATCTTGACAAGCTCGGCGCCCAATTGATCGAGCGCCAGTTCGCGCAGCAGCGCGCCATCGTCGCCTTCGTCGTGCAGCGGATCGTTCATGATTGGCCCAATTTACATGTCGGAGGCTCGACTATACCAAGGACGGGTGCCCCCGGCGCAACGATTGGCGTTCGCGCGCCGCTCTTTGAGCACCTGCCGAAACAAGCTGCGGTCGTCACGATTGAAAATACTGGCGCGTTTGCGCCTGTGACATGAGTAAATCACGCAGCTGGCGTGTCTAACCCTGTTTAACCCACAAATGCGCAACAAATGCGCGTGCACAATGAAAAACTGGCCCTCCTATCATGGCGAGATGGCATCGCGAATCCGTGCACGCGACTGGGCCGCCACCAGCCTCGGCCCCCTCGAATGCTGGCCGCAAAGCTTGATGGGAGCGGTCGACATGCTGCTGCAAATGACAGTTCCGGCCATTCTGTCGTGGGGCGAGGACGGCGTACTGATCAATAACGACGCCAGCATGCCGCTCACCAAAATGGCGCACAAACTGTCGTTCGACGAGCACCCTGACGACCCGTGGCCCGCCAGCGAAGCCTTCAAGCGCGGCATGCGCACAGCGCGCGACGAGGATGCCGGCTTTACCTGGAGCGAACAGGAACTGCGCTCGCGCCGGCCGGACGGCACCTTGAAGCAATGCTGGTTCTCGATCAATTTCTCACCTTTGCACGACGACAACGCCCGGCCGGCCGGTGCCCTGGCCATCTTTTTCGACACCACCGACCGGGCGCGCGCTGAAAGTTTGCTGCGCGACAGTGAACGCCAGCTGTCGGCCATCTTTTCCGAAGCCCAGGTGGGACTGTCGCTCATCTCGCTTGAAGGCAAGTTCTTGCGCGTAAATGAAGCCTTGTGCCGCATGCTGGGCCTGCCTGCGGAACTGCTGATAACGCTGGGCATCGCCGACGTAACCCACCCCGACGACCTGAACAAGTCAATGCAGGCGGTCGGACGCATGCTTGCAAGCGGCGTTTCCGAATCAGTGGAAAAGCATTATGTGCGTCCCAACGGCGAGCTGGTTGCGGCCAACAGCATTGTCTCGCGCCTGGCAAGCGGCCAGGCAAGCGGGCAGGCGGACGGCTACCAGATCCTGGCCGTCACCGTCGACCTGACCGAGCGCCAGCGGGCGCAAGACGCGCTGGCCGAGAGCGAGGCCAGATTTCGCGCGCTGGCCGAAGCGTCGTCTGCGCTGATCTGGCAGCTCGACACGCGCGGCGCGGCCATTTATGTCAACCCGCGCCACCAGGTCTTGCTTGGCATTCCTACCGAGCACTTGCTGGGCGCCGGCTGGCGCGACATTCTGCACCCGGACGAACGCGCCGACACGCTGCACGTGCTCGACGGTGCGATCGCCCAGCGCGCCGCAGTCCAGCGCCGGGTCCGAATCCGCTTTGCCGACGGCCAATGGCACTGGATGGAAGCGCACGCGGCACCTTGGTTCTTCGCCGACGGCAACTATGCCGGCCACGTGGGCATCGCGCTCGACATTGACGAAGCAGTGCGTGCACAGCAAGAACTACTGGTGAGCAATGAGCGCTTGAAGCTGGCGATTGAAGGCTCGGGCGACGGCATCTGGGATTGGGACCTCGCCGTGAACCAGGTCGTCTATTCAGACCGGGCGCGCGCCATCCTCTCACTCGACGGACCGGGGCCGTTCGCCCCTTACAGCTTGCTCGAGCAGCTGGTGCATCCGGACGACCAGCACCGGGTGCGTACCGAGATTGATATTTGCTTGGCCGGTTCGCGCGCCACGTTCAGCATCGAGTTTCGAGTGCGCAGCCCGGAAGGTGGCTGGCGCTGGGTGCTCTCGCGCGGTACCGTGGTCAACCGCCATCCGCGCAGCAACTTACCGCAGCGCATGACGGGAACATTTACCGACATCACCGACAAGCGCCGCTCCGAGGAAATTGTGTGGGAGCATGCCAACTTTGACCTGCTGACACGCTTGCCGAACCGGCGCCTGTTTCGTGACCGCCTCGACCATGAAATCCGCAAGGCGCAGCGCAACGGCCTGCCGCTGGCGTTGCTGTTCATCGACCTCGACCGTTTCAAGGAAGCCAACGACCTGCTCGGCCACACGGTGGGCGACCAGGTGCTGATTGAATCGGCGCGTCGCATCTGCGCCTGCGTGCGCCAGTCCGATACCGTGGCCCGGCTGGGCGGCGACGAATTTACCGTCATCCTGACCGAACTGGAAACGAACCTGTACGTCGATCCGGTCGCGCTGAAAATCAATGAAACACTCAGCAAGCCCTTTTTGTTTGGCAACGAGGTGATCTACCTGTCGGCCAGCATTGGCGTCACGCTGTATCCGAACGATGCGTCCGACGCCGAAAACCTGATTCGCAATGCCGACCAGGCCATGTACGTGGTCAAAAACGAAGGGCGCAACCATTTCAGCTACTTCACGCCCTCCATGCAGCGCGAAGCGAACGACCGGCTGCGCCTGATCAGCGATTTGCGCGTCGCGCTGCGCCGTGGCCAGTTGCAGGTGCACTATCAGCCGATCATCGACTTGCGCAGTGGGCGCGTGGTCAAGGCGGAAGCGTTGCTGCGCTGGCAACACCCGCTGCTGGGCATGATCGAGCCGGTGCGCTTCATCGCCTTCGCCGAAGAAACTGGCTTGATCAGTGAAATTGGCGACTGGGTGTTTCGCCAGGCAGCTGAATGCTCGCGCGCGTGGGGCGAGCGCACTGGTGCGCCGTTTCCCGTCAGCGTTAACAAGTCGCCGGTGCAATTCGTCTCGCGCCTCGATGAAGTGAACTGGCCCGCGCATCTGCACGAACTGGGCTTGACGGGCAGTAGCGTCTCGGTCGAAATTACCGAGGGCTTGCTGCTGGACGCTTCGCCCAGCGTATCGGCCACGTTGCTGCAATATCACGATGCGGGGATCAAGGTGGCGATTGACGATTTTGGCACGGGATACTCGTCGATTGCGTATCTGAAAAAATTTGAAGTCGACTACCTGAAGATCGATCAATCCTTCGTGCGCGATATTGGCGCCAGCCTGGGCGACCGCGCCATCGTGCGCTCGATCATCGCCATGGCGCACGAACTGGGGTTGGAAGTGATTGCCGAAGGCATCGAGACGGTGGAACAGCGAGCATTCCTGGTCGAGGGTCAATGCGATTTCGGGCAGGGTTTTCTGTTTTCCAAGGCGGTGCCGGCTGGTGAATTCGTGCACATGCTGCTGGCCGAGGTATGAGCCAATCAAGACCGTAGGGCGCAAAAGGACGAAGTGCGCATTGCGCCATGCGTGCCCGGTATCGCGTGGCGGATTGCGAGGTTTGCGCTTTTCCGCCTTACATCAAGGCTTCGGCATATTACCCAGCACGGCAACAAGCCTTTGCTTGCCCGGCTTGATTGGGGAGGCCGATGCCGCCCTCACATCGCCGGGGCGCGCCGGGCGCGTGGCCGGGGTCCTGATTACAGCGTGCGCCGCACGCCTTTGCGCCTGAAGTCCCATGGCGGCACAGGCTGCGTGTCGCGCCAAATGCCCACATGGCGGGTCTGGGCCTTGAGTTCGGCGTCGCTGTAGCTGCGATCGCTCGCGTAGCGGCGGTACATCCACGCCATGCCGCGCGCAATCTGTTCCTTGTTGACGTCCACCCCGGCCACGGCAATCTTGCAAATGGCGCGGCCATAGCGGTCCCGACCGACGACATCGATGTAGGCCGTCCTGCCGAACGACAGCTCGGACAAGGACAATTTCGATGCTTGGCCGAACGCTTGTTTTTTCTCCGGCGCATCAATGCCGTACAGCCGGCACTTGATGCGCTCGCGGCTGGCGCTGAGCGCGGTCAGCGTGTCGCCGTCTGCGATACCGACTACCTGGTAGGGCGCACCCGGATTTGCTGCAATTGCCAACAGCGGCAAACTTGCCGCAACCATGACCAACATTCTTGCTACCGACATTCTCACCCCGACTCCTTTATCATGCTGGAGCAAGATTGTCGTCTTACGGAAAGACTTACGCAAGGGAAGATTTGATGCAGGCAACCCGCGTTGGCAGCGCGCCGACCTTGCACGGCTTGCGTTTGGAATGCCCTTGTCGGCAAGGCGCGCCCAGCCAGGGAAGCTGAGGGCGCGCAAGGCTGCACGCCATTGACGGGTTAGCTTTTCCCCACCATTGCCGCATAGCTCTGCGGATTTTTATCGGGATCGGACTGTAAGTCGGCCAAGCGCGGGCCTGGGCAGCCCCTTATCCGAGATGCGTCGCGTCAACGCACGTCGGA
The DNA here is from genome assembly GCF_049897805.1 of Massilia sp. TWP1-3-3. Taxonomy (NCBI): domain Bacteria; kingdom Pseudomonadati; phylum Pseudomonadota; class Betaproteobacteria; order Burkholderiales; family Oxalobacteraceae; genus Massilia; species Massilia sp. TWP1-3-3. The sequence goes on from NZ_JAFCWX010000003.1 coordinate 300,135, forward strand.
TAAGGGGGCTGCCCAGGTCTGCGCGTATCCGACCTACGCTCCTACGCTCCTTGCAGCAGCACGTTGACATCACCAGAGGCGCCGTCGCCAAGAACATTGGCCAACAGCGCCTGGCGCACCACCCGTTTCCTAATGCGCAGCCGTCAGCATTTGCGCGAAACACTCGGCGCTGGTTGCTTCGGAGTACAGAAAGCCCTGGGCGTAATCGCAACCCGCCGCCTTGAGCCAGTCGCGCTGGGCGCAGGTCTCTACCCCTTCGGCAATGACTTTCAAGCCTAGCCGGTGCGCCATCATGACAATGGTTTCGGCAAAGATGCGGCTCTCCGAGCTGCTCACCATGTCCTTCACGAAACTCTGGTCAATCTTGAGGAAATTGACATTGAACCTTTTCAGGTAAGACATCGACGAATAGCCGATGCCAAAGTCGTCGATCGCAAACTGCACGCCGGCCTGTTGCAGCGCGAGCAGTTTTTCGCGCACGCCGGGCGATTCGTTGAGCATCACGCCCTCGGTCACTTCCACGGCGACGCTGCCCCCGGCTTCGGTCAGCGTTTGCAAGTCCGGACCACCGGGCTTCATCATCGAGCGGTCCGTAAATTCCACCGGCGACTTGTTGACGCTGACCTGGAACGGCCGGCCCAGCAAGTCGCTCCATTGGCGCGCCCGGCATACCGCCTCCTGGAGCACCCAGGCATCGATCTGACCGATCAGCCCCGTCTCTTCGGCCAGGCCGATGAAGGCGGCCGGTAGAAGCGTGCCCGACTGCGGGTGATGCCAGCGCACCAGTGCCTCGGCCTTGACGATGGCGCCGGTGCCCATGTCGATGATCGGCTGGTAATACACGGCGAGCTGATGGCAGGCAATTGCCTCGCGCAATTCGTCAATCACGCGCAGGCGCGCCCAGGCCGAGTCGCGCATGGCCTTGGTAAAAAAACTGAAACGGTTGCGCCCGGCTTTCTTGGCCACGAACATGGCCTGGTCGGCATTGCGCAGCAAGTCGTCGGGCAATAGCGCGTCTTGCGGATAGAGCGTGATGCCGATGCTGCCGGAGATAGCCGCGCTATGTTCGTGCAGCGCAATCGGGCGCCCCAGGCTGGCGAGAATTTGCTGGGCCAGCACCTCGATGTGCGGGATCTTCCGCACGTCAGTGATGATGACGGTAAATTCGTCGCCGCCCAGGCGGGCTACGGTATCGCTGGCGCGCACGCAGGCGCCAATGCGGCGCGCTGATTCTCGCAATACCTGGTCGCCCGCCGCGTGACCGAAGCGGTCATTGACCCCCTTGAAACCGTCAAGGTCGACGAACAACAAGGCCAGCGTGAGGCCGGTGCGCCCCGCGTAGCGGACCTCTTGCTCGAGCCGGTCGCGAAACAGCATGCGATTGGGCAATTCCGTGAGCGAGTCGTAATATGCATTGCGCAGCAACTTGTTTTCCGACGCCTTGAGTTCGGAAATATTGCGTGCGCTGCCAGTCACGGACTCAACAACCCCAGCCTCATTGATGACCGGCAGCAGTACGTAGCGGTACGTCACCGGTTCCATCTGGTCGGCATGGCAGGTGAATTCGCCGCGCAAAGACTCGTGGTTGTCGACAACGTGCGCGATGTCGCGCTCGAACTTGGGCGCCAAGTCCCTGCAAAAACGGCGGATGGGTTTGCCGAGGATGGCATCAACCTGCGCATTGAACAGCTTGGCCAAGGTGATGTTGGCATACAGGAAATGCGCGTCGATATCGAGAATGAACTGCAAGTCGGGCGAGGATGACAGCAGCGTGTCAAAGCGCCGCGTGTGCTCGTCTTTGTCGAGTGCGTAGCGCTCCAGCGATTCAGTCAGCGCCTGGTCGATGGCTTCGTTAAAGCGCAGCGCTTCGTCGGACGAGGCCGTTTCAGCTGCTCTGTTCGCGCATGCCCACTGCTTGAGGACGCTGGCGCGCAAGGCCCGAAATTCAGAAATGGTTTCGTCCAGGCTAAAGCCGCTTGCCACGCGGGCGGAACCATGCCGCTCAGCGGCGCTCTCAAGCGTGTTAGGGGGCGCGCGCCCCCGCGACTTTTCGAATTGCTGGCCCGACGTCTGGGGCTGTTCAAGATCATCGGCGATTGCCCGCAGCATGGCGCCGGCGTCGTCCCGCAATGCGGCCTCGTCCATGTGGCGCGCCGAAAGTATGCCCTTGGCGAACGCCTCCCATTCGACGAGAATCGACTCAATATTGTCGCGGATGAACGCTGGAAGCTTACATTTACTAGAGCGCGGTACGTCGTCCATACAGTCACCCCCTCGAATAACAAGGTTAGACCGTGGCGAACATTATAAGTTCCGCTCGCTCACACGCGAGCGCTGCGTTTTCCTTCTCGCGCGCTATTTCATGACAGCGACGCGCTGGCGCTTCCCGCCCTTGAAGGTATAAATCGTCAGCACGCCATTTTGCACGTCGCCGCGCGCATCAAAGGCGACGGTGCCGGTCACCCCCTGGTGGCGGATCTTGGCCAGCACAGGCAGATATTTCGCCGGATCGGGCGAACCGGCCTGGCGCATCGCGTCGACCATTGTCAACAAGGCGTCATAGGCGTATGGCGCGTACGTCAGCACGTCGATGCCGAATCTTTTCCGGTAGGCGGCCCTGAAGTCATCCATGCCCTTTTGCTGCGCCGCTTCAATACCGCCCGCTTCCGCGCAAATTACCTGGCCGTCCGCCATGGCGTCACCCGAGAGCCTGGCCATCGAATCCGAACACAGGCCGTCACCGCCCATGAAGCTGGCCTTGATGCCCAGTTTTTTCATTTGCTGCAGCATCGGCCCCGCCACCGCATCCATGCCGCCAAAGAACACCAGGTCTGGCTGCTTGCCCTTGATGGCAGTGAGGATGGCGCTAAATTCACTCGCCTTGTCGGTCGTGTATTGCTGCGACACGATGCGCGCCACACCCGACTTCTTGACGTTCTTGATGAATTCGTCGCTCAAGCCCTTGCCGTAGGCGCTGCGGTCGTCAATGACGGCAATCTGGCGCGCCTTGCCGTTTTGCACGGCGTAACGGGCGAGGGCGGCGCCGAGCTGCTCATCGTTGGCAACATTGCGAAACGCCGTGCCAAAACCTTGCCGCGTGTACGCGGGGTTGCTGGCGGAGGGCGAAATCTGGGGAATGCCGGCATTGAAATAAATGCGCGAGGCCGGTATCGTCGTACCCGACGTTTCGTGCCCGATGACGCCATTGACGCCGGCGTCGACCAGCTTTTGCGCGACCGTGGTGCCCTGTTTGGGATCGGCGGCGTCGTCTTCGGCCTGCAGCACGATCTTGTAGCGCTTGCCGCCAATCAGCACGCCCTTGGCATTTAACTCGTCGACCGCCATGCGCGCGCCGTTTTCATTGTCCTTGCCTAAGTGCGCGATGGCGCCCGAGGTGGCGGCCACATGGCCGATCCGGATCACGTCCTGCGCCTGCGCGACCGAACCCCAGGCCGCCGTAGCGACCGCCAACACAACTGCTATTTTGCCCTGCATACTATCCTTTGCGTTCTTGAGTGAAGCTTGCCGAAACAGAATAACATGGGGCAAACCGCCCTGCACCCGAGGCAATCATTCAGTACGGCCGCCACGCTGTCTCCATTCGGCACAAGCGGCGCCCATTTTACGACCTCGTGCGCAATGGGCGTAGCGCAGCCGGACGGTATGGCCTACAATCTTGTTTTTCCCTTAAGAAACACGCATGACACCCTCCTCCAAGCCCTTCGCGTCCCTGGCACTGGCAGTGCTGTTCTCGCTTGCAAGCATCACCGTCCACGCCGGGACGCCGGACGACATCCGCGTGCTGGCCGCAACGGCCAAGCAGGCCCAGAAAAGCGGCCAGCTCACCTATGACCAACGCGACTGGCTGGAACGCTTCTACGCGCCGCGCGCCTACGCTCCGGTGTGGCTGGGCGCTAACCTCTCAAAAGCCGCCGCCGCCGTGGTGCTGCTGCAGGAAGCGGCCGTGCACGGCCTGTCGCCGGCCGACTACGATGCCGACGGACTGGCCGCAAAAGTGCGCAGCGCCAGCCTGGACGACGCCGCGCTCGACGTCGCCCTGACGCGCGCAATGCTGCAATACATGGCCGACCTGCGCGTAGGGCGCGTGCGTTCCGAATACCACAGCGCCACGCCCGATCCGCGCCTGACCGCGTTTGATCCGGTCGAGCAACTGCGCGGCGCGGTCGAACAAAATACGCTGGCCGCCGCCGTCGCCAAGGCCGAGCCGCGCATTGCGCTCTACAAATACATGAAGCACACGCTGGCCCATTACCGTCAATTGGCCAAGGCGCCCGTCACCAGCCTGCCGCCGATTGCCAAGGGCGACAAGATCGAAGTCGGCGCATCCTATCCGGCAGCCCCGGCCTTGCGCGCCTTGTTGCTGCTGGTGGGCGACGAGCCGGGAGCGGCCAGCGCGCCGGACGACAAATACGGCGCCGACCTGGCCGCCGCAGTCAAGCGTTTCCAGGCACGCCACGGCCTGCTGGACGACGGCATCCTCGGTCCCGACACCGTTGCCGCGATGAATACGCCACTGAGCCAGCGCGTGCGCCAGTTGGAATTGACGCTTGAGCGCCTGCGTTGGCTGCCGGATTTTTCGAATGGCCCCATCGTTGCCGTCAACCTGCCGGCGTTTCGCCTATGGGCCATCAACAACGGCGACACCAACGGACCGCCGCCGCTGGAAATGCGGGTGATCGTTGGCACCGCCGTCAAGACCCAGACGCCCTTGTTCGTGGGCAGCATGCGCTACCTGGAATTCAATCCCTACTGGAACGTGCCACCGAGCATACAAAAAGCGGAACTGATTCCCAAGATTGCCAAGGATGGCAGCTATCTGGCCAAAAACGAGATGGAACTGGTCGCAGTGAGCGGTGCAGGCGAACCGGTGCGCAACGTAGATGCGGCCGTCATGGCCGACCTGCGCGCAGGCAAGTACCGCATTCGCCAGCGTCCGGGCGCCGGCAATGCGCTGGGCGCGGTCAAGTTCGCCATGCCCAATCCGGACAATATTTATCTGCACTCGACGTCGGCGCGCGAGTTGTTCAAGCGCACGCGGCGTGATTTGAGCCACGGTTGCATTCGCGTGGAAAAGCCGCAGGAACTGGCCCAGTTTGTACTGGCAGGCAAGCCGGAATGGACCAAGGAGCTGATCGGCAAGGCGATGGAGCCGGGCCCGCAAAAAACGGTTAACCTGAAGACGCCGATTCCTGTGGTGCTGTTTTACGCAACCGCGGTGAGCGGGCGCGACGGCCATGCGATCTTTTCGCAGGACGTGTACAAGCGCGATCCGGTGCTCGAAAAGTTGCTGAGCGCGCGCAGCGCTGCCGCAGCGCCGGATCAGCTGAGCAAGTAAGTAAGTCTGCTTCGACAACATCGATGGAGTAACATGGAGGCAGTCAACTGCCAGGCGCCCCTAACTCCATGCCCATCAATTATTCGCGCAAGCTGACCGGACGGGTGCGCACGGCCCATACCAACCGCCACCTCGGCTACGCGCTGACATTCGTGGCGGGGGCGATCAACGCCGGCGGCTTTCTCGCCGTGGAACAATACACATCCCATATGACGGGCATTGTTTCCTCAATGGCCGACAACCTGGCGCTGGGAACGGTCGATATTGCTCTGGCCGGGCTGGGCGCGCTGTTCGCCTTTATTGTCGGGGCGGCATGTTCGACGATGCTGGTCCATTATTCGCGCCAGCGCCAGATGCACAGCGAGTTTGCGTTGCCGCTGCTGCTGGAAGCTTGCCTGCTGCTCTGCTTTGGCCTCTTGGGCGCGCGCCTGGCCGATATTGACGGCTACTTCGTGTCGGTGACGGTGATCTTGCTCTCGTTCATCATGGGCTTACAAAACGCCGTCATTACCTCCCTGTCGAATGCCGAAATACGCACCACGCATGTCACCGGCATCGTGACCGACATCGGCATTGAACTTGGTAAGCTGGTTTATCCCAACCGCGGCAACCATGCGCCGGGCGATAAGGTGGCCGTCAACCGCCCCAGATTAAAAATGCTGTGCCTGCTGGTACTGTGCTTTTTTGTCGGCGGCGTGGCGGGAGCGCTGGGCTTCAAGCATGTTGGCTATATCGCCACGGTGCCGCTGGCGCTCGTGCTGCTGGGACTGGCCAGCGTGCCGGTCGTGGACGACTTGCATATCATCTGGCGGCGCAAGCTTTGATGCAGCCTTGCCGGGCCTTCCCACTTTTTACCGTAAAGGACTTTGCATGAGCAAACTGCTAATGGTCGTCAGCGCCGCTTTCATGGCTACGATCGGCCTGTTGCTGATATTTGCCCCGCAAGAATTGCTCGGAACTATGCAAGGGGTGCAGCACCCGGCCCTGCTGCCCGCCGTGCAACTGCTGGGGGCGCTGTACGTGGGTGGCGCCATCACCAACTGGATGAGCAAGTCGCACCTGGTGGGCGGCGTGTTCGGCCGACCGCTGGCGATGGGCAACCTGACCCACTTCGGCATCGGCGGCATGGCCCTGGTGCGCATCGCCGCCGGTGCCGAGGCGCGCCTGTGGCCGCTGGCCATCCTGTACGTGCTGCTGGCGGCAGCTTTCGGCGCCATTATCGTGGGCCAGCCCAAGGCCGCCGTGACGTGATCAGCGCTAATCGGGCACGGCCAGGGTCATGTACTTGACGGAAAACGGCAGATGGGCGAAGCGCTTGGGTTCCCCATCAACAAAGCCGAGCTTGTTGTACCAGCGCTGCAAATGCAGGTGCTCGCCAATCACGCCGATGCTGATCGATGCCACGCCGTCGCGGCGCGCCTGCTCCACCACATGCGCGACCAGGTGCGCGCCCGCACCTTGGCCCTGGTGCGGCGGCAGCACCGACAGGCGGTTCAGGTAAGCGCGCGCTGGCGCCGGCCTTTCGTAGGCCACGCACGCGATCGGCCCGGCTGTTGGGTCGTGCAGCATGAAATACGTTTCGCCGCGCGCCATCTCGGCCTCGACCCAGCTTGTGGTGCAAAACGACGGGTGTTTGGGACAATTGTCGGCATTTAATCCAAACCTGACCGCCACCTCCTTGTTCGCCTCGCTGATTAACATGGCGATCGTGGCGGCATCGTGCTGCGTGCATTGCGTCGGTGTCATCCGAATCCTTTTCATAAGAACAAGATTTCATTCTATTGCAATCTGGCCCCGTGCGAGCGGCATGGCTGCATTCTTATGACAGGTCAAAGTCTGGCTGAGCCTGCTTAGGCAAACTCAAGCACGCGTCTTGATGGCGCCGCTTCGTTTGCCAACCCAAAGGGGCGTCCGCCTCTTTTCTCTACAGAGGTCCAGCATGGCTAATTGTCACAACAACGGCACGCCGGTTGACGGCGCCGGCTCCGTCCTGAGCACCATTTCCGGCCCATCCACCGGTCAACCTCCGGCCAGCGTGGGCAGCGGCGAGCCGACCGCCGAACAGTTGCTGGAAAAAGTAGTCGGCAACGCCGCGCTCGCCGCCAAGATGCCTTACAACAGCACCAAGGGACTCGAATACGGCGACGCCGCGCGCGAGCCGCACGAGGGCGAGACCCACGCCCCTGACACGCCGCTGGCCACCGCCAGCACCAGTACCGAAACGACGGCGTCGCCCAAAGTGGGCGACGGCAACCCCCAGCTGGGCGCGAACCCGCTCAACGGCCCGCTCGACCGGGTGCGGGTCGACGACACCGGCCAGCGCCTGACCACCAATCAGGGAGTGCCGGTGGGTAACAACCAGGATTCGCTCAAGATCGGCCTGCGCGGGCCGACGGCCATGGAAGACTTCATCCTGCGCGAAAAAATCACCCACTTCGACCATGAGCGCATTCCCGAACGCGTGGTGCACGCGCGTGGTTCGGCCGCGCACGGCTATTTCGAGTCCTACCAGGACTTGTGCGAATTTACCCGGGCCACACCGTTCGCGGCATGCGGCAAACGCACGCCCGTGTTCGTGCGCTTTTCAACCGTGGTTGGCGAGAGGGGTTCGGCCGACCTGGCGCGCGACGTACGCGGCTTTGCGACCAAGTTTTATACCGACGAAGGCAACTGGGACCTAGTGGGCAATAACATACCCGTGTTCTTTATTCAGGACGCCATGAAATTCCCGGACCTGGTGCACTCTGTTAAGCCCGAACCCCACCACGCGATACCGCAGGCGTCCAGCGCCCACGATACCTTTTGGGACTTTGCCTCGCTCAGTCCCGAGATCACGCACATGCTGTTGTGGGTCATGTCGGACCGCGCCATTCCTCGCAGCTATCGCATGATGCAAGGCTTCGGCGTGCACACCTTCAAGCTGGTCAATGCGGAAGGCGTGGCGCATTTTTGCAAGTTTCATTGGACGCCGTTGCAGGGCACCCATTCGGTGGTGTGGGACGAGGCGGTCAAGATCAACGGGGCGGACCCGGACTTTCACCGCCGCGACCTGTGGGAAGCAATTGAATCAGGCCAATTTCCCGAGTATGAGCTGGGTCTGCAAATTTTCACGCAGGCGCAGGCAGACAGCTTCCCGTTCGACATTCTCGATGCGACCAAGCTTATTCCCGAGGAAATGGTGCCCCTGCTGCCTGTTGGCAAGCTGGTGCTGAACCGTAATCCCGATAATTTTTTTGCCGAAACCGAACAGGTGGCGTTTTGCACTGCGCACGTGGTGCCCGGCATTGATTTTACGGACGATCCGTTGCTGCAAGGGCGCAACCATTCGTATATCGACACCCAGATCAGCCGCCTGGGCGGGCCCAACTTCCACGAAATACCGATCAACTCGCCTATTGCGCAAGTGCATAATAACCAGCGAGAGGGCTTTCATCGGCAAGCCATCAACCGCGGACGCGTCAATTACGAACCCAATTCGCTGGCCGGCGGCTGTCCGTTCCAGGCCGGCACGGCAGGCTTTAACACCTTTCCGCAGCCCGTGCCGGCTGAAACGAAAGTGCGCGGCAAGCCCGAACTGTTTGGCGAGCACTACGGGCAAGCGCGCCTGTTCTGGGAAAGCCAGAGCGCGCCCGAACAGCGCCACATCATCAACGCATTCCGCTTTGAGCTCACGCGGGTGCAGGTGCGCGCCGTGCGCGAGCGCATGCTTGCCGGCCTGGTCAACGTGGACCTGGCGCTGGCAGGCGCGGTTGCCGAAGGCCTGGGCATGCCGTTGCCGGCGCCCTTGCCGCGCGCCACGCCACTGCCCATTCCCGAATATGCGCCCTCGCCGTCGCTATCGCTGCTCAGCCGCCCGGGCCAGCGCGGCATCCGTACCCGGCGCGTAGCGCTGTTGGTCGCCGACGGAGTCGATGGCGACATGGTGCGCGCCATGTATGGTTCCCTGCTCAAGGATGGCGCCGTGCCGCGCCTGGTGGGCCAGCGCCTGGGCCGCGTTACGTCACTCGACGGCTGCCCGCTCGACGTCGAGATCACCTTCGAGGCCGGGCCGTCGGTACTCTACGATGGCTTGATCGTGCCGGACGGCGGCGAAATGGCGGGCATCCTGGGCATGGACGCCAACGTCCTCAATTTCCTGCGCGAGCAGTACCGGCACGGCAAACCCCTGCTGGCGGTGGGCAGCGGCGTGGAGCTCCTGGTCAGCGCAGGCGTGGCGCTCGACCTGCCGGACGACACGGATGACCCGGGGCTGATCATCGTCGATGGCGCCGACAGCGCGGCCGGGCTGGAGATGTTCAAGGACGTGCTGGCCGAGCAGCGGGTGTACGCCAGGGAGACCGACCCGCCGCGAGTGTAGCGCCATGCGGTGCTAGAATCGTCCGCATGACCAATCTTTCATGTGACGAGGATTGTTCGGCCCAGGCGGCCGAACAATTAAACAGTAACTGCTTTTGCGGCGGCCTGCAACTGGACGCCTTGACGCAGGCCTTGCGCTCGGCGCCCGGCACGCCGGACGTGCCGGCGCTGATCGCCGAGCGCTGCCCGCATTTGTTTTCGACCCTGCCGGTGTATGTGTCCTCGGCGCAGGCGCTGCAGATGGAAGCGTTGATCGGGGCGGTGGAATCGGTGCTCGCCCTGCCCTCGTACGGCGCGCACGTGCTGGCCGGGGCCGCGCCTATCGCCCGCCACCCCCAGCGCGCGCGTGGCGTGTTTTTTGGCTACGACTTCCACCTGGAGGGCGAGCGCATCGGCCTCATTGAAATCAATACCAACGCGGGCGGCGCGCTGCTCAACGCCGCCCTGGCACGCGCACAGGACCCGTGCGGCGCGCTCGCGCAAGGCGCCGTGGACGGATCCGAAGGCGGCGCCGGCTTCGAACAGCAGATCATCGCCATGTTTTTACAAGAGTGGCGCCTTGCGGGGCGAGAAGGGCCGCTCGGGCTGGTCGCGATCGTCGACACCGCGCCGGAGACGCAGTACCTGTATCCCGAATTTTTACTGTTCAAGCAGCTCTTCGCGCGCAGCGGCATTGACGCCGTCATCGCCGATCCCGCAGCCCTGCAATGGGATGGCACGCGACTGCACATTGATGGCCGCAGCGTGGACCTGGTCTACAACCGGCTGACCGATTTCGCGCTGGAGCATCCCGACAGCGCGGCCATGCGCGCCGCCTACCTCGCTGACGCGGTCGTGATCACCCCGCACCCGCAGGCGCACGCGCTGTATGCAGACAAGCGCAATCTGGCGCTGCTGACGGACGACGCCAAGTTGACGGAACTGGGGGTGCCGCAGGCTACCCGCGCCCTGCTACTGGCCGGCATTCCGCACACGGAAGTGGTGCAGGCCGACCAGGCCGAGCGCCTGTGGGCGGCGCGGCGCGGCTTGTTCTTCAAGCCGAGCGCCGGCTTTGGCGGACGCGCGGCCTATCGCGGCGACAAGCTGACCAAGCGCGCGTGGCAGGATATTCTCGCCGGCGACTACGTGGCGCAGGCGATCATGGCGCCGGCGCAGCGGATGGCGGGTTCCGCCGAAGCGCCCGAGAAGCTCAAGTTCGACATCCGCTGCTATTGCTATGACGGCAAAGTGCAGTGGACGGCGGCGCGGGTGTACCAGGGACAGACGACCAATTTCAGAACGCCGGGAGGCGGGTTCGCGGTGGTGTACCGGGTATAAAAGCGGGCAGCTGTCGTGGCACGCTGCCCCGCTTTGTCGTGATCCCGTCGTCTATGCCTGGCCGCCCAAAAACGCGCGGTACCACTGGCCGCTTGCCTTGAGCGTGCGCTTTTGGGTGACAAAGTCGACATACGCAATACCGAAACGGCGCAAGTACCCTTCCGACCATTCGAAGTTATCCAGCAGGCTCCAGGCAAAATAACCCTTTACCGGCACACCGTCGTCGCGCGCCTGGCGCACCGCCGCCAGGTGCCGGACCAGATAATCGCGGCGTTTGCCGTCGTCGATGCTGCCGTCCTCGCCCACCACGTCGTCATAGCACGAGCCGTTTTCGGTCACGTACATGTCGGGCGGCGCGTAGTCGCGCGCGATGCGCGCCAGCAGCGCGGTGAGGCCCTCGGGCGCCACTTCCCAGCCAAAATCGGTGCGCTCTCGCCCTTCGGGCAAGACCACGGAGGTGCGCAAGAAGCCTGCGTTGGCATCGTCCTTGACCACTTCCGGGAAGTAGTAATTCACGCCCAAAAAATCGGTTGGCGCCGCGATCGCGGCCAGGTCGCCGGGCGCGATGATGGGTGCATCGGCGCCCATCATCTGCAGCGGCTCGACTGGATAGCCGCGGCCATACAGGGCGTCCAGGAACCAGCGGTTGCGAAATGCGTCATGGCGCGCGACGGCTTGCTGGTCGGCGGCAGAGTCGCTGGCCGCCATGATCGGGTGCAGGCTGAGGGCAATGCCGACCGCGGCACCCGGCACATTGGCGCGGATGACGGGGACAGACAAGCCGTGCGAGAGCAGCACGTGGTGGCACACCTGCAGCGCGGTGGGCAAACTCTTGAGGCCGGGCGCATGCATGCCATCGAGGTTGCCGTGAATGGCGGTGCACCACGGCTCGTTGTGGGTGATCCAGTGCTTGACCCGGTCGCCCAGGCGCCGGGTGACGACGTCGGCATACTCGACGAATGCGGCCACGGTGTCGCGGTTGGTCCAGCCGCCCGCGTCTTGCAGATACTGCGGCAAGTCCCAATGATACAGCGTGACCCATGGCACCAGGCCGCGCGCGAGCATGCCGTCGACCAGGCGCGAGTAAAAATCGAGTCCGGCCTCGTTGGGGGCGGCGCCGCGTGCGCTGAAGATGCGCGGCCAGGAAATCGAAAAGCGGTAGGCGTTCAAGCCGAGCGAGCGGCCAAGATCCATGTCTTCGGGCCAGCGGTTGAAATGGTCGCAGGCGACGCTGCCGTCGGAGCCGTCGCGGATGGCGCCGCGCTGCTGGCAGAAGGTGTCCCAGATCGATGGCACGCGTCCATCGGCGCTGGCGCCGCCTTCGATCTGGAATGCCGATGTGGAGCAGCCCCACACAAAATCGGCGCCAAAATCGGCGCGCGACAGGGAACCGTGCGGTGCGGAAGGTTGTTTGGTCATGGACATGTTCGTGGTAGTGGAAGTTGCCTGCCGAGAAATTGGAATCGCTTCCACTTTACCACAAAAAAAACCGCCCGCGAGCGGAACCGGGCGGTTTTTTATTTTGCGGCGCGCGTGCTCCTGGCCTTGGCCAGCGAGGCGCGTGCGGTGACGCTGACGGCGTACTCATGCGTGAACGGGCGGTGCATGGCGTAGCAGCGGTTGAGCAGGCAGTTCAAGCCGTTCAGGGCCATCTCGGTCCAGGGCATGTGCACGGATGTGAGGCGCGGCGCGGTGAAGTTGGCGGTGTCGGTGTCGTCGTAGCCGAGCACCGAGACGGCGCCGGGCACGTCCACGCCGGCCTGCTGAAAGTACGATAGCGCGCCGACGGCCATTTCGTCATTGGCGCAAAACACGGCGGTAAAGTCGTAGCCGGAATTGAGCAGCTTGTCGGCCGCGGCCCAGCCGCCCTCGGGCGCGAAGTTGCTCTCCTCGAGCCAGACGGTGGCGGTGTCGATGCCGGCCTGCGCCAGTTCGTCCATGAAGCCGTCGATGCGCTCGACGTTGTCGGCGGCGTACTTGGGCCCGGCGATGACGGCGATCCTGCGGTGTCTTTTGTCCAGCAGCGCTCTGGCCGCCATGCGCCCGCCCAGCTTGTGGTCGACCGTGAAGCAGCGCTCCTCCATGCCCGGCAGGCAGTGGTTGAGCAGCACCAGGCGCGCCTTGCGCGGGCCAAGCGCGGCGATGTCTTCTTCGCGCAGCGCGTTGCTCATCACAAGCACGCCGTCGCAGCCGCGCTGATTGAGAAAATCAATGCCCTCCACGGCCTGCCGGCGTTCGTCGACGCTGCCGGTGCCAAAGCCGACCACCATGTTCAGGCCGGCGGCGCGCAGTTCGGCATAGACCAGCTGCAAAATGGGGGTATAAAAAGTCCCGCTTAAAAAGGGGATGTAGACGCCGATCATCTGCGAGGTGCCGGACATCAGCGAGCGCGCCGCGTGCGACGGCTGAAAGTCGAGTTCTTCGATTGCCTTGCGCACGCGCGCCAGCGTCTTGGGCGAGACTGCGCCCTTGCCGCTGACCACGCGCGACGCGGTGCCAAGGCCTACGCCGGCCAGCAATGCTACATCTTTCAAAGTCGCCACGCGCTTGCTCATTCATCCATGATCGAAGGACAAAGGATACTGCATTCGGGCGATGCTCCACAAGTGCGCGCCTGGCTTACTGTTCGCTCCTGAGCGCTGCGGCGATCCCCTTTTGCGCTTTTTCGACCGGCATTTTGGTATTCCAGAATGCCGTCAGCACGTCTTGCATGGCGCCGTTCTGGTCGGGCGTGAGATAGACCTCGCCGATGCCGACATGGCGCGCGCGGTCTTTCATGATGGCGATGCCGGTGCGCGCGCATTCATCCATGCTGGAAGCGTCGACGTCGCCCCGGATCGGGATCGAGCCTTTGAGCTTGTTGAACGCGACCTGGGTTGTGGGCGCGACGATGGTACTGGCCAACAGCTTCTGGTACTTGACCTGCTGCGGATTGCTCGTCTTGGGGAAGACGAAAGCGTCGCCCTGGATCAGGTAGGGCGACTGGGCGTTAAAGCCCGCGATGCAGCCATACTCTTTACCCGCCGTCATTTTGGCCGCTGAAAATTCACCTTTGGCCCAATCGCCCATGATCTGGAAACCGGCCTTGCCGCTGATGACCATGGCGGTGGCGTCGTTCCAGTTGCGGCCCGGCGCGCCGCTGTCGACGTATGACTGCAGGCGCTTGTAAGTACTCAGCACCTTCTTGAAGGCTTCCGAATTGATGGCGGCGGGGTCGCGCTCGCGCAGCACCTTGAGGTACAGGTCGGTGCCGCCGACATGGGCCAGCATCGCCAGGAACAGGATGTTTTCCTGCCACGCCTGGCCGCCATGGGCGAGCGGCACGATGCCGGCGGCCTTCATCTTGTCGAGTGCGGCGAACAGTTCGTCGACGCTGGCCGGTTCTTTGGCGATGCCCGCCTTTTTGAAAGCGGCTTTCGAATACCAGATCCAGGCCTGCATGTGGATGTTGACCGGCACCGCGTAGTAATGGCCCTTGACGCGGATGACGTTCAGGATCGGCTCGGGCAGGAACTTGTCCCACCCTTCCCGCTTGGCGACGTCGTCGACGTTATTGAGCATGCCCTGCTCGACCAGATCGGTGAACTGCTTGGTGGTGTTGAACTGCGCCGCCATCGGTGGATTGCCGCCGACGATGCGGTTGATCGCGGTGGCGCGCGCCTGGTCGGCGCCGGCGATGGCCGCATCGTTCCAGACGCCGCCCTGCTTGCGGTAGGCGTCGGCGATGGTGCGCACGGCGGCCGCCTCGCTGCTGGAAGTCCACCAGTGGATGACGTCGGGCTTGGGATCGGCGGCGCGCGCGCCCGTGCCGGCGCAGGCCAGCAGGACTACGGCGGCGACTTTACATACGTTGTACATTTTGTCTCCTGGGTAAGCTGGTCTATGCCTGCTTGAAGGTTGGAAGGGTTTCCAATTTAACTCTTTGACTATAGCATTTTTTGATTTTAAGTGTCAACGCGGCGCGCGACAAGGCCGTGTGCGACACTACTGCCCTTGCCCTTTGGAACAGCGACGATGTGGACAGGTGTAGTGTGCGGTTTGGTGGCGGGCGCCATGTGGGGCATGGTGTTCATCGTGCCGGAACTGCTGAGCGCGTTTTCGCCGGTGGAACTGGCCGTGGGCCGCTACACGGCGTACGGGGCGCTGGCGCTGGGTCTGATGCTGCCCCGCCTGCGCGGCTTGTTCGGGCGGCTCGAGCGCAGCCATTATGCAGCCCTGCTGCGCCACGCGCTGGCCGGCAACATCGTCTATTACATGCTGCTCGCGCTGGGCGTCAAGCTGGCGGGCGTGGCGCCGACCTCGCTCATCATCGGCGTGCTGCCCATTGCCGTGACGCTGATGGGCCGCAAGGATCATGGCGCCGTTGCGCTGCGCAGCCTGGCGCTGCCGCTGCTGGTGGTCGCGGCGGGCATTGCGTGCATCAACATTGATGTATTCCAGCATGCGCGGGCGATCAACGCCGACCTGGGCCGCACGCTGCTGGGACTGGCGTGCGCGACCGGAGCGCTGCTGTGCTGGAGCTGGTACACCATCGACAACGCCCGCTTCCTCAAGCGCAATGCGCATTTCACCAGCGCCGAATGGTCGGCCTTGTACGGCCTGGCCAGCGGTGCGATTGCGGTGCTGATCGGACTGGCGGGCCTGGCCGTTTTTCATGGCGATATTACCGGTGCCGGCGCCGCTGCAAGCGGGCGCGACTGGACGGTGTTCTGGGTCACCAACACCCTGCTCGCGTTGGGTGCATCGGTGATCGGCAACCACTTGTGGAACATCGCCAGCCGCCGCGTGCCGGTCACGCTGTCCGGCCAACTGATCTTGTTTGAAACGCTATTCGCCCTGCTGTACGGTTTTATTCTTGCGCACCAGACACCGCGTCCGCTGGAGCTGGCGGCCGTGTGCCTGTTGATCGTCGGCGTGGTCTGGGCGGTGCGGGTGCATGCGATGGAGGATGCCCCTGCCGTAGCGGCATAATTTCCCCATAAAATTCTTTCCAAAATCAATCATTTCCATCCTTTAATTTCGTAGGTCTACAGGCAGTAAACTACGTTATCTCATCCTACATACGCACTGGCTATCCGCCGACTTAACATTCTGCCGCGCTCGCCTACTATGAAGTCTCTCGCAACGAACACACAACGGTGCGAAAAAGCTGAAACGATTAGTTCCAGTAACTCTACTCAACATAAATACTAGGAGAACGATAATGGCTACCAATCAAGGCGGTAACAACAAAGGCAATAACCAGTCGGACAAAGAGTCGGGCAATCGCGGCGGCAACCAGGGCGGCAACAACCAGAGCGGCGACACCAGCAACCGCGGTTTCGCATCGATGGATCCTGAAAAGCAACGCGAAATCGCCGCTGAAGGCGGCCGTGCAGCGCACGCTTCGGGCAACGCCCACGAATTCACGTCGGATGAAGCGCGCGAAGCCGGCAAGCTGAGCCACGGCGGCAGCCAGCAGAGCGATTCGAACAGCGGCTCGCGCAGCTCGTCGGGTGGCTCGGCCGGGTCGAAGCAGTCCGATTCGGACAGCGGCTCGTCGAAATCGTCCGGCAGCAAGGCAAGCGATTCGGATATCGGCTCGTCGCGTTCAAGCTCGGGCGGCAACAAGCAGAGCGACTCCGACAGCAAGAGCTCGTCCGGTGGCAAATCCGGCGGATCGCAGTCGTCGTCTGGCGGTTCATCGGGCTCGAAGTCGAAGTAAGCTTTCCTCCTGGGGCCGGGTGATGCCGGCTCTTTTACAGGCGCCCAAGGGTGCTTGAGCAGCAAGAATAGCCCACCTCGTGTGGGCTATTTGCTTTTGAGATGAAATCGTTAAACCCATTGTGCAGCTCGAACGGCATCGGAATCAATCCAATATAAAAATATTGACGTCGTTTTGGAAACGGATCGGCAGCTGAGAAAATTGCCTAAAAGCCAACCTGGCGAGCGGCTTCTAGGATAAAGTGGTGATGCAGCAATGTGAACGTGCGAAGTGAAACCGTCCCTGGTGTAATTCCGCTCACGAGCATGCAATGTAGCGTTACCCACCCATATTTCAATGAAGGATGCTGATGTTCCCGATGTCGTTCCGCCCTCTTCTGGCCTCCCTTTTGTTCGCATTGGTAGTGCATGTTGATGCGCAAGCAGGTCCTGTCTCCCCGCTCGAACAATTGCTGCTCGATAAAAACTATCCTGCTTTTCAGGCGCGCGCCTATAAGGATGCAGCGTCCGGCAATGCCGAGGCAAACTTTCTGATTGGCAAAGCCCAGCACCTGGGACTCGGCGTGCCGATCGACTTGTACGAGGCGAAGGAGTGGTACGACAAGGCACTGGCACTGGGCTCTGCGAGGGCCGCGCACAACATGGGCATCATGGCGCTCGATCAGGATAATCGCAAGGAAGCCATTGCCAGCTTCAAGAAAGCGTTGTCGATGGGCTTCAACAATCCGACGCTGTTTAACCTCGGTCGCGCATATTCGCCGCTGCGGCCCCGCTATCCCGATCAGCTCGAGGGCACGCTGGTGTTGTCCCAAGAGGCAGCTGATTACTTTACACAAGCCTACGCAATCGACAAAAGCGCCGAGACGGCACCGCGCGCTGGGCGCGAATACGTGCAGATGATTGACTGCCTGCGGTTGCAGAAGGAATACGGCATGCCCCCCGGAAAATATGACCGCGCCGCCTTACTAAAAGAAGCAGTCCATTGGCTCACGATTGCCATGGATGCGAACTCAGCCAATGCGATGACCAATTACGGCGCACTCATGCTACTTGAAAACAAGACCCAGGAGGCGCGTGTTGCTTTCCTCAAGGGTGCTGCTGGAGGCAATGCCCTGGCGCACCACCATCTTGGCGAAATGGCGGAGCGCGAAGGCGGGGCAGGAGCAATTAAGCAAGCACTTGCGTATTACAAGGAAGCCCACAGACTCGGTTTGGCGGGAGCGCTCAGCGACGTGGAGCGCCTGAAGGGTCAGTGAGCCGGCCGGACTGTGTGTAGAACCCGGACTTGGTCGTGAATCAATGCGCCTGCTATCCCAACGACAATGATGCTTCAAACGTTCGCGGCTCGCCCATCGGCCTTCATATAGCCAGTTAAGCATGGACGTCCCCCGAGAGTGCGCCCCCAGGCAAACGGTGGGATTTCATCACAAGTTCAAACTGCCGATGCGGTCTTAAATCAAGGGCATGTTTCGACGGTATTGACGCGATAGTTAATGCATTTTTTCCATACTGCCGGCGTCGCCTCGGGTACTAGCAAGAATTTTCCTTGAGCGTCCAGCATCAGGTCGTGATCTTGCTTTTGTAAAGCTGCCCAAAGCCTTGCCTTGTCCGCCGACGTGATGTGCGTCCTGGTCCCCCTTGCCACCGAATATTTGCTCTCGTACACACCATCGTTTGCATTGGCGACCTTGGTTGGCAGCGAGTATATTTGCCAAAAACCGAGCAGAGTACCGCCCTGGGCGGCTACAGTATCAATCTCATTTGCGGACGCTATGACCTTGAGTCCGGCGTATCTGGTCAAATCATCATTCGCCGCAAGGCTACGGCGGTAGCGTTTGTTTTCTTCGGTCTCGGCATATTCTGCAATAGGCTGACCGGTCTCGCCATACACGACAACACCGGCCCGCTTTACGACAAACGGCTTGCCATCCAATCCAGGCATGCTTTTCTCGACGTCAATCCTCCGCAATAGTTTCCCGGCCTCTGTGTACACGTAGCGTTCCTCGATCTGCTCTGGGGACGATGCGGTACATGTCTCCGCGCTAGCAGGTGCGGCGCCCAAAAAACCATCCGTTCGGTTATAGTGAAAACACTCCGTTTTTTCACGCTTGAGGGCCAAATGGCGGTCATCGAGGACGAATTGCGCCACGCCCGCGATACGTGAACGCTGGTCATAGAAGATCTTCGTGAGCTCGTACACGCGAACGTCAGCAGCGCCAGGACGGACCAACTGTCCGGCTTTATCCCGACGCTCCCGGGACGTTTCGGTTAAGTCTCTCGCCTCAACTCGACAAGGGTATTTCACGCCCTTGTCGTCCGCATCAACATAGATGATGGAGGATGTAAGGTCTGCCAACGGCTGAGGATAGGCGTCCCAATTGACCCGCGATTGCCAAGGCAAGCTTTTGCCACGCCCTTCCCCGGGAGCCGGCCTCCACGCATCGGTGGCAACAACGCGAGAGCCGTCAAGACCGGGCAATGTGCCTCCGGCTTTGAGGTCCACGGGTTTTACATAAACGCGCGTCCATGTGGGGTTACCTGCGGCGGCGGTCGGCTCACAGAGCGGCCGGGACTGCGCATTGCTGGCGACGAAAGCCCCACATATTAGAAAAAGTGGAAGAATCAATTTTTTCATTGTTGCCTCATTAAGAACCGCACAGCGCAAGTCCAAGCTTGGCCGAAATTTGGCGTCCCCTACGGCATCATTAGTTTCCATTTACACACCTCGGATACTTCGAACGATCTGCTCGTTTTCCGTCAATTACCAGGCGCTGCAGCGCCGGCGCGTCAGATATTTCCACTTGGGGGATCGCAGCAGGATAGGAGCTTGGCATCGGTATCCGCCTGCTTTTGAATTGCTTGCCAACTCTGAGGACCTCCAAGCTTGTCAATGGCACTCTGCAAATGCGTCGTTGGCCTGATCCAACCAGTAATACCAAAAAGCTTACGCTAAATATTCTTGCGCAGCTCATGTGCGTAAGTCCGAACAGGCTGCGGCCTCGTTGCGCACCATCAGCGCGCGTAAAATCGCCATCCATCCTCACTACCGCAATTTCCGAGTTCCTTTCACCCAGTGCGCATGCCGCAGTACGAACACTAATCAGCCACGGACGAGCTGACCGTGGCAATATTGTGGGGTTATTGCCAACTAGTAAGCTGAAAAATCTTCGCTTTGCTTCCGTTCCAAGCCGCGAGGTAGAGTCGGGAAGACCTCACCCTGCAGCCTGCCGGAGTCATTCATCGGACTGGTCTCTTAACGAAAAACCAATACTTTCAATCGCATCCGTCTTCCTGGTTCCTTTGAGGTGGAAAAATAACAACACCTTATCGGAAAATGTTCCATGCGGCGTTGAACAGTCAAGTGTCCCGCAACGGACGTTTCTATTGCGATTAAGCTTGGAACGTATCTCATCGAACCCGGTGTTTGGGTTTATAACAGCGCCGTCGAATGTTAGCTCTCCGGAAAAAGGCGACTGGGGCGGCAGCGCGGCGTAATGCACGGTATGTGGATCAGTCAAAAACTCTGGAATAGAGATATAAAGATTCACAAATTCCACCGTTTTTTGCGTGTCTTCGGTACCAACTTCTAACCCAAGGCTATCCCACGTGCACAAAATGGTACCGACTTTGGCGTTTGTACACCTTGAAGGCGCCGAAATAGCAGCTTTCCAACTCTCTTGAGCGCGTGCAAGATGTTTGATGGCTTTTGAGGGAGTTTTGTGCAGAATAACTGAGGTTTTAAGGCTGAGCGCCCTCAAAGAGCTTGACCAGCAAGCCCTCTGAGGACGAGTCTCTGGTTTCTGACACCGTTGAGACGAGTCCATTATGTGCCAATCCGTCCTTCGTGATCCAGCTTTCTTTGCGTTGTTGCTGCGCATCGATCAAGAGCACGCCGCCGAGGTCCGTCTTGGCCGCTGCGCCTGCGGCGGTCCGCTGCATCAAGCCAATTATGAACGCAAGCCGCATGGCGGCCCCGGCAGTTCTGGCGTCGACACCTTGCGTCTGAGTTTTTGTTGCGGTAATTGCCGCCGCCGCTGCACGCCGGAGTCGGTGCGCTTTCTTGGTCGGCGCGTGTACTGGGGCGCGATAGTGCTGCTGGCCACGGCGCTATGTTCCGGCCTGAACCTGCGGCGGGGTCATCAGCTCTCCGAGCAACT